>CAZAXM010000089.1:0-1657 GCA_964489095.1 uncultured Ruminiclostridium sp. | reverse complement strand
CCTTGCCACGTTACACAACTTTTGTGACATGACGGGGCAAGCCCCTTATTGAAAAGGAAGGTCAGAATAGCTATGAAAATACTTGCGATAGAAAGTTCGTGCGATGAAACAGCGGCGGCGGTAGTCGAGGACGGGCGGCGCGTTCTCTCAAATATTGTTGCGACCCAGATAGAGGAGCATAAGCTCTACGGGGGAGTTGTACCCGAAATAGCGAGCAGGCGGCATTGCGAGAGCATAACAGCAGTCGTTGACGAGGCAATCTCGGCGGCGGGAGTAACGCTTGAGGAGCTTGACGCGCTTGCGGTTACGTATGCGCCGGGGCTTATCGGCGCGCTTCTTGTCGGGGTGAATTTTGCTAAGGGGCTTGCGCTTGCGACGGGAAAGCCGCTTATACCTGTTCACCACATAAAGGGGCATATCGCGGCGAATTATATCGCTCATGCGGAGCTTGAACCGCCGTATCTGTGCCTTGCTGCTTCGGGCGGACATTCCCATATTATGCGGGTATACGATTATACAAGTTTTGAAACGATAGGAAGAACGCTTGACGACGCGGCAGGCGAGGCTTTTGACAAGGCGGCGCGGGCGATGGGGTTTCCGTATCCGGGCGGTGTACACATTGATAAAGCGTCGAAAAGCGGCGACTCACGAATGTATAAGCTTCCGCGCCCGAAAACGGAAAATCCGTATGATTTCAGCTTTTCGGGGCTTAAAACGAATGTTATAAATCTTGTGCATAACGCTGAACAAAAGGGCGAGAAAGTGGATATTAACAGCCTTGCTGCGTCGTTCCAGTTTACGGTTGCGGATATTCTTTCCTCTAAATTTGTACACGCGGCGATGGATCACGGGTATAAAACAGCTGCGTTAGCGGGAGGCGTTGCGGCGAATTCGACCCTGCGCGAGCTGATGACGGACAGGTGTAAAAAACAGGGGATAACGCTTTATATCCCGCCGATTTCGCTCTGCGGCGATAACGCGGCAATGATAAGCGCTCAGGCGTACTACGAATACCTTGCGGGCAACATCGCGGACGGAGGGCTTAATGCGGCAGCGACAATGCCGCTCTAGGAAAAATGGCGATGATTGTCAAGCGATAATTTAAGAAAGTACTTGACAAATACGGAGAAATGTTGTATAATCACATTCACAACAGCTTTACGAACATTTTATAGCCGCTCCAAACCCGCCGTTGATGAAAGAATTGGTTAAACCAAAGCTTTTAAAAGGCGGAACAGGGTGTGCAAGTATTGCACATGGGGTCGTAAAGGTTTCGACGGGGATAATGAAGCCCGTTAAGCACGCGGAGTTCGCCTAAACTCCTCAAAAAGGGCACTTTAAAATTAAACGCAGACAATAGATCTGAATTAGTAGCTGCCTAAGCGCAGCTTCCGTCCGCTCGGAGAGTGCTGCGGCTCCGACTCGGGCGTCGACTAGCAGCCAACGTCTTGGGTGAGCGTCCTGTAACCCTTGCCGTAACTAAAGGGCTGCCAATGGGTGATCCTGTCAATCGGAGCACCCTGCGGGAGATTTAAATGATTGAATAAGCGTGTAGAAAGACGCGTGGATTTGTTTTCGGACGGGGGTTCGACTCCCCCCGATTCCACCAAATAGTGCAAATCCGAACTCTTTATTTTTCGTAAAACACTGTTTCGGA
>CAZAXM010000088.1:0-2073 GCA_964489095.1 uncultured Ruminiclostridium sp. | reverse complement strand
ACTTTGTGATTCCGTTAGGCTTTCTTTTCGGTCTGTGTGTAATGTCAATTATATTCATCACACGATATACCGTGCTTTCGCTGGGAACTCCCTCACCATCAGGGCGCTTCAACATAAGCGCCTCGCGCATTCTGACTTTTCCGTATGTATCATTGCATTCATCTTCGTTAACGATCTCCATCATTTCAGCCGCCAGAGCTTCGTATTTCCAGGGCTTGTCACGATTTTTCAGATAATCGTAAAAGCCCTGTCTTGTTACTTCAAGCACCCTGCAATAGAAAGAAATTTTTCCTTGCTCTGATCCATCTTTGGTTTTCAAAGCTATGAATTTCATTCTTTCTTTTTTGCAGACTTCTGACGGCTCGCTGCGAAAAAAGCGGTCGCCTCCGCAAGAAATTCGTTTTCTTCCTCAAGACGCTTATTTTCTTTTGCAAGCTCCTTATTGGCTCGACGAATCTGTTGCAGTTCTTCTTCAAGTTTGGAAACATTTCCAGCAGTTCGTTTTTCAATATGTAGATTCCCTTTGCGCCCCTGCTTTATCCAATCATATAGCGTATAATAGGATATTCCCAACTCTTCACTTGCTTTTTTGCAGCCTTTTTCTTCAGCGAGCTTTATCGCTTCCTCTTTGTATTCTCGATCATAATGTTTTACCTGTCCCATTTTGACACTCTCCTTTTCCTTTTATTATATTTTAGTGTGAGGATTGTGTCAAGTTTTATTATACTACATCATTCGTACATATACAATTGCTGTAAAAGTTATTGCTTTGAGCATTGTGATGTTTCTTTGATTGATAAAGACCAATCAATTGCAGCGATGAGCCGGATATATGTTACGGACTGAAAAATATAATCAATCTCACCTACAACCTTGCCTGATATACGCTGATCGAAAACACGGACAATCTTGAAAGCATTGGACTCACGCATACGCTCAATATCTGCGGCTCACTTTCCGAGTCTGAATACAAAAATATTGAATGGCTCGCCGCCGAGGGCAGGGAACCGTTTGCCTTTTGAAATGCGGAAAATTGCTGTTTTAAATTACAGTAAGATTGTTCGGCGCAGTATATAGCGCCCTTGAAGAATCAAAAAATCACAGCACACGTTTGAGTGCCGTGATAAGTGATCTGAACAATAAATGGAGAGCTGCCGGAATCTGCTTTATTTTCCGTAAGGGCTGTCAAATTCTCTTTCAGCCTTCGCAACAGCCTCTTCAAGAGAAAGTCCTGCGAAATATGGCGCGTTAAGGTATCTTCCCGATTTTTTATCATCAACGAATGCGCCTACTACAATTCCGGGAATAGCGCTTTCGGGAGCATTAGGTGCGTTAGGTCCACCGAGGTCAGTTCTGCACCAGCCCGGATCGGTAAGGTTTATCATAACATCTGTTCCTTCGACTTTTGAGCCGAGGTCGATTGTAATTTTATCAAGCGCTGCTTTACTCGCAGAGTAGCCTGCCTGCTCCGGTTCAAGTCGGATACCGCTAGTCGTATTTACGATTCTTCCGAATCCTCTTTCAATCATCTTGGGCATAAAGTGATAGCATATCATCGCAGGTGCAATTGTATTTATCTTGAAGCTTTCGGTATAATCCGAAACCGGAGTATGGAAGTAATCCGTACGGTATGCTATCTGCATTCCCGCGTTGTTTAGAACAATATCTACCCGTGTTCCTTTCGCGTCTATCTCGTCAAGCATACGCTGAACGGTGTCAAGATTGGACAGCTCAGCAGCAACTGTGTAAGCCTCCACACCCATCGCCCTGACCTCGGAAAGTACCTTGTCGCAATGCTCTTTTGTCCTGCTATGAAGAATAAGATTACAGCCATTTTCAGCCATTATCTTTGCGGTAAGCCTTCCAATTCCTCTTGCTGCGCCTGTGATAAGCGCCCATCTTCCTTTAACGTTTACCATTTTTTGTGCTCCTTTCGTGTTTACAAGTGTCCGATTTTATTATATCATATCTTCGCGGGAAAATCAATGAAAAAGAAGGAAAACGCAAAAAGGATAAAAGAAGCATAAATCCACCCGCCGTATCCGCCTTGATGACAAAAAGAAAAACGGCGAA
>CAZAXM010000087.1:0-2292 GCA_964489095.1 uncultured Ruminiclostridium sp. | reverse complement strand
GGAAAGTGGTATGCTTCAGGTACGGTGACAAGAACTGCGAAGAAGTAAAAACGAAAAGCGGAACAGCGCGGGCTGCTCCGCTTTTTTGCATGGCAGGAAAATCCGAACGTGCTTCTTTTACAGAATAACTTGACAAAAAGCTGTGAAAAAAGTATAATTAGGGCAGGAAAAATCACTTTCGGAGGTATTTATGTATACGATAGGACAAGTATCGGAAATGTTTGGACTGCCCGTTTCAACGCTCCGTTATTATGATAAAGAAGGGTTCTTCCCTAAAATGGAGCGTGTTTCCGGCATCCGACGGTTCAGCGACACCGAAATTGAGACGCTTAGACTGATTGAATGTCTAAAGAGGTCGGGACTTGATATTAAAAGTATACGTCAGTTCATTGACTGGTGCGCACAGGGCTCTTCTACTTACGAGCAGCGGCTTGAGCTGTTCAGGAACCAGAAGAAAAATGTCGAAAAGGAAATTGAACATCTTAATAAGGTGCTAGATATGCTGAAATTTAAGTGTTGGTATTATGAACAGGCTTTACAAGAGGGAAGTGACGAGCGCCTTCATGAGCTTATCCCCGATAAGCTCCCGCAGGATATTAAGAAAGCGTTTGACAATGCACACAGCGAATAATTGCAACCTTTTCCATATATGTGAAGTGTTAATGGTAAGAATATATAAGCGAAAGGAATGATAATATGAATGACAAATTAAAGCGCGCTTCGGCTCTTTTGCTTGTCGGAACATTGCTCACAGGCTGCGCAGAGCAGACAATTGACTCTAAAACTCCCGATGCTGAACAGCTTAAAGAATCGGTGATAGCACCGCTTGTCGCGCCAGTTTACCCTGAAATGGCAGGTTATCCGGATGAACGGTCTTACATTTCGGATGACGGCGAATGGGACGAAGATGGCTTTGACGCGGCATATACGGCGTGGCGGACTGACCGTTCCGTGCAGCGTGACAAGGGGAATAGTGTTGATTATTCCGGGAAGCTTGACAGCTTTTTCAGAAAAACCGCGCCAGATATGTTAAAATCGGAACAAAACGAAAACCGGCTTTTCGCTCCCGCGAACGTTTATATGGCACTAGGTATGCTTTCGGAAATAACAAACGGAGAGAGTCGGAATCAGATTCTTTCTCTTCTTGGTACAAGTGATGTAACCGCGCAGCGTGATATATCCAACGCTCTTTGGAACGCGAATTATTGTTCGGACGGCGCAGTAACGAGTACAATCGCAAATTCTCTCTGGCTTCGTGATGATTTCGATTATAAAAGTGATACGTTAAAGGACCTCGCTGATAATTATTATGCCTATTCTTTTTCGGGACAAATGGGAAGTGAGGAGTATGATAAAACGCTGCAAAATTGGGTCGATACACAGACGGGCGGTCTTTTAAGCGAGTCCGCTAAGAACCTGCGGCTTGATTCAAGCACAGTTATCTCGCTTGTTTCAACAATGTACTTCCGTGCGAAATGGGACAATGAATTTTATGGGCGAAATACGTCCCCCGATATATTCCATTCTCCGAATGGTGATACAACCTGCGATTTTATGCATAGTACCGCTACACGAAATTTCTATTATACAGACGGCTTTAATGCGATATATCTCGGACTTGCCGAAAGTGGAGGAATGTGGCTTATTCTCCCCGACGAGGGAAAAACAACTGACGATGTGCTTGAGAACGAAAAGTTGTATGATATGATTGAAAATGCAAATGAGTTTGACAATAAAGCCGTTCAGGTTGAGCTAAGTATGCCGAAATTTGATGTAAACTGGAATGGCGATATTTCAAAACAGCTTCGATCACTCGGTATTACGGATGTTTTCGACGCAGATAAGTCGGATTTTTCACCGCTTAGCGATGAGAGTAACGGACTTTTAGTTTCCGGCGTAAATCATTCTGTTCGTGTTGCGGCAGATGAGGAGGGAGTTACTGCGTCCGCGTTCACAATGATGGCGGTGTGTGGATCGGCAATGCCGCCTGACGAAATTGTTGAGATTAACCTTAATCGTCCTTTTGTTTTTGTTATAACAGGAGATGACGGTACTGCGCTTTTCGCAGGCGTTGTAAACACACCGTAAGGTGTTAAAAAATGGTAACGGGCTGCTGCAGCATTTGGTGTTGCAACAGCCCGTTTGGTATATGCAAACATAGCACGCCGCTTGAAGCGAGCCGTTTACCGGCAGCGTTTTTCATAAATCCAGCCGTATCATATATTGAAATGCAAAGCAACGGAAAGTTGTAAAATAAAATAGCCAAAAAGAAAGACTCATATTGAGAACTCT
>CAZAXM010000086.1:0-2390 GCA_964489095.1 uncultured Ruminiclostridium sp. | reverse complement strand
AGTTCTCAATATGAGTCTTTCTTTTTGGCTATTTTATTTTACAACTTTCCAATTTCGCCGCAGCGGTATCCGCCTTAATTATCCGGCGGCGGTTCAGCTTTTTTCAAGCTCGCGGATAACCGCTTTCCCGATGCTGTCGAAGCCGTCGATTGTTCCGAGATTTTTCGGCTCAACAGCTTCGCCGAAAACGATAAGCGGCGTATATTCGCGCGAATGGTCGGTTGACGACGTTGATGGGTCGCAGCCGTGATCAGCCGTTATCATCAGCACATCGTCCGCCTGCATTTTTTCAAGAAAACCGCCCAGCCACACATCAAACTCGTTAAGCGCGTTCGTGTAGCCGTCAACATCGTTGCGATGACCGAACTGCATATCGAAATCCACGAGATTTGTGAAGCAAAGCCCGTGGAAGTCCGTCTGCTGAACGCGCGTCGTTTCTTCCATATCAGCGGCGTTTCCTATAACGCGGTTGTAATCGGTAAGACCCTTTCCGGCGAAAATGTCGTTGATTTTTCCGATTCCGATAACGTCGTACCCACGCGATTTAAGTATGTCCATAGTGGTGTCCGTCGGCGGAGTAAGAGAGTAATCATGCCGGCGCGGCGTTCTTGTGAACGGGTGCTCACCCTCAAAGGGACGTGCGATTACACGCCCGACTGCGTGTTCGCCTTTCAGCATTTCACGCGCGATTTCACAGTAACGGTAAAGCTCTTCTATCGGAACAACGCTTTCGTGCGCGGCGATCTGAAACACGCTGTCCGCCGAGGTGTAGACAATAAGCGCGCCCGTTTTTATATGCTCCTCGCCGTAATCGCGGATAACGGCGGTACCGGAATAGGGCTTGTTACAAAGTACTTTTCGCCCCGTTTTCTGTTCAAATTCGCGGATAACCTCATCGGGAAAGCCGTTCGGGTAGGTCGGGAAGGGTTTTTCCGAAATAATCCCCATCATTTCCCAGTGACCGGTAGTCGTATCCTTGCCGCGCGACAGCTCCCTCATTCTCGCGTATGCGGCAAGAGGCTTTTCGACAGCCCCGCCGTAAGCGTTGCCGTCAATATTGAAAAGTCCGAGTTTTTTCATATTCGGAACATTAAGCCTGCCCGTGTTGAAGCAGGCTTTAAGTGTATTGCTGCCAACATCGCCGTAATCTGCCGCGTCGGGGGCTTCGCCGATACCAACGCTGTCCAGAACGATAAGGAAAACTCGCTTTGCCATAGCTTACTCCTTTCCGCAGAGCTTTTCCGCGCCGCTTGTGCCGATTCTGGAACAGCCCAGCGCGATAAACTCCTCCATAGCTTCTTTTGTGCGGATTCCGCCCGCCGCTTTTATTTTAACATTTCCGCCGATATGTTCCTTAAAAAGAGAAATGTCGGCTTTATCCGCGCCAGCCGAGCCGAAGCCGGTCGAGGTTTTTATGTAATCTGCACCTGTTTCGGTAACGATTTCGCAAAGGCGGATTTTTTCGTTCTCCGTAAGGTAACAGGTTTCGATTATTACTTTTAACAGCTTATTCGGAACAGCTGCGCGAACTGCCGCAATATCGTCCCTTACAGCCGAAAAATTGCCGTTTTTAACCTCGCAGAGATTTATGACCATGTCAATTTCGTCTGCGCCGTTTTCAGCCGCGTCTGCCGCTTCAAAGGCTTTTGCGCGGGTCGTCATATAGCCGAGAGGGAAGCCGATAACCGTGCAGATATTAAGGGCAGGGAAGCTTTCCTTAACCTGTTTTACGTAACAGGGCGGTATACAAACGCTTGCGGTTTTAAATTCGAGAGCCTGTTCACAGAGCCGCTTTATTTCCGCCCACGTTGATGTTGCGGCAAGGCGGGTATGGTCGATATAGGTGAGAATTTCGGTGTTTGTCATAAAAAGTCCCCTTTAATGATTTGTGTTAAGGCATATCACGCTGTGACGCCCTAAGGCTATGTAAACTATTTTACACCCTTGTGCCTGAAATGTCAAGCGAGGGGCGTTTTTGCGGCGAAGTCTTAATCTCTGCTAAGCTTCAGCTTTTTCAGCCGCAGGCTTCTTTTAACGCTTTCGGCGACCGCAAGCATAAGATATATCTCGTCAGCTGTACAATCGCTGAAAACCTCCGCTATATCTGCGTTGACCTCGTTTTTCGTTTCCGCTGTCAGCACATCGCATAGTATTCTGTCGGCGGTAACGCCTAGCGCATTGCATATTCTGACAAGCACCGGAAGGGAGAGCTTCGTTTTTGCACTTTCGATTTGCGAAAGATGCTGGGGTGATATTCCGGCGAGCTCAGACAGCTTGTCCTGTGTTATTTTTTGTGATTTACGAAGCTTTTTGATGCGAATACCAATAAGAGAATAGTTCAACTCCATATTAAAATCTCCTATACAATTTATTGTATACCTATTGTAATT
>CAZAXM010000085.1:0-2509 GCA_964489095.1 uncultured Ruminiclostridium sp. | reverse complement strand
AATCCCCTACTGAATGGCAGGTTGGGAAAGCCAACCCTTGCCACGTTAAATGACGGGGCAAGCCCCTTATTGAACAAAAATCGTTTCTGAGAATTTCGGCTCGATTTCTGTAATATTTTCGATTTGATAAATCAATAGACACATCAGCTTTGCCGTTCATATATTCCGGTCCCGCTCGTACATAAGCCGCTCGTCGTCGGTCATTGCTTCAATCTCCTGTTCTGATTTCCGCGGGACAGTTTTCCCGTCAACGTCGTTATCCGCCATGAGCGAGATGTCGAAATGCGGGTAGCCGTCAAGCGTTTTCAGCATTTCGTTTTCCTCGCGCAGGCGCTTGAAAAGAATGTTGAGCAGGCACAAAAGAATGTCGTAGGCGCAGAAAATGAAGAACAGCGGGGTGGACAGAAAGCCGAAAATCAGCGAAACTACGGCTGCGGCGGCATAGAAAATGTGTGAAACAGAGATAAACCGCTCCTCCTCAAGAACTACCTCCCCCGCAGCGAAAATGCCTACCGCAAGTGCATGAAGAAATAAAAACGGGCTGATTCCGCTTCCGGTCTGGATCCCGCCGCCGAGCATTATGGCGGCTCCCGCGAGAAGCGACGCGCAGTATAAAAGAAAAATCAGAATAGAGGCAAGCGCGGGCGGCATAAACATAACGGCGCGGAGCAGGTATCGCCTTTTATCAAGCTCGCGCTTGTGTTTGCGGCATTGCTCATACATATTTATCAGCTTTTTGTCGGTTATCATTTTGGCAGTCCTCCGTTGAGAAAATACAAATTCCGCCGCAGAAAACCGCTGCGGCGGATTCGTTGTTCTGATTTTAAACCGTCGTTTCGTCCTGTACGGTTGTTTCGGCTGCGGGTGTTTCGCCAAGCTCAGTTCCGAGGAACTTCGGGAGATCCATACCCGCCTGCTTGAACAGCTCGTTCATCGGCGGCACGGACTTCATCAAGCCGCTGATAAAATCGGCGGTGGAGTTCTTTCCGTCCTTGCCCGAACCGCTGTCCCAAACGGTAATCTTGTCGATTTTGATGTTCTTGATAGCGTCAACCTGAATTTTCATCAGTTCTTCCATCTTGTCGGCGATCATCAGCTTAACCGCGTCGTCTGCCGAGCCTGCGGAGTTGACGAGAGCGAGCATACCTTCCGCCTGCTTTTCGAGAATTTCCTTAGCACCGTTCGCCTGCGCTTCGAGCTTTGCGAAGATAGCGTCCGCTTCACCCTTAGCCTTGCGGCGAACGACCTCAGCCTCCGCTTCAGCCGCGATTTCAGCCTGCTCTTTGGCGATCTGCGCCTTAACGATTACGTCAGCCTTCTGGGTTGCCATTTCGAGCGCGGCACGCTCGTTTTCGGCGAGCTTCTGAGCGGCGTAAGCTTCTTCCTTAGCCTTTGCGGACTGAACAGCTTCCGCAGCGGTCGCGAGTTTTAACGCTTCCGCTTCCTTTTCACGTCTGCTTGCGTCGGACTGTGCAATTGCAACGCGGGCTTCGTTTTCACCCTCTACCGCTGCCGCGTTAGCCGCAGCGACCTGAATACGCTGTTCACGGAGCGCGTTAGCCTGACCGATTTCACCATCTCTGCCCGTCTGAGCAACCGCGATTTTAGCGTCGTTTGCAGCCTTTGCGTCAGCTTCCGCTTCACGGAAGCGTCTGTTTGCTTCGGACTGCGCAACCTCAACCTTAGCAGCGTTTTCACCTTCGATTGCGCTCGCGTTAGCCGCAGCAACCTGTACACGCTGGTCGCGCTTTGCGTTTGCTTCGCCGATCGCACCGTCACGGTCCTTTTCAGCTACCGACTTCTTCGCGTCGTTGATAGCCTTAGCGGCAGCTTCCTTACCGAGTGCCTCGATATATCCGGACTCGTCGCGGATATCGGTTACGTTTACGTTGATAAGGCGCAGACCGATTTTTCTAAGCTCGATTTCTACGTTGTTTGAAACGGCGATAAGGAATTTATCACGGTCGGTGTTGATTTCTTCGATGTCCATTGTTGCAATAACAAGACGAAGCTGACCGAAAATAATGTCCTTTGCAAGCTCCTGGATCTGCTGGAGGCGAAGTCCGAGCAGGCGTTCAGCCGCGTTCTGCATAACTCCCGGCTCGGTAGAAATACCTACCGTAAAGCTTGAAGGAACGTCAACACGAATGTTCTGCTTGGAAAGCGCGTTGCGCAGGTCTACGTTAATGGATATGGGCGTTAAGTCCATATACTGGAACGACTGGATAATCGGCACGATGAATGCCGCGCCGCCGTGGATACAGCGTGCGCTTCTTGCCTGACCGCTCTTGTCGTTTCCGACCTTACCGTAGATAACGAGAATCTTGTCCGAAGGACATTTCCTGTAACGTGAGAGAATCCCTGCGATAAGTGCGAAAATCACAATTACCGCAACGCAAATGATAATAATGACTGTTTCCGGCATAATTTTTCCTCCTGAAATACATTTATAAATTAGGCAAGATGTCCCCCGCCTCTTAGGCGGCGGGTTCCATTTGCCATTCAGTAG
>CAZAXM010000084.1:0-2649 GCA_964489095.1 uncultured Ruminiclostridium sp. | reverse complement strand
GGGAATACCGCAACAGATATATGGGTATTAACCTCGATACCTATTTAAAGTATACAGGTATGACAATCGAACAGTTCAAGGAGAGCTTCAGAAAGCCCGCTGAGGTTCAGGTTAAGCTCAGACTTGCACTCGAAAAGATTGCTGAAATTGAAAATATCGAAGCTACCGAGGAAGAACTTGAACAGCACTACAAGGAGCTTGCTGAGGAACATAAGATGGATGTTGAAAAGGTTAAGTCTGTTGTTCCCGCAGACAGCCTTAAGATTGACCTCAGAATCCAGAAGGCGTTCGACTTCGTAAAGGCAAACGCTGAAATTACTGAAGTTGAAGCGTAATCATAAGTAATGAAATTTCAGAGCTTCTGAAACGGAAGCTCTGAAATATTTGTATCTGCGTAAAACGCGGCTTTTGTCGAGAAAAGAAAGGAATGAATTTTATGAATTACAATATGAGCCTTGTGCCGACCGTCATTGAACAGACAGGACGCGGCGAGCGTGCCTATGATATTTACTCCCGCCTGCTCAACGACCGCATAATTATGCTTAACGAGGAAGTTAATTCCGTTACGGCAGGTCTTGTTGTCGCTCAGCTCCTCTTCCTGGAGGGTCAGGATCCCGAAAAGGATATCTGTCTTTATATCAACAGCCCCGGCGGTTCCGTAACAGACGGTATGGCGATTTATGATACGATGAATTATATAAAGTGCGACGTTTCCACGATTTGTATGGGTATGGCAGCGTCAATGGGCGCGTTTCTCCTTTCTTCCGGTACAAAAGGTAAGCGTCTTGCGCTCCCGAATACCGAAATTATGATCCACCAGCCGCTTATCGCAGGCGGCGGAATTTCGGGACAGGTTACCGATATCCAGATCCGTTCAAAGTACCTCCAGCGCACAAAGGATAACCTTAACCGTATCCTTAGCGAAAATACAGGTAAGGATTACGAAACAATTTGCCGCGATACCGAGCGCGATAACTTTATGACAGCCGAAGAGGCTCTTGAATATGGGCTTATTGATAAGGTTCTTGACAAAAGATAAGAGAGGATTTTAGTATGTTAAGATGCAGCTTTTGCGGAAAACCGGAAGATAAAGTTGCGAGAATTATTTACTCGAATAATGCGACTATCTGTAATGAATGCGTAGTAACGTCTTATCGTATGCTTGTTGACGAGGGCGATATTATCGAACAGACTAAGCGCCAGCGTCCGTCCGCTTCCAAACAGGATTCTGAACCCGAAATCGCCGCAAAATCCGAGCTTGTAAAGCCGTCAGATATTAAAGCGGTTCTCGACCAGTATATTATCGGACAGGAAGAAGCAAAAAAGACGATCTGCGTTGCGGTTTATAACCATTACAAGCGCATTCTCACAAATGATGATAAAAACAGTGATATCGAGCTTCAGAAGAGTAATGTTCTTCTTCTCGGACCTACCGGCGTCGGTAAGACAATGCTGGCTCAGACTCTCGCACGCGTTCTTCACGTTCCGTTCGCTATTGCGGACGCAACAACCCTTACCGAAGCGGGATATGTCGGTGAGGACGTTGAAAATGTCCTCCTGCGCCTTATTCAGGCTGCTGATTACGACATTGAGGCGGCTGAACACGGTATCATTTATATCGACGAGATTGATAAAATTACCCGCCGTTCCGAAAATACTTCTATAACACGTGACGTAAGCGGCGAGGGCGTTCAGCAGTCCCTTTTAAAAATTGTCGAGGGTACAATTTCAAATGTCCCTCCACAGGGCGGAAGAAAACACCCGAATCAGGAATTTATCCAGATAAATACGAAGAATATTTTGTTCATTTGCGGCGGTGCGTTTGATGGACTTGATAAGAAGATTTCCGCGCGTCTTAAGTCGTCAACCCTCGGTTTTGGTGCCGAGATCGGCAATAAAAAGGATATGTCACTTACTAAGGCTTTCCATTCTGTCGAACCCGACGACCTCGTAAAATACGGTATTATCCCCGAACTTGTCGGACGACTTCCTGTTGTCGCAGTCCTCGATGAGCTTGACGAGGACGCGCTTATAAAAATTCTCGTTGAGCCTAAAAATGCGATTGTTAAACAGTATAGTTATCTGTTCAGTCTCGACGGTATTGAGCTTGAGATCGAAACAGACGCTCTCCGCGAGATTGCTAAAAAGTCAATCGAGCGTAAAACCGGCGCACGTGGACTTCGTACAATACTCGAAGGAATACTTAACGATACAATGTTTGACGCTCCGAGCGATTCAAAGCTTATTAAGGTTGTAATAACCGCAGGTTGTGTAAACGGAACAGAAAAGCCTGAGCTTATTCACGGCGAAAAGGCTAAAAAAACTGCTAAATCTGCTGCGAAAAAGACAACCGCAAAATAACTGTCTCCCCGATTTGTAACTTATGAGCAAATCGGGGAGAATTTTTTTGTCAGTTTTGTGCATAAAACCAATGCTATCAAATTATCCAATTTTATATCAGCCCATATATCTAAATCGACAAAATTTTACTTTATAAATTGCTTATCACGCGAACTCCATTGACATCTTATGGAGAATATGGTAAAATGTTCACAAATAATCGGATGTTTGTTGCTATATAACAAATTATGATTACACAAAATGGAGGTAAATATGTCAGGAAACATCAAACAAAAAATGATAAGTCTA
>CAZAXM010000083.1:0-2757 GCA_964489095.1 uncultured Ruminiclostridium sp. | reverse complement strand
CAATTTCGGTATATTTATATTATACCACATTGTCTAACAAAAGGGGAGCAGTTCAAAATTTTCCGACCCCGGAACCCCGCATTATTACAGGCTTTGCGGGGATCGGAAATCGGAGCGGATGTCGAAAAAGGGGGAAAAGTTTTTCAGCTGCTGCAAAAAACGAGGCTTCCTGGTTAAGGAAACCTCGTTTTTAATATTACATTTCGATTTTAAGACCCTGTGCGCTTTCAAGCGTGAAGTTCTTAGCTGAACCGTCGCTTGTGACCTTAATTACGTCACCGCTTCTTGTCGCGGTAACAGTAAGAAGAAGCTTAGCCTCGCTGTCGTAAATCTTGCATTCAGCAGTCTTTCCGTCTTCAAGCCCGTAAACGACAAGCTTCGCGTTTTCGGCGTAGTCATAAGTGAAGCTTCGTTTGAAATCACCGAAAGCGATAATCGAATTAGGCTTAGCATAAAGCGGCATTCCGTAGTAGTCGTACTTCTTTTCATACCAGCTGCCGCCCTTAAGTGTTTCGCCCGTCTGGACATCGGTCCATTCGCCAGAAATCGCAGGGAGATAGAATGAACTTGTACCTTCTTCATTGAATACAGGTGCAACAAGCAGGTTATCGCCGAGCATATACTGCCTGTCGAGCGGGAGTGTTGCGGGGTCGAAACCGTATTCCATAACCATTGCGCGCATCATTGGGATACCTGTGTTATGAGTCTTGATTGCATTTGCAAAAAGGTAAGGCATAAGACGACCCTTAAGCTTTGTCCAATGGCGAAGAACATCGCTGGATTCCTCGTCAAAGTTCCACGGAACGCGGTAGGAGCTGTTTCCGTGAAGTCTTGAATGAGATGACATAAGTCCGAACGCAGACCAGCGCTTGTAAAGGTCGGGTGTACCCTGCGCTTCAAAGCCCGAAATGTCATGGCTGAAATAGCCGAAACCTGATAAGCAGAGCGAAAGTCCGCCGCGTACTGTTTCCCACATGGACTCGTAGTTGGAGAAGCAGTCGCCGCCCCAGTGTACGGGGAACTGCTGACCGCCGACTGTTGCAGAACGTGCGAAAAGGCACGCCTTATCCTTTCCGTAATATTCTTCAAGCACCTCGAAAACAGTCTTGTTGTAGAGGTAGGTATAATAATTGTGCATCTTGTACGGGTCGCTTCCATCGTAGTAAACGATGTCCTTTGTGGGGATTCTCTCGCCGAAGTCGGTTTTGAATGCGTTTACACCCATTTCACAGAGTACACGGAGCTTGCTCTTGTACCATTCGCAGGCAGCAGGATTCGTAAAGTCAACGATAGCCATTCCCGGCTGCCACATATCGCCCTGCCATACCGAGCCGTCGGTTGTTTTAAGGAAATATCCGTTTTCAACGCCCTCATCAAAAAGCGATGAACGCTGAGCGATGTAGGAGTTGATCCAAACGCAGATTTCAAGACCCTTAGCCTTAAGTCTGTCAAGCATAGCCTTCGGGTCAGGGAACATTCTCTTGTCCCAAGTGAGGTCGCACCAGTTAAATTCTTTCATCCAGAAGCAGTCAAAGTGGAATACCTCAAGCGGAATATCACGCTCAGCCATACCGTCAATGAAGCTTGTAACAGTGGCCTCGTCATAGTTTGTGGTAAACGAGGTGGTGAGCCAGAGACCGAAGGTGTACGCAGGGGTAAGCGCGGGTTTACCTGTGAGTGTTGTATATGTAGAGATTACATCGGCGATATTGCTGCCGCCGATTACGAAGTACTGGAGGCGTTCGCCCTGAACGGAGAATGCAACCTTTGATACAGTTTCGCTTGCGACCTCAAAGGTAACCTTTTCGGGGTGGTTCACGAAAAGTCCGTAGTTGTTTGAGGAAACGTAGAAAGGAATGGACTTGTAGCTCTGTTCGGATGATGTTCCGCCGTCGTTGTTCCAGCATTCAACGGTCTGACCGTTTTTAACAAAGGTGGAGAATTTTTCGCCGAAGCCGTAGATGTTTTCGCCAACGCCGATGTTCATCATTTCGCGCATTACACCGCCGTCGGCAGTTTCATCATGTGCAAAAAACGGCTTCATAGCGTCATTTGTCATACGCTCGTTTGTTTTCCACTGTTCCTCGGTTATGTAGGAGGTGGTGCGCCAGCCCTGTTTTGTTAGGAGCTTGTCATCATAATAGTACTTTATGTCCCAGGCACCTGATTTCGGGATAACAACGCGCGTTTTACCAGAAACGAGTGTGAAGTCATTTTCATTTTCAGTGATAGCGGGCTTAAATGTGCTGTCCTCGTAGAGCGTGAAGGAGGGCGCTTTTTTAACGCGTCCCTTGAAGTGTTCAAGAGTAACCTTGATAGTGTTTTCGAGGGTGGATGTGAACGAGATTTCGAGAACAGGACCGCCGAGCGTCATTCCTCGGTTGCCTATCCACTGGTTTGTCGCGAGGACGTTTACCGAGTTTTCGTCTGCGGTAACCTCGTAAATCTGAGTTGCGTAGTTTACGCCGTAGCCGGGCTTGTTAAGCCAGAGTCCGTCTGCAAATTTCATATTGCCTTACCGTGCCTTTCCTTTTTTATTCCGAAAAAACGGAAATGTAATCGTTTTCGTTTTGTATAATGTTATATTATCATATATTTCAAAAAAAAGCAAGGGGTTTTTAAAAAGATTTTTAATTTTTTACATTTTTTCTGCCTTTGCGGCGCGGCTTCTTTCATTTTTAGAACATACGTTCCCGATTTAAAAAAACCTTTCCCCCTTTTTCGACATTCGCTCCGATTTCCGATCCCCGCAAAGCC
>CAZAXM010000082.1:0-3587 GCA_964489095.1 uncultured Ruminiclostridium sp. | reverse complement strand
GTTAAAAGTTGATATATCAATGCGATTATTTTAGTGGCTTTTTGTGGATTTTTGCCGCAGAATGTGAGCGGGATATGAGCGCGTAGAATGTAGAAAAAGCCCTTGACAAGAGCTGTCAAGGGCTTGGAAGGGTTACATATTTACTTTGTTTTCTTTCTGTTTTGGTTTACTGCTTCTTACGCTTAGCCTCTTCCTTGGCACGTGTTTCGTTGTCAAGGATACGTTTTCTAAGGCGGATATTTTTCGGCGTAACCTCTACAAGCTCATCATCGGAGATAAATTCAAGGCTCTCCTCAAGGCTCATGTGACGCGGAGGAACAAGGCGAAGCGCCTCGTCGCTGCCGCTCGCACGCGTGTTGGTAAGGTGCTTTTTCTTGCACACATTTACATTGATATCGCCCTGCTTCGGCGAAACGCCTACGATCATTCCCTCGTAAACGTCAACGCCCGCGTCAATGAACAGAGCGCCGCGCTCCTGAACATTCCACAAGCCGTATGCGCTGGCCGTGCCTGTTTCAAAAGCGACAAGCGAACCCGTAGTACGAATCGGAATATCGCCCATGAACGGCTCATAGCCGATGAAAATCGTGTTCAGAACGCCCTCGCCCTTGGTGTCGGTAAGAAATTCGCTTCGATAACCGAAAAGTCCGCGCGACGGGATCTTGAATTCAAGGCGCGTGCGATTTCCGACGGGGTGCATCTGCTGAAGCTCCGCCTTGCGGACTCCCATTTTTTCCATAACTGCTCCGACGCAGTTTTCGGGAACGTCAATGACGAGCTTCTCCATAGGCTCACACTTTACGCCATCGATTTCCTTGAAAAGAACGCGCGGTGTGCTTACCGAAAGCTCGTAACCTTCGCGGCGCATTGTTTCGATAAGAATGGAAAGGTGCATTTCGCCTCGTCCCGCAACGTCGTATGCGTCCTGAACGTCGCTTTCCTTAACGCGGAGAGAAACGTCCTTTAACAGCTCGCGTTCAAGGCGTTCGCGTATCTGCCGCGATGTAACAAACTTGCCCTCGCGTCCTGCGAAAGGACTGTTATTTACTGCGAAAGTCATTTCAACTGTGGGCTCACTTATTTTTACAAACGGGAGCGGTTCGACATTGTTCACGGAACAGATGGTCTGTCCGATCGTTACGCCTTCGATTCCCGAAAAGCAAACAATATCGCCGACTGTCGCTTCCTGAACGGGAGCCTTGTCGAGTCCGTCGAACTGATAAAGGCTGACAATTCTGGAACGGAACGGGGTAATGCTGCCGTGATAATCGCATACCATTACGTCCTGATTCTGCTTGATAGAACCGCGCTCAACGCGTCCGATCGCGATTCTTCCGACATACTCGTTGTAGTCGATAGATGAAACGAGAACCTGTAAATCGCCTGTTTCATCACCTTCAGGAGCGGGAATATGTTCAAGGATTTTTTCAAACAGCGGGATAAAATTCTCGCCGGGTTCATCGGGAGAGAGCGAGGCTGTTCCGTTTCGTCCCGAACAGAATACAACGGGGCTTTCGAGCTGTTCATCATTCGCGTCGAGGTCGAGCAGAAGTTCAAGGACCTCGTCAACGACTTCAGCCGAACGTGCGTCGGGACGGTCGGTCTTATTTACGACAACTATGATTTTATGTCCAAGCTCAAGAGCTTTCTGAAGCACAAAACGCGTCTGCGGCATTGTTCCCTCGAAGCTGTCAACCAGCAGCAGAACGCCGTTTACCATTTTTAATATACGCTCAACCTCGCCCGAAAAGTCGGCGTGGCCGGGAGTGTCTACAATATTGATCTTTACGTCCTTGTACATTACTGCGGTATTTTTCGCAAGAATTGTGATTCCGCGCTCGCGTTCAAGGTCGTTGTTATCCATAACGCGGTCTACAACCGTCTGATTTTCACGATAAACGCCGCCCTGCTTGAGCATTTCGTCAACAAGCGTTGTCTTACCATGGTCTACGTGCGCGATTATCGCGATATTTCGTAAATCTTCTCTCTTCATACCTTTTCTACACTGCTTTCTATAAAACATTTGATTTTTGCGTTACATTATATTATACACTTTTTTTTCTTTAAAGAAAATCCTGTTTTTTCATAAGATTATACGAATACTTTCGGCTGATTTTGTTTATTTTTGACAATCTCACGCGAAAGGTCGTTAGCCGAAGCCGCAGAAAGTGACATAAAACAGCCGCAGAAGGCTGTTTTAAAAAAAGAACGTAAAAAATTTGAAAAAAATTTCAAAAAATACTAGCAATTATTATAAAAATCTGCTATAATATAATTGTTATGTGGCAAACCCTCGCTTTTAATTACGCAGAGTATTATATTTGCGCACAATTACGAGCTGTATAGGGACAAGCCGCGGAACTATTATATTTTTTGGAGGTAATACCAATGGCAAACAAGTGGGTCTACATGTTCAGCGAAGGCGACATGAGCATGCGCAATCTCCTCGGTGGTAAGGGCGCTAACCTTGCTGAGATGACAAGCATCGG
Organism: uncultured Ruminiclostridium sp.; assembly: GCA_964489095.1. Lineage (GTDB taxonomy): Bacteria > Bacillota > Clostridia > Oscillospirales > Ruminococcaceae > Ruminiclostridium_E. Next base: position 1,098 of record CAZAXM010000082.1, on the reverse strand, counting down.
TCTGCCCGTTCCGCAGGGCTTCACTATCACAACAGAAGCCTGCACACAGTACTACGAGGACGGCAGAAAAATTAACGACGAGATCATGGCTCAGGCTATGGAAGGCGTTAAGAAGATGGAGGAGATCAACGGCAAGAAGTTCGGCGATCACAAGAATCCGCTTCTCGTTTCCGTTCGTTCAGGCGCTCGCGCGTCCATGCCCGGTATGATGGATACCATTCTTAACCTCGGTCTTAACGACGAGGTTGTTGCCGCTATGATCGCAGGCAACTCTGATCCTAAGTTTGAAAGATTCGTTTACGACTCTTACAGACGTTTCATCCAGATGTTCTCCGACGTAGTTATGGAAGTCGGAAAGAAGTATTTTGAGCAGCTCATCGACAAGATGAAGGAAGAAAAGGGCGTTCAGTACGACGTTGATCTTACTGCTGCTGACCTTAAGACGCTTGCTGAACAGTTCAAGGCTGAATATAAGAAGCAGCTCGGCACAGACTTCCCGTCTGACCCTGTTGAACAGCTCAAGCTCGCTATCGAAGCAGTTTTCCGTTCTTGGGACAACCCGCGTGCAAACGTATACCGCCGCGACAACGACATTCCGTACAGCTGGGGTACTGCTGTAAACGTAATGCCGATGGTATTCGGTAACCTTAACGACGAATCCGGTACAGGCGTTGCGTTCACACGTGACCCCGCAACAGGCGAAAAGAAGCTCATGGGCGAGTTCCTTATTAACGCTCAGGGCGAAGACGTAGTTGCAGGCGTTCGTACTCCTATGCCGATCGCGCAGATGGAGAAGGAATTCCCCGAAGCTTACGCTGAATTCATCAAGGTTTGTGACATTCTCGAAAACCACTACCATGATATGCAGGATATGGAGTTCACTGTTGAAAACAAGAAGCTCTATATGCTCCAGTGTCGTAACGGTAAGAGAACCGCTCAGGCTGCTCTCAAGATCGCTTGCGACCTCGTTGACGAAGGACACAAGACTGAACAGGAAGCTGTTCTTATGATCGACCCCAGAAACCTCGACACACTTCTCCACCCGCAGTTCGACGCAAAGGCTCTTAAGGCTGCAACACCCGTAGGTAAGGGTCTCGG
>CAZAXM010000081.1:0-3845 GCA_964489095.1 uncultured Ruminiclostridium sp. | reverse complement strand
CATTATACCAGAGTTCTCAATATGAGTCTTTCTTTTTGGCTATTTTATTTTACAATTTTCCGATTTTTCCTCGCGTAAATATGTGATATAACTAAAAAAGCTGTCCAATTACGAACAGCTTTTTAATTACTCGCTGATTTCACTTTTTTCAGCAAAGTCGATTACCTTTTTTAACAGGAAGAATCCGACAACAGCACAAAGAATGCAAAGCAACAGAACATAGATCGGTGCGCTGAAGCATTCAACGGGGAAGAGTTCGGGAATCGAACCTGCCATAAATCCGAGAATTACAAGATATGTTCCTTGAACATGGCTGCTGAGCAGCTTGTCAAGCGCTTTCGCCGTGAGAAATGTTCCGATAAGAAGTCCAAGTCCGGGAGCGATCAGCGCGGGAATATCAAAATTGCTTATGCTTGCTATTATGCTTTCGTACATACCGAGCATATAGAGCATATGCGACGCGCTTATTCCCGGAAGAACCAGCGCAACGGCTATAATAAAGCCCGCGATCAGCTGGAGAAAGAAGCCGCCTATTCCATCGGAGGCAGTGAAAAGCCCCGCAGGAAGCAACCCGATTAACAGTACCGACGCAATTCCCGCAAGCGGGCATAGAATTACAGCGGGAGAAACGCGCTTGACATTTGTTTTTCGGAAAATAAGCGGAATACCGCCCGCCACAGCTCCAAGGAAGAAAAAGCGCAGCGGAAGACTCGCAACAGGGTCGCTGAGTAAAAAGGATATGAATTTGGAAAGTAGAATAAATCCTGTTCCCGCTCCAAGACAGAATTTTATAAGGAAAATTATATTCTTTTTCGGCTCGCTGAAAAAATTGCTGACCGACGAAATAAGGCGGTCGTAGATGTTGACTGCGATTGCCATAGTTCCGCCGCTTACGCCCGGAACTGTCATAGTAGAGCCAATCCATAGCCCTTTAAGTATTGTGATTATTGTATCTCGCATTGTGCCTCCGATATATGAACACTTATATGAACAGTGTACAAGTGCTTTTTGAACAATGTTAATTATTGCTGCTATTTTTGTCGTAATTCTTAAACGCAATCAGACGTTCAATGCAGTTGTCGCAAACTTCAATAACAACAAAGCGAACGTTTTCATAATCAACGTGCGGGGGATTAGTAACGTCCTCCGGAAGATATCCGAGCAGGTTTGTAATAAAACCTGAAATGGTGTCGTAGTCATGTTCATCGGGCAGTGAAAGTCCGAAAAGCTCCATAACCTCGTCAGGGTCGGCTTCTCCGTTGATCTCAAATTTCTCCTTACCGATTTTCTTTATCATAGCCGCTTCATCGTCGTATTCGTCCTGAATATTGCCCATAACCGATTCTATCAGGTCTTCAAGCGTTACGATTCCCGCTGTTCCGCCGTATTCGTCAACAACCACCGCCATACCCGCTTTCTGGCTTGTCAGCAGCTTAAAAGCGTCGCTGCAAGGACAACTTTCGGGAATATAAACGCTTTCCCTTATAAAGTCCGTGAGCTTGAATTTTTCGAGATTTTTTTCTCCGACAAGGCACAGCAAATCCTTTACAATTATTATTCCGACAATTTTGTCAATATCACCATCAAAAACAGGAAGTCTTGAAAAACCTTTATCAAGAGCCAGGTAAATAAGATTGTCGAGTGTTTCGTTAATATCCACAGCGATGATGTTCACACGATGCGTCATAACGTCAGACGCGCACAGATCGTTGAATTCAAAGATGTTTCCTATCATTTCGGCGGACTCGTCTTCAATTGTTCCGTCCTCGTTTCCTGCGTCGATCATCGACATAATATCGTCCTCTGTAACGCTGTCGCCGCAGCATTCTCCGACAGTTTTACGAAGAAACGCGCTTATGCCTCTGTTAAGTAAAATGAGAGGGGAGAGAAGCGCTCTTGCAAGCTTGTTCTGTTTTCGGGCGTCAGTATCCATTTGGAAATAATCAATCCTTTCGTTTTTCATGTTTTTAGTAACTTTATATGTTTATGATTTAAGGCTTTAGACCAAAAAAAACCGCTGCATTTTTATTACAGGCTAATATCGCTTCGTCAACCGTAATTCCTTTTATTTGTGCAAGTTTTTCGGCTGTAAAGCGCACCATACTGCTGTCACAGCGTTCTCCGCGGTGCGGCACGGGCGACATATACGGACAGTCAGTCTCAAGCATCATCCTGTCAAGCGGTATGACCTCGCAGGCTTCGACTGCTTTTCTTGCATTTTTGAATGTCAGAACACCCGTGAAGCTGATCATAAGCCCCATTTTAAGAAGCTCCCGCGCAGTTTCCGCACTCCCTGAAAAACAATGCACAACTCCGCGCGGGCGGGCTTTGCTTAGTATATCGAGCGTGTCCTTTACGGCGTCGCGCGAGTGAATAACAACGGGCAAGTCAAGCTTTTTTGCAAGCGCAAGCTGTTCTTCAAAGCATCGTATCTGCTTGCTCCGGTCAAAGCCTTCGTAGTGGTAGTCAAGCCCGATTTCGCCGATTGCCCTTACCTTTCCGTTTGCGGCGAGCTGTTCGATCTGTTCAAGGTAATCTGTCGGAACACTTTCACAGTCCTCCGGGTGAACACCTACCGCAGCGTACATTCTGTCATATTTTTCCGCAAGGCTGACGGCGGCTCTGCTGCTTTCAATTGAGCAGCCCATCGTGATTATGCTGTCAACCGATTCCGCGAACAGCCTTGTAAGAAGCTCGTCGCGATCGTTGTCGAAATCGCTCACATCATAATGTGCGTGTGTGTCGGTTACTTTTATCATTGCAGCTTTTTTACACTGTCCCTTTCTACAAGCTTTCCCGTTACGAGAACACGTCCGCATCTGTAATTATTGTCGCGGATCTTGCGGATTATAATTTCAACCGCCTCGTGCGACATACGGTAGCTGTTTACGTCAATTGTCGTAATTCTCGGGTTGGAAATTGTCGAATATATGTGATTGTCATAGCCGACAATTGAAATATCTCCGGGTACAGAATAGCCTTTGGCTTTAAGCTGATTTATAAGCGAATACGCTGTTTCGTCACAGTTGCACACAAAAGCGGTCGGCATTTCCGTGGGGAGGGAAAATTCGGGATACGAAAGCCCGTCCGCACTTCTGTCGTCGATTATCCAGTTCGGGTTGACGTGGATTTTATTTTCGATATGCGATTTATAATATCCGAGGTAGCGATCCTGAATGCTTGATGTCGAGCCGATTGTACCGACAAAACCGATTTTACGGTGACCGTTGTTGATCAGGTAATTGGTAAGAGTATACGCACCGAAAAAGTTGTCGGCAAGCACTGTTTCGACATCGTTCTTGCCGCTGTAAAAATCAAGGAAAACTGTCGGAACATTTGTTTGAAGAAGCGTATTTACATAGCTTTCGCTGAACTGACCGAGAATTATAACGCCGTCAACTTTTTTGTCAATAATCGAGTTTGGCATCTCGCAGTTCTGTTCATCAGCGTCCGAAATAACCTCGAGTATTCCGTAGTAACTCTGCTTTTGGAGCAGCTCTACGATATAACGGTATACGACCCAATAAAAAGCGCTTGCGTCGTGGATAAAATGCTTTGCGACAACAACGCTTATACTATATGTAAGGTTGTCCTTAACGGCTTTTGAGCTGCTGTTGAAGCGATACCCCATCTCGTTTGCCTTTTGTTTTATACGCTCGCGAAGCTCATCTCCGACCCCGTCTTTATCGCCAAGTGCTTTTGATACAGTAACGGTGCTGACGCCAAGCTCAGCGGCTATATCGCTCATTGTGACAGATTTTTTTATCATATTGCCCCCGAAAGCTGCGGGATAAACCGCAGAAAATAATTTATTACTTATATTTTAAGTTAAAAATATAAATTTG
>CAZAXM010000080.1:0-4159 GCA_964489095.1 uncultured Ruminiclostridium sp. | reverse complement strand
TGTTCAGATCGCTTGTATTTTCATGTGGTCAAAATAGTGTCAACAAGCTCTAGAAAAAGCAGAAAAGCTAAGGTATATCGGTCTTTTTGCAACGGGCTGGAATAATGTTGATATTGAATGCGCAACAGAACGCGGAATTGTCGTGTCAAATGTGCCGAATTATTCGACCGAAAGCGTGGCACAGCTGACATTTTCCTATATTCTTGCATTTTATAGCCGCGTTTCGGATTATAGCGCGTCCGTAGCACGCGGCGATTGGATTAAAAGTCCGACCTTTTCATATTTCCCGTACCCGATAGGCTGTCTTAACGGGAAAACAATTGGGATTGTCGGCTTCGGTGCAATTGGAAAAACGGTAGCAAAAATCGCTATCACGTTCGGTATGCGCGTACTTGTTTATACACGTACGGTTCGTGACGATGAAAGCGTCGCTTTTGTCGATTTTGATACACTTCTTCGAGAAAGCGACATTGTTTCGCTGCATTGTCCTCTTAATGAACATTCCCGCGGTATGATGAACAGCGATGCTTTTTCCAAAATGAAGAACGGCGCCGTTTTTATTAACACCGCCCGCGGACCGATTATCGATGAAAACGCTCTTAGAGAAGCTCTTGAGAGCGGCAGACTTATGGGTGCGGGGATTGACGTTCTTGAAAGCGAGCCTATGTCGGAAAATTGTCCGCTTATCGGTGCGAAAAACTGTATAATTACACCGCATATCGCCTGGGCGGGACTTGAAACGCGGACAAGACTGGTTGAAATTGTGGAGAAGAATCTCTCTGCATTTATCGCTGGAAACCCGATAAATCGGGTTTGCTGACGTAATGTGCCTGAAAAGGTGATAATATAGTGTCAAAAACCGGAAAAAGTTTATAAGCGACTTATTGTATTTGACATTTGGGCATAAATGGTATATAATACTATGGTAAAATCCAAAAAGGAGAGATTTAATTTGAGATTTAAATATAGTAAGCCGCTTGCTTTTTTTATAACACTTGCCTTGCTTTGTTCCGGCTGCGGACAGTCTGCTAAATCCAATGATATTACTTCCGAATCTACCGAAACGGAGGCTGTTACAACAGAAGCGGCGACCCTTCATGCGGAGGCGCTTGCAAATGAGGAGGACGTTCAGCCGCCACAGGAGGAACGTGCTCTTAAAATTGCCGCTAATAGTTATAGCTATACATACAGTCCATTCAGCGAGGAAGGAGAGTTTGACGCACTCATCAACGACCTTACGGGCGTACATCTGATAGGACTTGACAGAAGCGGAAATGTTGTAAAAAAGGGAATAGAGGGCGAACGGCGGTATTATAACGGCGTAGCTTATTCTTATACGGGTATCGCGGATATATCGGAAAGTTATAACGAAGAATATGATGAAACTGTTTTTTCGATAACGCTTCGCAAAGATGTGAAATTCAGCGATGGAGAAACGCTCGACGCAGACGATCTGATTTTTACACTTTATATGCTGCTTGACCCATCTATGTCAAAAAAAAGCGATCTTCAGGATGTTGATATAAAAGGCGCGGTAAATTATCGCCTTAACAGCGCGATTGCAGATACACTTACTTCCGAGGATATTTCCGACGCACTAAAAACGGAAGAGGTGTGTGCAAAGATACGCGAGGAGCTTGTAGTACCAATGCTAAAGCGTGAGTTTGAGTGGGTAAAATCACTTTACGGCGATAAAAGCTACTCAGTTTATACCGAGGCTTATCCGAACGCCAAGGATCTGATGGCGTTTTTTTACTCTGTGAACAGCGAGTACGATTCTTCGGCAGCCAGCGAGGAACAGGTTCTTTCCGATCTTGCGGATATGTACGGTGGAAACTATGAGCTTCTCGGAAGTATGTACGAGGGTGATTCAACTTATTTTAAAGCGGAAGCGGAATTTTGTGCTATCGAATATCTTTCCGAACAGGCGGAAGCTTTTGAAAGCGTAAACAGAGTTTCGGGAATAATCCGAAAAGGTGATTTTACAGTCGATATAGTTGCGTCCGGAAAAGGGGCGGGTGTTCTTTCGGCACTTAACGGTGTTATTGTTGCGCCGCTCCATTATTACGGAAATGAACAGGAATACAGTTATTCGGCTGGTAAATTTGGTTTTGAAAAGGGAAAAGCACTTGAACTTATAACTGAAAAGGCGGACAAGCCTTTCGGCGCGGGTGCGTATGTATTCGACAAAAGCGAAAATGGCGTGGTGTATCTGACCGCGAACGAGTATTATTATAAAGGCGCCGCTAAAACGAAGAAGATTGAAATATCGCAGACATCTTCGGATTCAGCTGTTTCGGCTGTATCCGACGGAAAAGCTGATATAAGCTATCCGGAGGCTTCTTCACAGGTTTCGGAAGAAATTGAACAGGCGAATGACGCTATTGAAAAACTTTGTGCTTCTACGATAAACAGCGACGGCTACGGCTTTATCGGAATAAATTCAAAAACCGTGAATATCGGCGGAGACCCCTGTTCGGAGGAAAGCGTTGCATTACGTAAGGCGCTCTCAACGGCAATTTACCTTTTCCGTGACGATTCAATAAGAAATTATTACGGAGATATAGGTATAGCTGTTGATTACCCGGCGTCAGTCAGTGCTTTTGTTGATGAGGGATATGTGCCGTATTCAATGAATGCTGTCGGCGAATCGCTGTACACAGACGGCATGACCGCGCAGGTGCGGCGCGCTGCGGCGAAAAAAGCTTGTCTTGGATATTTTGAGGCAGCGGGTTATACGGTTGAAAATGAGCGTGTAATGTCAGCGCCTGAAAATGGAACTACAACCTTCCATGCTACGATTGCAGCGGAAGGGAAGGGCGAGCATCCTTCTTACTATGCGCTTGAATCAGCGTCGCAGTTCTTGAACGAAATTGGAATAACGCTTGTGATAAGCGATGTTGCAGATGCGGCTCAGCTCTGGAATTTGCTGAACAGCGGAACACAGGAGATATGGGTTTCTGTGTGGGAAACCGGTGTAAATCCACGTTTTTCTGCGGTTTATGGCGAGGATAATTATTACGGAATTACGGATAAGAAGTTTTATGAGGCTGCTGTTGCGGCGGATAATCCGGGTTCTGATGAAATTTCTGAGATTTACGGAAATTTTTATTATCTCCTTTATGACAGGTATGCGGTTGAAATTCCGATGTATCAGCGTTCATCCTGCGTCCTTTTCAGCACATTGCGCGTCGATTCGGACAGTGTCCCAAGAGATATGACATGTTATTACAGCTGGATTGACGAAGCGGAAAGAATTACACAGAAAAACGGGTGAAAAAATGGCGAAAGAACTTAAAACAAATGCAATGCGGTTTCTTGACCGCGAAAAAATACCGTACACGATAGGCGTTTACGAGTGTGAGGAGTTTATCGACGGGATAACTGTCGCTGAAAAAATGGGACAGGATCCTGCTCTGACATTCAAAACCCTTGTTGCGCACGGGAAAAGCGGCGGTTATTATTGCTTCTTGCTTCCTGTTGCAGAGGAGCTTGACTTGAAAAAGGCGGCGAAAAGCGTCGGCGAAAAATCGGTTGAACTGCTTCACGTTAAGGATATTAACGCTGTGACAGGGTATGTGCGTGGAGGATGTACGCCTATCGGAATGAAAAAACAGTTTCCGACGGTAATCCATAACTCTGCTGAAAATCTTCCTGAATTTTTTATAAGCGGCGGGAGGATAGGAACACAGATTTGCCTTTCTCCGACGCTTTTAGTAAAGTCAATACGCGGAAAATTTGCGGATCTGCTGGTATAATGAATAATTGAAAAGTTACAAACTGAAAGGGTTGCTGTGTAAATTCGCAGAACCCTGTTTTTTAGATGATATTTTGCGGTTTGACTTTAAAAAGCTTTATCAATTCCGGAAAAAAATTCGCTCCAAGCAGAACACTTGAAGCGAATTTTTTGCGTCTGAACGCTGCTGGCGGAGACGGAGAGATTGAATTTCCCCGTTTATTCCCGTTCAGCCCCAACCGACAAATCATCGCCAAAATCCGTTGCAGAGCCATTTACACACGTTTTTTCATCTTTGCTGTTTTAGTCTTAAAAACCGTTTTGACAAATTATTTGGGGATTTTTCGGGGGAGATTACATGGCGATTATTGATGTAGTATAATAAAACTTGACACAATCCTCACACTAAAATATAATAAAAGG
>CAZAXM010000079.1:0-4533 GCA_964489095.1 uncultured Ruminiclostridium sp. | reverse complement strand
GCTTTTTGATGCGAATACCAATAAGAGAATAGTTCAACTCAATATTAAAATATCCTATACAATTTATTGTATACATTTTGTAATTTATTTTTAAATATGTTATAATAAACTGTGTATTAAATTTATGTATATACGGTAGTTTTTGTTCATTTTTTTGCGTAAAAGAAGCATTTTCTACTTACTAAAGCTTTACTGTACCAAAAGAGTGCGACAAAAATGTGCCGAAAAAACGGTGATTATTATGAAAATCTTAAAAAATCCAATTTTCAGAAAAATAACAGCTGTTATTGTGGCGGGGCTATGCGCTTTTCTCTTTACGCTTTCGGATATAACCTCGACAATCGACAAGAACGCGGAGGATATCCTCTATCACCACGCAGGAAGCGCCGACAGCCGTATCCGCATTATAAGCATTGACGACAGGAGCATGAGCGCGCTCGGCGATTTTTCGGACTGGAACAGAAGTATTTACGCCGAGCTTGTTGAAACGCTTTGTTCAGATTCAGGGACAAAGCCTGCCGTAATCGGCTTCGACGTGCTTTTTACAGGCGACGGAAACGACGAGGGGAGCCTTCGTTTCGCGAAGGCGTGTGAGGATGCCGGGAATATTGTTTGTGCGTTCAGCTATGTTTTTTCAAAGGAGCTTGTTACCGACCTTAACGGTGAGCTTTCGGTAGATATGCTTTATGTTCAGGATAAGATCGAACCGTATCCCGCACTTCGCAGCGCTGTAACGCTTGGGTTCGCAAACGCGCTTATGGACAACAACGACGGAGTTATCCGAAGCTCTTTTTTAAGCTACGACGAAAACGGAAGAAAAGTGCCGGGTTTCAGCGCGGCTGTCTATGAAAAATTCACGAAAAAAGCGCCGGAATATGACGGTTCGATATTTCCGTTCAGGTATAGTGCGGGCATTTCGGGCTACGAAATTATCCCGCTTATAGATGTTCTTGAGGGAACAGTTCCGCGCGAGGTATTCGCCGATTCAATCGTTCTTGTCGGCGCATACGCTGCGGGAATGATGGACGCTTACTATGTGCCTGTCGATAAGGGAAGTCAGATGTATGGTGTTGAAATTCACGCTAATGTTATCCAGGCGCTTCTCGAAGGGAAAAAGCTCGAACAGTTCCCGGTTATAGCCGACGCGCTTATTACGGCGGTCCTGACCTGCCTTCTCGTTATCGTATGCAGTCGGTTAAGCGTTGTGCGAGCAGCTATTGTCTGTGTTTCAGCGGCAATTCTGAGGCTGGGCGCGGGATATCTGGTTTTTAATATTGGATATAGCGGCTCGGTTATTATTTTCCCGATGATTGCGGTTATTACCATCGTGTATTTTACGGGAATACACTACTACAGAGCGAACAGCGCTAAGCGGCGCATTGAGGGAGCATTCAGCAAATATGTCGCGCCGCAGGTCGTTAAGGAGATCGTATCCGACGGGACATATTCGCTGAAGCTCGGCGGAGAAATACGTGATATTGCCGTTATTTTTGTTGATATACGCGGGTTTACACAGCTTTCCGAAAAGCTTGACCCTGAACAGGTCGTTGAAATTCTTAACTCATATATGGAGCTTGCAACGGGTTGTATATTCAAGCACGGCGGAACGCTGGATAAATTTATCGGCGACGCGGTTATGGCGGTTTTTAACGCTCCGTTCGATACCGAAGACCATGTTTTCAAGGCTGTTCAGGCGGCGCTTGATATGGCGGAGGGGAGTAAAAGGCTTGAAGAAGAATTTCTCGGACGGTGCGGCGAAAAGGTCGGATTCGGTATCGGCGTAAACTGCGGGAAGGCTGTTGTCGGAAATATCGGGTGTGAATTCAGAATGGATTATACCGCGATAGGGGATACGGTCAACACGGCGGCGCGGCTTGAGGCTTCCGCTCCGCGCGGGAAAATCTATATAGGCGACGAGGTTTATAAACGTCTTAGCGGACGTATTGAAGCCGAGCTGATCGGCGATATATCTCTTAAAGGAAAAAGCAGAAACGTAACGGTTTACTCGGTGACGGGAATAGCCGGAAATGAAGAAAGGTGATGGGTGCTGAAATGAATTTCATCAAAACAAAAAAAGGAAAGATTATTGCTGCATCTGCGGGGGCTGCGCTTGCCGCGGTGGTTGTGCTGGTTATTATTCTTGTAACAGGCGCGAAGAACAGCTATCGAAGCATAAGCGTAGCCGAACTTTCGGGAACGGTAACTGCTACAAACGGCGGTTCGAGCTATTCGGCTTACCGGAATATGAAGCTTTTCGACGGGTATACCCTTGAAACAGCTTCGGGCAGCTACTCGCGGCTTGTGCTTGACGAGGAGAAGTACATAAAGCTTGAAGAAAGCAGCCTTGCGGTTTTCGAGGAGCTGGGTAAGCTCGGAAACAATACGACCTCGATACGGCTTGAACGCGGCGCGATCACCAACGAGATAACAAAGCCGCTCGGAGATAAGGACAGGTATGTCGTAAACACGCCTAACGCTGTTCTTGCGGTTCGCGGTACGTTTTTCCGCGTAGAGGTTACCTATAATGAAAACGGCGAAGCTTTTACTGACGTTTATACCTACGGCGGAACAGTTGTCAGCCGCAGAGTTATGCCCGATGGAACAATTGTTGACGAGGAAGTTGAGATTCCTGCGGGCTATAAGGCGCGCGTTAAAATGGACGAGATAATAACGATTTATGTTGAGGAGCTTATTGAAGAGGAAACGGACGATATTGACCCTCTTAATAAGGAAGAGATCAACGACGGCGATGTTGTTGACATTTACGTTGCGTCTTACGGCGGACATGAAATGTTTATCTCAACAGAGGAGATCTGGGACGAGATCGACCGCAGAGGGATTGACGTTGACGAATATAAGTCGCATTATAACAGCGGCAGTATCCCGCATTGGGGCGACAACCACGGCGGAAACAGACCTGCGGATAAACCCGACCATGGCAATGGCGACCGCCCGAATCCTCCCTCGGAGAGCAATACCCCGTCTACGGGCAGCCTGCCTGCTGCCAGCGAACCTGTTCCGCCATCGGAAAGCGAGAGCGGGACGGGTACATCTGCGCCCGAAGCAGCGCCGAGTGAGCGGGATACGGACGTTGATGTTGACGGGACTACTGCTGAACCGACAGTCTCCGAAACAACAACCGCCGAGCCGCAGTCCACGACCGCGCCCGCAGCAGGCTATCCGAGCTATTCGAGTACACCTGCACCCAAAAATACAGAAACGACCGCTTCAACAGAGCCTGTAACGACTGAAACGGAAGAAACGTTGGAAACAGTGGAAACGACTGCCGAAACCGATGATGAAACGGAAGATACGGCAGATGAAACTGAAGAAACGGTAGATGAAACGGAAGAAACGACGGAAACGGTTACTTCTGCGGCAGAAACCGAACCCGAAATAACTGTTTCGACTGCCGCGACCACGCGCCCCGGCATTTATATCCCGACCGGCGCTACGCTCCCGCCCGTTATATCGGGTCCCCAGACCTCTTTTGAAATAACAACCACAACAACGTCAGCGGCGACAACGATTCCGGGCAGCACGTCGGATATACTTACCGTAACGGCTGCGACCAGCGAAACGGTAACGACGAAGGCACCTGATGTTACAACACTCATGCCCGTGACTGTTCCGACAAGCGAAAGCACGACCGTAACGACAACTATTGCTGATACTACCACGACAACTACCACGACAACGGAAGATGAAGCTGACGAGCCTGTTGAGGATAAAACGGAGGTTGAGATCAACGCGGAGAATTTCCCTGATGATACGTTCAGGGCGTATGTTTCGGAGAATTTTGATAGCGACGGAAACGGATTTTTGTCTGATACGGAAGTTGCGGCGGTGACGAGGATTGGTGTTTGTGGAACAAGCTCTGCTGACGGCGGGGTTACTTCACTGACGGGCGTTGAATATTTTACGAAACTGGAAACGCTGTATTGTTATTACAATAGCAGATTGACGGAACTTGACGTAAGTAAAAATACAGCTTTGACAGAATTGTATTGCCCAAGCACCTCAATTTCCACACTTGATGTAAGCAAGAATACCAAATTAAAAAGGTTGTATTGTGACAACACCTCAATAACAGAACTTGATGTTAGTCAAAATACTGCTTTGACGACGTTGTATTGTTGCAACACCTCAATTTCCACACTTGATGTAAGCAATAATACAGCATTGGAACATTTGGATTGCATCAACACCTCAATTTCCGAACTTGATTTAAGTAAGAATACCAAATTAAAAACGTTGTGGTGCCACAACACCTCAATAACGGAACTTGACGTAAGTAAAAATACTGCTTTGACGTCGTTGCATTGTAACAACACCTCAATTTCCGAACTTGATGTTAGTCAAAATACAGCTTTGACAGAATTGTATTGCCTAAGCACCTCAATCTCCACACTTGATGTAAGCAATAATACAGCATTGGAATATTTGTATTGCTCTAACACCTCAATTTCCACACTTGATGTAAGCAATAATACAGCATTGGAATATTTGTATTGCTCTTACACCTCAATTTCC
>CAZAXM010000078.1:0-4953 GCA_964489095.1 uncultured Ruminiclostridium sp. | reverse complement strand
ATATTATAATACAATATCATTATTTTGTCAATGAGTCGAATAAAAAAACGGGGTTGTTTACTCGCCGAGCAGCTTTCTGCTATACTGAACCTTACCTGTTGCAATTAAAAGAAGTCGTTCGGGGACAAGCTTTGAAGCTGCTGCAACAAATTTTGCGGTAGCTGTCGGAACAATAATAAGCTCTCGGCGGAACATATGCTTTATCGCGTAACTTGCCGCCGTTGTATCAGAAATTCCCGCAACAGCAAATTCAGCACCCGAAACCTCGTTAAACTCCGTGCATACGGGTCCGGGGCAGAACGCGCCGATATACACATTTGAGCGGCAATGACGAAGCTCCTCGGAAATTGCTTTCGTCAGCTGTAAAACATAATTTTTTGAAGCGTAATACGACGAAAAATCAGGTCCGGCGATAAAGCCTGCGATCGACGCAACATTAAGGATATACCCCTTATTTCTCGCCTTAAATTTGCGCAGAAAAAGCTTTGTAAGAATATGAACAGCCTTAATATTCACATCAATCATTTTGAGTTCCGACTCAAGATCGGTTTCGTCAAACGCTCCGAAAACGCCGAAGCCTGCACAGTTGATCAGAACATCGACCGTGACGTGTTCAACGCGATTATAAAGCTCGTAGCAAGCCTCTTTTTTCGACAAATCGAGGCTGAACCAACGAACCTTTACGCCATATTTTGTGGTAAGCTCCTGTTTAAGCTCAAATAAACGCTGCTTACGTCGTGCCACAAGAATAAGATTATACCCTCTTTTTGCAAGCTCGATCGCCATCGCACGACCTATTCCTGAGCTTGCGCCTGTTACTAATGCTGTCATTTTATTGTTCCTTTCCTTGTTCATATTTTATCAGTTCTGTTAGCCGCTCAAAATCAGCGTAGGTTGAAAGTCCTCCGCATACTGCGCGGTATTTTGCCGCATTTGTCATACCCTTAAGGTAATGCGCGGTTTGCATCCGCGCCTCTTTCATTCCGATATACTCGCCCTTATCCTCGACAAGCAGCTTTATCTGCCGCGTCATCGTCGCCAGTCGTTCATCAAGGTCGGGTTCTATGAACGATTCGCCGTTCATCGCCTGTTCAATCTGCCGAAAAAGCCATGGTCGTCCGCAGGCAGCACGCCCTATCATAACGAGGTCGCAGCCCGTGTATCGGTACATTTCAAGGCACTTTTCCGCGCTGTCAACGTCACCGTTCCCGATAACAGGGATCGAAACCGCCTGCTTGACCGCGGCGATTATATCCCAGTCGGCAGAGCCGCTGTACATCTGAACACGTGTGCGTCCGTGAATCGCAACAGCCGCAGCACCGCATTCCTCTGCGATTTTCGCAATTTCTACCGCATTTATATGTTCATCGTCCCAGCCTTTACGAATTTTTACGGTAACGGGAATATCTGTCGCCTCAACCGCAGCCGTTACCATCTCCGCGAAAAGCTTCGGATTTTTCATAAGCGCACTCCCTGCTCCATTTCCTGCAACCTTTGGAACGGGACAGCCGCTGTTAATATCAATTATATCAGGTGAAAACTGCTCGGCAATATGAACAGCCTTTGGAACAAATTCCGGTTCGCAGCCGAACAACTGAATCGCCATAGGCCGCTCAAATTCAGTAACCGTCAGCAGCTCCGCTGTTTTACGGTCGCTGTACACAAGTCCCTTACAACTCGCCATTTCCCCTACTACATATGCCGCACCGTGTTCCTTTGCGACAGTGCGAAAAGCGCGATCGGCAACGCTCGCCATTGGAGCAAGCGCGGCTGTTTTTTTTATTTTAACATTTCCGATATGTAAATATTCCATTGCATTCCTCAATAGCCCAGTATTTTGCTGATTACAGCGTTCGACACGAGAAATCCCGCCCTTGTAAGCGAAATTCCGCTGTCAGTGATATTGACATATTCAGCGGGGATTTTTCTGCACCGCCCAACCAGTTCGTTCACATCTGTTCCGAAAGATGAACAATCATCAAACTTCAGACCCTCTGTAAGCCTGAGCGCCAACATTGCATACTCCTCGAAGTTTCCTGCGTCGCTGTCCGTAACGGTTATTGCCTGCCGCTCCGAGTTGATGAAATCGTCAAGGCTGCGCTGCGTACAAAAACGCTCGCCGTTATAATATGAATGTGCAGCGGGACCCACGCCGAGATACTCGTCACAGTGCCAATAATGCAGGTTATGCTGCGACGTAAAGCCGTCGCGCGCAAAGTTGCTGATTTCGTACTGCGAGAAGCCGTGTTTTTCAAGAAGTTCCGCCGTAAAAAGGTACAGTTCCGCACTCTCGTCATCGTCGGGCAAATCAAGCTTTTTCGCGGCAAACGGCGTTCCCGGCTCAATTTTAAGCAGATATGCGGAAACGTGTGTAATCGGGAGACTTGCCAGAGCTTCAACCGACTGCCGCACGCTTACCTTTGTCTGTCCTGACAAGCCAAGCATCAAATCCGCCGAAATATTCCTGAAGCCTGTCGAGTATGAACAATTGATAGCTTTCACAGCCTGTTCAGCCGTATGCCGCCTGCCGAGAAAGGCAAGCTCTCGGTCATTCAGCGACTGGACGCCGATAGAAAGACGGTTTACGCCGCTTTCCAAAAGCTCCTCAAGCCGTTTTGCATCGCAAACGCACGGGTTAGCCTCAACGGTTATTTCCGCTTTTTCAGTATGATGAACATTGTTCATAATTTCACGGATTTCACGCGAAAGCAGAATCGGAGTTCCGCCCCCGAAATACATCGTATCAAAAACGTCGTCGTAAAATGAAAGATTACGCTGAACCGCTTTTTTGTACTCTTCAGCCAAAGAGCGGCTGTAACGCTCGGAGTAGAAGTCGCAGTACGGACATTTGCTAAGGCAAAACGGAACATGGATATACAATCCGCGCGGTTTGTTCATATTTTCGTTGTGATACGAACAGTTACTCATCGAGCTTCAACACAGCCATAAACGCCTCCTGCGGAACTTCAACCGTTCCAAGCTGGCGCATACGCTTCTTACCCTCTTTCTGCTTTTCAAGCAGCTTCTTTTTACGTGTGATATCGCCGCCGTAGCACTTAGCGAGAACGTCCTTACGCATAGCCTTGACCGTTTCACGCGCAATGATTTTGCCGCCGATAGCCGCTTGAATCGGCACCTCGAAAAGCTGACGCGGGATATGTTCCTTAAGCTTTTCGGCAATTCTGCGCGCGCGGGGATACGCCTTATCGGTATGGACAATGAACGAAAGCGCGTCAACAACATCGCCGTTGAGCATAATATCAAGCTTGACAAGCTTCGACGGATAGAAGCCGAGCATTTCATAATCATAGCTTGCATAACCCTTTGTGCGGGATTTGAGTGCGTCAAAGAAGTCGTACACGATTTCATTGAGCGGCAGCTCATAGTGCAGATCCACGCGCGTTTCATCAAGATATTTCATATCCTTAAAAACGCCGCGGCGTTCCTGGCAGAGTTCCATTATATTGCCCACATACTCCGACGGGCTGAACACGTGAACCTCAACCATTGGCTCATATGCCTGCACGATTTCAGCGGGGTCGGGATAGTTGGTCGGATTGTCGATAAAGACTGTCGTTCCATCGGTTTTTTCGATTTTATAGATAACCGACGGGGCGGTTGTTACTAAATCAAGATTATATTCACGCTCTAAACGTTCCTGGATTATGTCCATATGCAAAAGACCGAGGAAGCCGCAGCGGAAGCCGAAGCCGAGCGCGATTGAAGTTTCGGGTTCAAAGGTGAGCGAAGCGTCGTTCAGCTGAAGCCGTTCGAGTGCATCACGCAGGTCGCCGTATTTTGCGCCGTCTGCGGGATAGATACCGCTGAACACCATCGGATTGACGTTGCGATAACCCGCCAGCGGTTCAGCGGCGGGATTCTCCGATGTCGTAACAGTATCACCGACCTTAGTATCACCAATAGACTTGATTGAAGCGGCGATATAGCCGACCTCGCCCGCGCGAAGCTCGCTCGCTGAAATAAGATTTGTCGCACCCATATACCCAAGCTCAACAACCTGAAATTCAGCCTTAGTAGCCATCATTCTGATTTTATCGCCGACGCGGAGAGTTCCCTCTTTGATTCGGACATAGACAATAACACCCTTGTAGCTGTCGTAATAGCTGTCGAAAATAAGAGCCTGTAATGGTGCGTCGGGGTTACCCTTGGGCGGCGGTACACACTTTACGACCTGCTCCATAACCGCTTCTATATTTATCCCCATTTTTGCCGAAATAAGCGGCGCGTCGTCTGCCGGAATACCGATAACGTCCTCGATTTCTTCCTTGACAACCTCCGGATGAGCCGAGGGAAGGTCGATTTTATTTATTACAGGGACTACCTCAAGGTCCTGTTCTATTGCAAGGTAGGTGTTCGCAAGCGTCTGCGCTTCAATTCCCTGCGAAGCGTCAACGATAAGAATTGCGCCCTCACAGGCATTAAGAGAACGAGAAACCTCGTAGTTAAAATCGACGTGGCCGGGGGTGTCAATAAGGTTAAAAATATAATTTTTTCCGTCCTGTGCCTTATAATTAAGGCGGACGGCGCGTGCCTTTATCGTAATTCCGCGCTCACGTTCAAGCTCCATATTATCGAGAAGCTGTTCTTCCATATCACGCTGAGCGACCGTCTGAGTCTGTTCAAGGATACGGTCGGCGAGAGTAGATTTTCCATGGTCGATATGTGCAATTATACAAAAATTCCGGATTTCGGAAAGATAGCTGTTGTCGCTCAAAGGGTGTCCCTCCTTGGTTATGCTTTATCGTGACCGGCAAGCAGCCTGCACGTTTTCCATTATATTATAGCACATAAATTCTTTTTTTTCAAGGGCTTATCAAGGATTTGCACAAAATTATCTGTAGTGCTACAATAGATATTGGACAAAAAGCAGGAAAAAGTATTGAGAGATAGACCAAAATCTGCTAGAATAAAGTTGTCACACAAAATTCAAGT
>CAZAXM010000077.1:0-5245 GCA_964489095.1 uncultured Ruminiclostridium sp. | reverse complement strand
GATATTCATGTATATATTATATCATATTTTATCTTTAGTGTCAACAGGCTCTAATAAATATTCGTTCACCTGAGCAACAACATCTCTAAAATCATCGCAAATTGCTATTTTTATCATACCATCACCTCCGCATTCTACATTATACCAGATATTTCTTACAAAATCAACGTATATTCCTTTGAAATGAGGTATAATAAGAATGCAGGCAGAGAATTCACTTTCGCAAATTCTTTAAATACAAGCAAAAGTGCTTGGGAATAGGCTAGAAATAGGGTTTCACATATATCAGATTCTAAACAATTGACGGCTGACATGCTTACGCCACAAGGTTTAATCTGTCAACACATTTTCTCTTCATCTCCAAAGAAGAATGAACATAACGATTCAGCGTGATATTTACATTCGAATGACCGAGCAATTCGCTTACGGTCTTATTTCGTTAAGCGGAGTCAGCTTCATATCGCACATTTCGGATATATCGTCGAGGTATTCGATATGACTTTGTATATCCGAGATACGGCACTCGTCAAGGCTGGTTACATTCAGTCTGCTGCAAAACTCTGACGCAGTTACATCATAAAGGGGAAGATACGCTTCCACGGAGCCTGTGTCACTATGGAGCGTTACCGACAGAACACCTCTTTCCTGTATCTCGCGAATTTCCGAAAGCTGAGTTATGGCTTTTCTGTATGAGTTCTCGGCGGTCGCAGGATCGCTTTTCTGCTCATAGGGAATATCCCGAATGAACTGCTTGTACTCATTGGAATCAAGCTTTATTGTCATATTCGGTATATCTATTTCGGGCATATTCTTGTTGAACTCAAAGCCTATCTCCTGCATATCATAATTCAGCGTAATGCTATACGGGGTGTAGGGATTATTCCTTATCTCCTCAAAATGAGAGCTTGCGGCGAACTCCGATAAAGGTATAAATACACGCTGTCCCGGAACATTCTCGGGGAAGTTATGGGTAGCTTTCATAAGCGGAAACATCTCCAATGTGGTGACTTCGCCCATAGGACTGCTTTCATTAAGAGTGTGAGCCATACTCCTCGCAGCGTTGTATATACTGAACGGATAACTGAAGCCGCCTGCAATACTTGTGCGGAAATATGTCATGTTACCGTTCTCTATAACGGTATAGATAGCGCTTGTTCCGAGAGCTTTGAACTTTGCTTCCGAATACATTTCATAGCCGTAGTCGATTCTTCCGCAGACGACCATTTCCGCTTCTTGGAGAGTGTATTCCGTAAGCTCATCGCCCTCTGTCAGATAGAAGGAGTCTATTTCCATATTGCAGTCGTAGTCGGCGTATATCTGGCAATAATATCCTCTTGCCGTTATGGGCTGACCGTTCTTGTCCTGAAGCTCTATATTTTCATCCTCGACCATAGTAAGCCGTATGGGTATTAAACGTTCGGACGTGATAAAATTAATCCGCTAGCTTACAGACATGAAGTACATACGCAAGCAGCTTGTGCGTTGTAAAAGCAACCGCAGCTATGCAGACAACAGGTATGCGGTTATTTTCTTTGCAAGTCCCGGATTGAGCCGAAGAAATAAAAAAATAGAGGCGGCTCTTTCCAATCGCCATTGGTCGAACTGCCCCGTAAATAATATGTTTTATACCATTTGCAATTATACACGGTTCTGCAATATTTGTCAAGCGGTGAACCAAAACTTTTTTGACAGGGGTAGTCCCCGAAATATTATGTCATATATATTAACCAAAACAGGCTTATAGAAAAGAAAAAACTGTAGTAAATTATGTTTACTTAGATGTTATTCTATAGGATATATGAGTAGGTTTCTGTCGATTTGCCGATTTTTGCCGGGAAAATGGCATTTTTTCTTTTCAGAGATGAATTTTTTGAAAAAATGATTAAAACATGCAGCAAAATAGACGTTTTTGTCTTGACAAAAACGAGAAAAATGAGTATAATATAAATGCAAGAAATAGCTTGCTTTAAGAATCGCGCCTGTCGTTCGGCGTTCCTAAATTGGCGGATTGATAGAATGTGCCTGCCGTCCGGCGTTCCTAAATTGACGGATTGAAGAAATTCCCTCTTGTCTTTTTTCAGATAAGAGGTTTTTTTTTACAAGGAGCATTTATGAAAGAACATGGATTTTATATATTAAGAGATGAGTACATAGATTTAATCACTACATTAGGAGGCAAATACGCCGACAGCAAAAACCGTCCGATATACTGCTGCATAAAGGACAACAAGATCGACGGTCTGTTTTGGCTTATTCCGACGAGCGACTTATCACACAGAACTGCGGAACAGATAGAAAAATTTAGAAAATACGAGCAATGTGACGATATAAGGTCGGCGTATTATCATATCGGAAAAACCACAAAACCGGCACTGTACAAAATCAGCAATGCTTTACCGGCAACGGATAAGTATATACTCAAGGAGTTTTTGAGCCTGAACCGCCATTTGGTTCTTGAAAATAAGGCGGAAATTGAAAAAATAGAACGAAAGCTTCGTCGTATGAAAACTCTCACCCGAACAGATTGGAGCAGCACATCACAGCTGTGAAAATGCATATGGTTGATGAATTGCTTGCGGAGCGGAGTGTGAACGAGAGCTGAAAAAATCAACTGATTTACAAAAAAATATGATATAATGTGTTATATAATCACATTATATGCAAAACCGAAGGGCGAGAAAACTCGCCCTTTGATCGTTTATTATCATTCCAGTTCGGATTTTAGACGTTCATATTCGCTGTTTATGATCTGCATCATTTCAGTATCTTCTGCTTCCATATCAGGATGATAGGCTTTGGCTAAGCTCTTGTATCTTTTGTTAAGCTTTTCGAGGGTGTCACAGCCTTTGAAGAATGAGATCGAATTATTTTTTCAGCTTGGCAATCGGCATTGCCTTCAATGTTGTCGGAGTAAAACCTAAGTGCTTCTTCATAGGCGGATTTTAAAGAGGCTGCATAGCCGTGAAGCTCTCCGCAAAGAAATTCCAAGGTTTTAGTATCGTTTAAAAACCGTTCAAAGTTATTTTCAACGACCTCTTGCTTAATTGCTATTGAATCAGCCATATATCTATTCAGTATAATGTTGCTTTCCATTCGGCTGTACTTAAGGAAATTTTCGGCGTCTGAGATTGTTTCTTCAAGATTATCAGAGGAGATATTGCTATACACTTCACTGTTCAATATATTTTCCATTGTGTTTGCGATTTCATTGTAATTCTGATAATAATTATCTCTTACCGAATTAAAATGACAAATACTGTCAAATACCTCTTGCGCAATATTGCATGGTTCATCGACAAATAGATCCGATCCTATATATGTCGAATATGTATGTCCCGTTCTTCTTTCTCTGATGCAGTCTATTGCTATTTTTAAGTGCAGTCCCACAGACAAAGCGGAAGCGAGCGCTAGAGCTGTCCAATACCAAACGGTTTGAGTTTCTCTGAAATTCGTCATAAATCCAATTCCGTTTTTTAGAGAAATGCTGTTTTCCAAAATGTTGTAGACTCCCACGATCCATGCAAGTCCAAGCATAGTCTGAATGATTATTCCTGTCACTCGGAAGCGTGTGAGCCAGTACAAAAGCATTAAAGCGGCTGCACCTATCAGAAAAGAAAAAACTACGTGAATATCAAAGACCACAAAAGACAGAAAATAAACGGAGAGAGCGGTTATGGCGAAAAAATCTATTACTGCACCCCTGTCTAAAGATTCGGAGGAGTAATCATCATCGTAAAAGAAATCATCGGCTTTATCTTTTACGGCTTCAGTGCCGTCGCTAATCAATTCGGCTATTTTTTCAGCAAGCATGGGAATGAAAAGCATACCAAGAGATGAAACAAAAGATATAGCTGACAAATATAAAAACGCACCGCCGGGCGATACGAAGCCGAGAAACAGGCATAATCCCGAAAGAATTAAAAGCAGAACTGAAATGATCCTTCCCACAACACCTCCAAGTGCGGCGGCAATATTGATTACAAAGGATATTATTGCAAGTATCACATAAAATATTCTTAGCAAAATACGCGCAAAAAACATAACCCGCTCTCCTCAAAATAAAGTAAGTTCTAGTAATAAATGATTATAACGCAATTATGCAATATTTTCTCTATAAAAGCAATATGCAGAACACACAAATTATTCTCGTGAAATTTATACTGTATTACAGTATTCAAACGAGAAATCGTGTGTTATAATAAATATGTGCAATGGATCAAATTGAAAAGTCGGACAGACGAGTGTTTAAGGGGTGATAAAGATGAGTGTTTCGGACTCTCAGCGTGCGGCAAAAGCAAAGTGGGATAAGGAAAACCTGCGAATTGTTTCTTGTAAGATAAAAAAAGAAGAAGCAGAAGCGTTCCGTGCTGCCGCAAAAAAATAATACAACCCCTTATGCGGTTCTGCGGGATTGTATTTTCAGGTATATAAATGAAAATAATAAGGAATAATATTTTTTCGGCAAGGTATTGACATTATTGAACTAATATGATAAACTAGATTGTGAAAATGTGATATAAAAATAAAAACACCCAGAAGCATTACATTGATTGCAGTCAATATAATGCGTTCATCATACAGATGGGAGAAACATCTGAAGACTTATCTGAGTGTCATTACTTGTGCTAAAAATAGCTTGTGGCTATTTTTAGCATAATTTTTAATACTTGTAAAGAGCTTTCAGATAAAACACCTGAGAGCTTTTTGCTTTTTCAGTTATAAGTTCAGTAGAGCTGAATTTATAACTGAATAACCACTCTTGTGAGAAACAAGTTCCTCTGATTCCGTAACAACTGCGCCGTGATTGTTTACATAGCGAGTATAGAACCATGCAAATGCGTTTGAGCTACCTCGGAGTTAAGTAAAAGGGTGTGATCCTGTGCGTTGCCGGGTGACACATCAAACGAAAATGCAGCAAGAGCATGGATTGATTTGATTTAACGCAAGGCGGTGTTCGCGCGCCGTCTTGTGTAAATATTCTCTGACATAATTTCAAGAGCCTTATAACTAAGACTCTTGAAATTATATTCAGATGGTGGAAGCGGGTGGATTCGGACCACCGAAGCGAAACGCAACAGATTTACAGTCTGCCCCCTTTGGCCACTCGGGAACGCTTCCTCATATTAAGTTCTTGTTGCCAAGAACGTTCCTGCTGAAAACAGCAGTCATTTTATATTACCCGTAAAAGGGAAATGGAGCTGGTGGACGGACTCGAACCCCCGACCTGCTGATTACAAATCAGCTG
>CAZAXM010000076.1:0-5479 GCA_964489095.1 uncultured Ruminiclostridium sp. | reverse complement strand
AAATAAACTTGTTTGTCACTTGATTTTTGTGGACACTTTATATTGCAATTTACATTGTGCTATAACAATGTCTAAAAAAGTTGACAAAGAAAGAAAAATAAGATATAATAAAAAAAGTACGCTTAATGGAGGTTGTTATGAACATTTTTATTGACATTATTTTCGTTCTTGTTGGATTTGTCCTGTTGATTAAGGGCGCAGACTATTTCGTTGACGGCGCGTCGTCGCTCGCTGCTAAGCTCCGAATCCCCTCGCTTATCGTCGGACTTACCATTGTTGCACTTGGGACAAGCCTTCCTGAACTCGCCGTGAGCGTTTCAGCTTCTATCGGCGGTCAGAATTCTATCGCGGTAAGCAACGTTGTCGGCTCGAACACCTTTAATCTGCTCGTTGTGCTTGGTGTTTGCGCGCTTATAACCCCGCTCGCTGTTACACGTGACATTCTTCGGCGCGACCTGCCGGTGTCGATCGTCTGCGCGGTGATAACCCTGTTTATGCTGCTCTATATTGGTGTAAGCGGCGAAATTACAATTTATGAAGCGATTGTTCTTCTTATTCTTCTTGTTGGTTATATTGCCTGGACAGTTGTTTCTGCTCTTAAAAACCGTATATCTTCCGAGGAAAGTGACGAAAAGCCGTTTGTATGGTGGAAATGTACACTTTGCCTTGTGCTTGGTGCAGCCGCGATAGCGTTCGGCGGTGATATTGTCGTTGACCACGCTTCCTCGCTTGGTATCGCAATCGGAATGAGCGAGAGCCTTGTTGGGCTTACAATCTGTGCAGTCGGAACATCGCTCCCCGAACTTGTAACTTCGATTTCCGCAAGCAAAAAGGGTGAGAATGATATGGCGATAGGAAACGTTGTCGGTTCAAATATCCTGAATATTTTGTGCATCCTTGGCGTTTCAGCTGCGATTTCTCCGATAACCCTTAGCGGCGTTGAATTTGCGTATGCGGTTACGGATTTCGCAACGTTGATTCTCACAAGTGTTGTCGGGCTTGTGTTCTGTATAACGGGGAAGCGAATTTCCCGCGCCGAGGGCGGTGTTTTTGTTGCACTTTATGTTGGGTATATGATCTACGCGATAGTTCGTAACGGAGTTGGTACAGATCCGCTTATGTCGCTTATCTGCGGCTGATTTTTACAGTTTGCGGAAGCATACCCTTTAAACTCCATCTCTCCCTTTAATTATCTATTGAATATTTCCGAAAAATGATGTATAATGTGTCTTAGGAGTTTATTTGCCCCGAAGAAAGAAGGATTGATTTTTTGAAAGATGATATAATTTTACCTTTAATAATTACAAATGGCATTGTCGTTTTCCCGAATATGACTATGCACTTCGATATAACAGATGAAAAGTATCTTGAAGCTATGAAGGTTGCGGTTCTTACTGACCGAAACGTTCTTGTTGTGTCGCAGACTACCCCGGAAGCCTCCGAGCAAAACGACCCGCCTGAGGTCTATCCTATGGGCTGTATCGCGGAGGTTAAGCAGATTTTAACAACGCCGAACGACGCCGCGCGAATTATGATCGAGGGAAAAACGCGTGCTAAGGTAGTGAATGTGTCGAAATTTGACAAGTATTATGTCGCGAAGGCTGAAGCTGCGCCT
Source organism: uncultured Ruminiclostridium sp. (assembly GCA_964489095.1). Lineage (GTDB taxonomy): Bacteria > Bacillota > Clostridia > Oscillospirales > Ruminococcaceae > Ruminiclostridium_E. The sequence goes on along the minus strand of CAZAXM010000076.1, from coordinate 3,864 downwards.
GAACGTTCAACGCGCATCACCGCACAGCAGCGTACTGCCTATACGCGTACTCTTCGACAGCTTTTCGCCGACTATTCAGCGTATGTTCCTCGAATGCCCGAAGAGCTTTTAAAGAAGGTTAATTCCGAGGACAATCTAAGAAAGCTTTTCGATTTGATTGCTTTTAACATTTTTATTAAAACAAGCGATCGCCAGGAGCTGCTTGAAATTGATTCGCTTGCCGGACGCGTGCGTTTTCTTATAGATTACCTTACGAATGAAATCCGGATTTTCAGATTTGAATCTGAAATAAGTGACCAGGTGCGCAGTAACCTCGATAATAACCAGCGCGAATATGTCCTTCGTGAACAGCTTAAGGAAATAAACCGCCAGCTCGGAAATACTGATACGGATGATGACGTATACGAGTACTGCAACGCGATCCAGGAAATTGGTTTTGCCGAGGAAATTGAAGAAAAGTTAATACGTGAAGCAAATAAAATGCTTAAACTCCCGCCCTCGTCGCAGGAATACGGGCTTATAAAAACATACCTGGATTCCGTCCTTGAGGTTCCGTGGAACACGTATACAAGCGATACAGTGAACCTGAAAAAAGCGGAAAAACAGCTCGAAAACGACCACTATGGGCTTTTAAAGGTAAAGGAAAGAATACTCGAAATAATTTCCGTCAGACGGCTCAACCCCGAAATAAAAAGCCAGATCATCTGCCTTGTCGGACCTCCCGGAGTTGGTAAAACGTCAATCGGACAGTCGATCGCGAAGGCACTCGGACGGAACTTTGCGCGGATCTCGCTCGGAGGAATACGCGACGAAGCGGAAATTCGCGGGCATAGAAAAACGTATGTCGGCTCAATGCCCGGACGAATCGTCGCTGCCTTAAAGCAGGCGAAATGTATGAACCCTGTTATTCTTTTCGATGAAATTGATAAAATGGGGAACGACTATAAGGGCGACCCTGCTTCCGCTATGCTTGAGGTGTTAGATCCTGAACAAAATTCAACCTTTACCGACCATTATCTCGAAATCCCGACGGATCTGAGCGACGTTCTCTTTATTACAACCGCGAACACGTTGGATACAATACCTGCGCCGCTGCTTGACCGCATGGAGATAATCGAGTTGGGAAGCTACACCCGCGAAGAAAAGTTTCAGATCGCGAAAAAACACCTGCTGCCGAAGCAGCTTAAAAAGCACGGTGAAACTAAGAAAACTGTTAAAGTTTCCGATAAGGCGCTTTATGATATTATCGACAGTTATACGCGTGAAGCCGGCGTTCGACGTCTTGAAAAACAGATTGCAGCGATCTGTCGGAAATCCGCGCGCAGACTTGTTGACGGGGAAGAGGCTGTATCAGTAACTCCCGATAATCTGTATGATTTTCTGGGAGTAAAGAAGTACCTGCCCGAAAAGCCGCCTGAAAAAAATGAGATCGGAACAGTTACAGGTCTTGCGTGGACGGCGGCGGGAGGAGTTACAATGCCGCTTGAAGTTCTCGTTATGGACGGAACAGGTAAGATTGAGGTAACAGGTTCGCTTGGCGACGTTATGAAGGAATCCGCGAAAATTGCCGTTAGCCTTGTCCGTTCAATCGGCGCTGAATACGGTATCGACAGCGATTTTTATAAGAACAAGGATCTACATATCCACGCGCCCGAGGGAGCTGTTCCGAAGGACGGTCCTTCGGCAGGCGTAACGATGACCACCGCTCTTGTTTCCGCGCTCTCAGGCGTACCTGTGCGCAGAGATGTGGCTATGACGGGCGAAATTACACTCTATGGAAAGGTTCTTCCGATAGGCGGTCTTAAAGAAAAGTCTATGGCAGCTTATCGTGCGGGGATTAAAACAGTGCTATTCCCGAAAGAGAACTTAGCCGACCTTGAAGAGGTTGACGAGGTCGTTAAAAAGAATGTAAGCTTTGTTCCCGCCGATAGTATATCCGTTGTGCTTGAAAATGCACTTGTTCAGCCTAAGCTAAAATCGGGAATATCTCCTAAAAAAGATGTAAAAACGCGAAAAAGGAAGGGAAGTAATGAACTACAACAAGGCAGAGTTTAAGACCTCGTATGGAAGCTTTAAACAAATCCCGAAATCGGAGCAGCTTGAATTTGCGTTTTCAGGACGTTCTAATGTCGGAAAGTCGTCGCTCATAAATAAGATCCTGAACCGAAAGTCGCTGGCGCGTGTAAGCTCAATGCCCGGGAAAACGATAACGATAAATTTTTATTCTGTCGAGGATATTTATATTGTCGATTTACCCGGATATGGCTACGCGAAGGTCTCTAAGTCGGAAAAAGAACGCTGGGCGGGGCTTATAGAGGGGTATCTGAATGATGACCGAAATTTAGCGCTTGTATTCCAGCTTGTTGATTTTCGGCATAAGCCAACGGCGGACGATCTGATGATGATTGACTTTCTTATTGAAAGCGAAATCCCGTTTGTGATTGTGCTGACGAAGGCTGATAAGCTGAAAAAAAGCGAGCGTGAACGCCGCCGTGCGGCACTCCTCACCGAAATCCCTTATGCCGACCAGATAACTATGATTGAGTTTTCTGCGGAAACAGGGGAGGGCGTAGAGCAGATACGTGAAATTATTGATTCGGTCGCAAAAGGCGAAGAATGAAAAGTGCAGCATAAAATGGCACTGTCCGCGTCAAAACGATTCCTGACGGGCAGCCCGCTTTAAGCGGCACGTGTTAGCAGAATATACAAAAGAGGCTGTTGCAGTACGATGCAACAGCCTCTTTTACATTATGTGAATAACATTCTATCGTTCGCAAATTGCTTCTTACTTTCCGCGCTGTACAATTCGAGCAACTTCGGAACTGTCATTTCCTCGCGAACCTTTCCGCTGATATCAAGCACAATTCTGCCGTCGTCGAGCATTATAGTTCGCGTGCCGGTTTTCAGCGCCGCGTTGATGTCGTGCGTAATCATCATCGTGGTGATATTTTTTTCAGCAACGAGTTGCTTTGTTATATCCATAACCTTTTTTGCAGTCGCTGGGTCGAGTGCAGCCGTGTGTTCGTCGAGCAGTAGCAGCTGCGGGTCGGAAATAGTTGACATAAGCAGCGAAACAGCCTGCCGCTGACCGCCCGAAAGATGTCCGACTTTCGTTTTCATTCTGTCTTCTAACCCAAGCTCCAGAACCGAAAGAATTTCACGGAAATACTCGCGGTTTGCACGGTTCAGCGCAAAAAAGGTGCGTGCGGATTTTCTGCTGTACGCAAGGCAGAGATTTTCCTCGATCGTCATATTCGGCGCAGTCCCCTTCATCGGGTCCTGAAAAATCCGTCCGATATTTCTTGCGCGCTTATGGTCGGGAAGGCTTGTTATATTTTTTCCGTCGAGAACAATCGAGCCGCTGTCTATAAAAAACGTGCCACCGATTGCATTGAAAAGCGTCGATTTTCCCGCACCGTTTGAACCGATTACGCAAACAAATTCTCCTCTTTCAAGAGAAAGGTTCACGCCGTTAATCGCCTTCTTTTCGTTAAGTGTTCCGGGAAAAAATGTTTTTGAAACATTTGTAAGCGTCAAAATACTCATTGTCTGCCTCCCTCGCTCTCGGCTTTAAGTGCATTTTTGCGAATCTTACGTATGCCCGCTGCCTCCTTGATTTTCGGAGCTGCAAGCGCAATCACAACGATAAGCGCGGAAACAAGCTTGAATCCGTATGTAGGTAAAAGCTCCACTTTAAGTGCGGCAGCGACGATTATGCGGTAAATAATTGAACCGATAAACGCCGAGATAAGCCCAACTGTTACGGAACGACGACCGCAGACGGTTTCGCCGATAATTACAGACGCAAGCCCGATTACGCTCATTCCCGTACCGAAACCTGCATCGAAGTACAGCTGGTACTGG
>CAZAXM010000075.1:0-5510 GCA_964489095.1 uncultured Ruminiclostridium sp. | reverse complement strand
GGATTTGCGATTTCCATACGCCGGACAGGTGATGGATTTTGCCCCGGATTATTCAATACGCCTCATAAAGCTGTTTGCAGTTCTCAAAGCTATATTTGAGAGCTGCAATTTTTTTGTCCGTTTCTTGCTTGACAGATTTAATGCGTTCAAGGTCAGCACGGTTCTGAATATTGCTGCCGTTTATAGCCTGTTTGCAAATATTCAGTTTCAGCTTTTCTGACAGAGTAAGCTGAGGCTTGTCCGCAAGCTCAAAGTAATGTTCAGCCTGTTCAATAAGGCTGTCCATATTGTCCTGCTTGGTTGTTAGTTGGTTCAGCTCTTTCCTCGCTGTTTCATATTCCGCTTTAAGATTTTCAATCTTGCCCTCCAACTCCCCGATAGAATGGATATTGTCACGATTTATAATCGTAAGCTGGGCGGACAGCTTGTAAATATCCATATCATTAGCAGGGGAGTATGGGGCATTGCTGTCACGTTTCCTTTGAATCTTTTTGCCCATAGCGGCAAGCTGCGTCACTTCATCAATAGTTCTAATATAATCCGAACGAAGCGGAGCAGGTTCTCCGTTCAGGGTAACATCTGCCCCTACATCGCGCCAACGAATACGGGAAATAAGGCTTTCTGCCGTGTAATCTTCTCCGAGTGTTTTTGTTCTGATAAATCGCTGTTGACCCTCAGCTTTTATAGAAATATATTTCCCTCGTTTTATTGAGTATCCCATAAGTTCAAGCTCGCATAACAGTTCATCAATGTTTTTTACAGAACCTATAAGCCTGTCAATATCAAGACGGATTTTCTGTTCCCACGATGTGCCACGCTTTTTATGTTCCCATTCGTTGTAAGCAATATTTTTGCTTTGCCCTCTGTTTTCCTTTATCGGCTGAATATCAAAGGCAAGGCATACTCTGTCGGAATATTCCCGTACCTTTTTCAAGGTGGTCTGATTATCATAAAATTTCTTGCCCGATACGGAGTAGCTGTTCAGAATGAAGTGATTATGCAGATGTCCTTTGTCTAGATGTGTGGCAATTACTATCTGACAATCATCTCCGAAAGTCTTTCTTGCAAAAGCCTTTGCAATTCGGTGAGCCTGTTCGGGAGTGATATTTTCGTTTGGGTCAAAAGACTGGATATAATGAATAGCCTTAACGCTGCCTTTGCCGTCTATCGGCGGAGGGGCGTTATATTTTTTGCCCGAAAAATATTCATATACCAATTTCATATTGTTATATGCGTCTTTAGCATTTGCCATACAGTTCAGGGCGGTAGTATAAACCATATCTTCCGTCTTTTCGGGATTTAATATGTAGGCTATGCTGCGGTTGACGGTAGAGTGGATAGGAATAGATTTAACGTATGGCATATATCCTCGTAGTTCTCCTTTAAATCTTCAATATCTCCTGCATAAATGCTGTTGATTTCATTTGCCTTTTTAGCAATCTGATTGATATTGTTGCCGATAATACGCAAAGCGTTCATAACGGGTGTGACTTCATTCAGGTCAATGACGTTGATTTTTCCGTTCAGGGATATTCGCTTTATATATGTACCTGTTTTGAGTGAAGCAGTTTCAGCAAGCCTTTTTATTTCTTCCCATTCTTCAATACTGTATATTACTTCCTTGCGTTTAATCTGTTTTGTTTTTCTCAAAAATACACCTCCACTATTGTTTTCGGTCTTAGGCAGAGCCTAAAAATATGAGAGAGCCACATTCAGGGTAAGGGTTCCCTGAATGAGCATTTTTGAGGGGTAATCCTCGAAAATGCGGCGATTTGTGAAAGAATACGTATTCTTTCTGTGCTTGCTACGCATACACAAAATAAAAAAAACGTACACCATTATTTTGATGTTTTTCCCTGTATAGGGATACCCCTCTTAATAATTTCTGCGGCGGCGAACAGCAGAAATTATTTTGTCCTCTCATATATAAGGAAAATATGCTTTGAAATTTTAGGGGCGTTAGAAGAAAATTGTAAAAAATTGTATATATGCCTATTGGTTGATATTGTTTTTTGTGCGAAAAGTAGAAAATGAGAAAAGCTGTTATCCAAACCCTAAAAAATCTCCAATTATTTTCCTTATAGGTGAAAGGGTCTTTTTATGAAGGATAATTCTTCGCCGCATTATCCTGTACCTCGCCAAATAAATAAGCTCCTTTCATATTACGGAATGAAAGGGGCTGTTTTGTTGGAAAATGTTTTCGATGAGATACGCAACAGGGTATCAATGCAGGACGTAGCAAAGTTTTATGGTTTGCAGATGAGCCACTCTAATATGGCTTGCTGTCCCTTTCACGATGACAGCAAACCAAGTTTGAAAATTTATGATGACCATTTTTATTGCTTCGGCTGTGGGGCGACAGGAGATTGCACGGGATTTGCCGCTAAGCTGTTTGGTATCCCTCAGATAGAAGCAGCAAAGAAAATAAGTTATGATTTTGGACTTAATCTTTTTAATGGGGAAATCGCCGTTCACGTTAATCCAAGGCTAAAGTCAGATAACGATTTTCATGTTTGGCTGAGAAACGCAAATCTTGCCGTATCTGAGTATTTATCAAAACTCAACGAGTGGAGAAAAATCTATGCTCCCAAAAATCAATGGGAACAGCTTCACCCATTGTTTGTTGAGAGCCTTAAAAGAACCGACTACGTTGAGTATCTTGCAGATTTGCTGGCTCATGGTTCTGATAAGGAAAAGAAGCTGTACTATAAAGAGAACGGCAATGACATCAAGAAAATACAGGAACGCCTTGAAAAGCTCGCCGCTGAGGTTCGTCCTGTGAAACGCAAAGCAATTTGACGGAGGGATACCTATTTATGATACTTGAAGATAAACAGACCTGCTGCTTCATGCACCTCGTCGAGAGGTTCATTGCAGATAACAATAATTATCTGCTCCCTGTGAGGCAGTATATGAATACCGTGCCGAACAAGGTGCTGCTGGGGTATTATGATGATGAGTACATATATTTGATACCGAGTGTTGTTATCGGTATGTGCGATAAACTTCTTACTGAAAATAACCTTGCACCATTCAATATGCAGACTGTTCTGAAACAGCTTTTTGCCCTTAATTATATTAAGGTGCATTGGATAATGAGTAAGGAAGTCAGATACCGTCCGCAGAAGCGTATCGGTTCGACAAAGAGAAGATATATCACATTCCATCGCAGGGTATTTCCGAAGAGCATAAGAGAAAGGGGCAGAGTTTAATGGATAAGAATGAATTTATAGACGCAGTTGCAAAGCAGAAAGGTATCAGCCGAGGAAAAGCCTATCGTTCTGTTGAGGCGGTAATGGATACCATACGCATTTTGATAATGCAGGGAGAGGAAATTAAAATCGGAGGGTTCGGTACTTTTGATATTGTTACTGACCTTAAAGGAGAGCGTATCCCTGTATTTAAGGCTGGCAGGGCATTGAAAAAGGTTGTTAATACTCTTGGAAAAGGAGATTGATTAAATATGGATAACAAGAAGCAGTTTGATATAATTCTTACCGATGACCAAAAGGACGCATTGGTACAGAGCTTTCTGCCTGCTATGATAGATTTTTTTCAATCAGATAGAGGTAAGAAGATTTATGCTGAATATCTTAACAATAAAGAAAGGGAAAATGTGATTTAGTGCTTTAAAGCGTTGACAAAAAGGATGAAAAGTGATATACTATAAATACAGAAGATTTATACATAAAGGAAAAGACAGGAGGTATATATGATTAAGGCAGTAATATATGCACGATACTCTTGCGACAACCAACGTGAGGAGAGCATTGAGGGTCAGCTTCGTGAATGTAAGGAGTTTGCAAATCGTAAAGGATATACATTAGTAGATTCGTATATAGACAGAGCGATGTCTGCAAAAACCGATAACCGTCCTGAGTTTCAAAGAATGATTAAGGAGAGTGCCAAAGAACTCTTTGATGTTGTTATAGTTTGGAAGCTGGACAGATTTGCACGAAACAGATATGACTCAGCACATTACAAGGCTACACTTCGTAGAAATGGTGTTAAGGTTGTTTCTGCAACGGAGGTAATCTCAGAGGGAGCAGAGGGTATCATTCTTGAATCGGTGCTTGAGGGATATGCTGAATATTATTCGGCTGAGCTTTCCGAAAAAGTTATAAGGGGTATGACAGAAAATGCTTTGAAATGTCAGTACAACGGAGGTAATGTTCCTGTTGGGTATTACATTGACGAACAGAAGCATTATCAGATTGATGAACTGACCGCACCTTTTGTAAAAGAAGCATTTTTGATGTATGTAAATGGCAGACACATTAAAAAAATCGTTGAGTATTTCAATGAGAATGGTATTCGTTCATCTCGAAATATGCCTATGACAAAAACAACAGTATCCACTATATTGCAGAACAGAAAATATATAGGTGAATATCATTACCGAGATATACTTGTTCCCGATGGCATACCAGCAATTATTTCAAAGGAGTTGTTTGCATTGGCACAACAGAGAATGGAACAAAATAAGTATGCACCGTCTGCTTCACGTTCAGAGATAAAATATCTATTGACGGGTAAGTTAATGTGCGGTGATTGCGGTTCGGTTTACGCAGGAGAAAGCGGAACAGGACGCACGGGACAGAAGTATCACTATTATAAATGTGTAAAAGCAAAGAAGCGTGATGGTTGTGAGCGTAAGGCAATAAAGAAAGAGGAACTTGAAGAAGCTGTTATAAAAGCAATCATTGACAACATATTTATAAAAGAAGTCATTGAAGAAATTGCTGACCGTGTAATGAGCTGGCAGGAAAAAGAAAGTACACTTGTTCCACTATATCAAAGAGAATTAGCTGACGTTGAAAAGAGTATATCAAATTTGCTTGCAGCAATCGAACAAGGAATAATTACATCAGCTACAAAAAAAAGGATGGCGGAGCTTGAGTCTTTGAAAACAGACCTTGAAATAAAAATTACCCGTGAAGAAATCCAAACGCAAATTATTACCAAAGAACAGATTATATTCTGGTTGGAAAATATGGAAAGGTTGGATTTGGCAAGCATTGATAATTGTCAGAGAATTATAAATACATTCGTAAATTCTATCTATGTATATGAGGACAGATTTGAAGTGAATTTCAACTGCCGAGAGGGATTTGAAAAAATCCCTCTCGATACAGAACGGTTTGTTTCTTGTTTAGAGATAGTGGGGGAGCCAACTAATTTTAGTGAAAAAGATATTATGCCCGCAAACGGCTAGACAAAGCCACTTGCGGGCATAAATCTTGTGAAAAAAGGAATGAGTCAGCCGTAGATATTTTTGACACTAAAGTGGACTTGAACCCTCACCCTACAAAATTTTCTTGGTTGAAAGTGGATATTTTGACAAAACTGCCTGTGAATAATTTCTCGTTCGCGAGAGATCATTCACGGGCGGTTTTTTTCAGAATCTTGACAAAAAAGATTTTGACGTGATTTGAACCCTTTTGGCAACAAAATTTTTGCAGTTGAAACTGTGTAAAATGCACATATTATAAGTACACAAGCGTTAGCGC
>CAZAXM010000074.1:0-5974 GCA_964489095.1 uncultured Ruminiclostridium sp. | reverse complement strand
TTCGCCGTTTTTCTTTTTGTCATCAAGGCGGATACGGCGGGTGGATTTATGCTTCGGGATATAATGAACGCCTGCCTTTAAAAACAGCCGCATTTGCTGTTCACAAACGCGGCTGTTTCTTATATTGGATTCTTATTCCCTGTAATACTGCGCCTGCGCGACAAACATTTCCGCGTAAATGCCGTTGTCCAGCGCGGACAGCTCATCGTGCGTGCCGTATTCCTTTATTCCACCCTCCGAGAACACGGCTATCCTGTCGCAGAATTTGCAGCTCGAAAGCCTGTGGGAAATATAAATCGCGGTTTTTCCGCCCACGAGTCCGTCAAACTGACGATAAATGTCGTACTCCGCAATCGGATCGAGCGCAGCCGTCGGCTCGTCTAAAATAACCACCGGCGCACTCTTGTAAAGCGCTCGCGCAATGGCTATTTTCTGCTGCTCGCCGCCCGAAGGCTCAATTCCGTTTTCATCAAAAGCCTTGAACAGATTTGTTGCAGCGCCTTTCTCCAGCGAAGCGATTTTTTCGGATAAACCGACCTGTTCTATAAGCCTGTTAAGCTCCTCGTCGGAGCAATCCTCATTCAGCGCGATATTTTCCTTTATCGTAAAGCTGAACAGCTTGAAATCCTGAAAAACAGGCGAAAATAACGACATATATTCCGCGTAGTCATACTCCTTTATATTTACGCCGTCAAGCAGAATCTCGCCCTCAGTCGGGTCGTAAAGCCTGCACAGAAGCTTTATAAATGTGGTTTTTCCCGCGCCGTTAAGTCCAACCACGGATAAATGTTCGCCCTGTTTTATTGTGATATTAACGTTTTCAAGCACCTTGACATTGGTGTTCGGATAGGTAAAGCCTACGTTTCTGAATTCAATGGTGTGCGGCGCGTTCTGTACGTGTCGTTCACCCTTTTCAATAGCCGACGGATAGTCCATAAACTTGACGTATTCGTATGCGTAGCTTGTGCGCTTGATTATTTCCTGCACGTTGTAAATCAGACCGTTCATATTATTATTAAAGGTTGCGCTTGCGGTAAGAAGCTGCGTAAACGCGCCTATCGTTATTTTTCCGAGGATAGCCAGAACGCCGAGATAAAAATACGAGCCAAAATCACGCGCCGCGCCCGCTATATCCGACGGTATATCAAGCATAAGGTGCTTATTGCTGTTATCCCTCCACTCGCCAATCTGCTCCTCGTTGTACGCTTCCCACTTGTTCACCATCATTTCCGCCGCGCCGTAAAGACGAATATCCTTTCCGTATCTGAAATCCGTCAGCGACCAGCCGAGATAACCAAATATGCGGTTGGCCTTGGCAAGCCTGCTGTGAAACTCAATATCTACCTTATTTCCCTTGCTTCGCAGGAAGGCGTTGATTAACAGCAATGCCGCCGTAATCAGAAAAAGCAGCGGAGCTTTTGTCAGGATAATAACCATAACGCCGACAATTACGGACAGGTTGATTATAATATTGAAAAACCGCTGAAAAATACCTACCACGCCGCCCGAATACCAGCTCATACCCTCGCTTGCGAGATTTGCCTGGTCAAGAGCCTTTTTATCCTCAGTGTGCTGATAATCCAGTTCCATAACGCGCTTGCTCATAAGCTCACTGAAAAGATTCTGATATTTTTCGTCATATTTTTCAACAACAATACTTATAACGGAGGTGATAAGCGTACCAAGCGCCTCGATCAAAACGATAGCCGCCGCATAAAAAACAAGCTTTTGTATATTTCGCTCACCCATAAGCTCGTCAATGATCATCGGCGAAATCATAATACCCACAAAGGGTGTGAGAGAGGTTACGATAATGCCTAAAGCGCCGACGAAGAAAAATCCCTTGTGCGCTTTCCATGCGATGGGGAAGAAATACTTTATAGTTTTTATTGCGATGTCAAAAGCACTTTTCTTTTCAGCCGATTTCTTCATACTCTTTCTCCCCCTCCTTGTAATACTGTGCCTGAATATTGAACATTTCCGAATAAGCTCCGCCCTTTGCGAGCAGCTGCGCGTGAGTTCCGTATTCCACCATTTCTCCCGCCTTGAACATTGCTATGCTGTCGCAGAAGCGCGTTGAGGAAAGGCGGTGAGAAATATAAACCGCCGACTTATCGCCGATAATTTCATCAAAATGCTTGTATAAGCTGTATTCCGCCAGTGCGTCAAGCGCGGCTGTCGGTTCGTCAAGCACAATAACGGGCGCTTTTTTGTACAAGGCTCTTGCAAGCGCAAGCTTTTGCTTCTCGCCGCCCGAAAGGTCTACGCCGTCGTCGTGGATAACCTTCAGCAGCTCGGTCGCAACGCCGTCGGATAAGCTGCTTAATTTTTCGCCCAGACCCGCTTTTACAGCACATTCCTCCGCTAGCTTCACATCGGTATCGCAGGGCGGCTTCATGGAAATATTTTCGCTCATCGGGAAAGCGAAAATCTCCACATTCTGAAATACGGGCGCAAAAAGCGTGTAATATTCGTCGCGCTTGAATTTCCTTATATCAATGCCATTAAGAAGAATTTCGCCCTCTGTAACATCATACAGACGAAGCAGGAGCTTGATAAACGTGGTTTTTCCCGCACCGTTAAGACCTACAACAGCAAGCCTTTTTCCCGCTTCAATGGTAAGATTGAGATTTTTCAGCGCATACTCCTCCGCGCCCTTGTAACGATAGGAAACGTTTTTGAATTCAAAGGTATACCTGTCGGTTTTCGGAAGCGGCACCGTATCATTTTCGGGGTCGCTTTGGTAGTCGATGAAGCTGCGGAAATCGTCGGTTTCCATTGACCGCTCCTTGAACTGACCGAGAGAATTCAGAAAATTTGTAAGCGTTGACGAAAATGTTGAGGAGAGTCCGAGAAACAGTGTGAAATTACCGATACTCATATCCGAGCCGATAACGGAATAAATAAGTATAGCGTAAACCGCGCTCTTTGAAACTATACCGATAAGGTTAGAAAACGCCGAGTTCTTCATCCAGAGGTTTCGGCTGTGCAGAACCTTGCTCTCTTTTTCGCTGAGTATCTCGTGCTGTTTATCAAGAAGCCGGTTCTTCATACCGAAAAGGCGGATATCCTTTGCATAGTCGAAATCCTGTGTTGTGCGCGCCATATAATTGATTTTTCTCCAGATGGGCGCAAGCATATCCCAGACCTCTTTTTTGTCGCGCTTGACGGTGTGCTTAAAGAATAAAAACTGCAAAAACGACACAACGGAAAGTATTATAATAAGCCGCCAATCGAGAGTCACAACCGTAGCAAGCGTTACAGCCATAAGCACAATGTTTGTTCCTACAGCGCAAATAGAATGCATCATACCTTCAACGCCGTTGTTGGTGCCGCCCGTAGCCCGCTCTGCCTTTTCCTCCATATCGAGCATATCGGGATTTTCCAGAGTCTGATATTCCATCGAAAGGACCTTACGGATACGTTCGCTTATCATTCTCATACGGACGTCAACCATATTAAACCATATCCTGTTATTTGCAATGGTGTTAAGAGCCATTGCAGCAAGCTCGATGATCGTTGTTGCAATAAGCAGCGAGAGAAGCGGAGAAAGATCCTTTTCAACAGAAGAAGCCTGCTGTTCTATAATATCAATAACAAATTTTCCGATAAACGTCCAAAGGTATTGCATAAGCGAGTCGGCGAAAACGCCAAGCAGCATAAGCCATGGCAAAAAAGGCTTGTATTTACGGATCTTACCCAGTATGTAAACCGAATTTTTAAGTATACCGTATTCGGTGTGGAGTAAATTCTCCTCTTTATTTTTCTTTTTCATCGGTTTTTTTCTCCTTGTAGGTATCATTTTTAAAGAAAGGGTTATCACGATTCGAGGTTTGATAGTTAAAGCTGGTGGGACGGTTTAAAAGAGTTCGTGTAAAGGTAAGAAACGGCACCAGCGTATAATCCGCAAGGTACTGATAGATTTTTTCATTTTCCTTTGCCGCACCGTCAAGGGTCGCTTCCCAGATAAAGTTGAACTCAAGCATTTTATTTATGATCTCTTTGGCATTTTCGCGGGAGATCGAAAGCTCGTGCATAAGAGTTTCTGCTCTGAAGAAAATCGTTGTGCTTTTCCCTGCGAGATAATACATTGCACGCAGGGCGTTCGGTATAGCGAGAAAGGCGAATAATTCTACTGCGCGCTTATCATAAGCCAGCACGTCGTCGTAGCCTTTTTCGGGTTCGGGCATTACAAGCATAAACGGCAGATTTGCATTCAGCCTGCCGAAAATGAAGCCCGCTTCCTGATTATACAGCGTATATTGTCAGTATTCGGAATCAAGAACATTCTGCGGAACATCACCGTAGCGGTTACAGCTGCAGCAACCCATGATCGAAGCCCGCACTAGCTCGTAAGCATATTCCGGACGATCCTGGGCGCTCTTGTCGCTTTGCCGCATATCATAAAGTTCAAGCATTGCGCGGGTGTGAACGCTCATTTTCTTTTCGGGAGCGCACCCGAAAAGCTCATCTATTGTAACGCCGAGAAAATCCGCGATTGCGGGCGCAGCTGAGGGTCGGGGTAGCTTGAAAGCTCCCATTTCGATACCGCCTGCGGCGATACGCCGACTTTATCTGCAAGCTGTTCCTGCGTTACGCCTTTTTCCTTACGAATACGTTTAAGATTGCTGTTAAAACTGTTTTCCATAATTCTGCCCCCTTTGCCTTATTGTTATCATTATATCACAATTCGCAGTTGATTTCAAGTTAAATACGGCTTATAAACTAAATCGTGGGTTGGTACTTTTAAAAAAACAACTGTCGGCTAAATGTAAGACCTGCAAAATCGTCGTGATCTCCTGTATGATTTGTTACAGACGATACGTGATCGCGTTTTTTCATCGAACCTATTGACAACGGCAGTAAAAAAAGAGTATAATAAAACCAGCCAAGAGTTGAGGACTATCATCTGTGCCACGCAGCATACGTGCTTCCCGTCGCTTTCGCCTGCTATAAGACGGACGGCGACCTGAAAAAGCTGAAAGGGAACACCGCTTATTTGAATCGGCTGATCGACGCGAATATTGAGGGTTACCGCGCCATTCAAAATGCCGGGCATGAGATCCTGCCGAAAGCGGACAAGGATTTTGAGAGTGCTGTCTATCGCAAGAACTGTATGCGCTTTTTTAAGCTCATGTGCGCCACAATGCTCGGTAAAATCTGCGCCTCTGACCACGCTATGAACGCGGTAGATGAGATGAATGCGCTGAATCGTGATATCAAGCGTTTTTTTGAAAACAGCGGTGCGGTATACCCCGTGTGGCAGGAACTGGAGCAGGGGTGCGGACGATATTTAGGGAGGAAAGAATGATGTTATTTCAGACAATTTTGCAAGGTATAGGACTCGGTGCGCTGCTAGTGTTAGTATGCGCCATCGGTATCCGTAAAGGCGCTGTGGGCATGGTGCATCTGTACAGCGCAGAGGTTCAGGCGCGCTGTGTGTCGCTTGGGCTGACCACTAATGAAAGAATCAAGCGGTGCGCGATCGTGATGAAGCTGTGCTATCTCCCGATTTTTATTGCCTATGTGTGTATATGCGTGTATGGAATTAACAAAGCGCAGGGATTTCTGAGCGCTTTCTGGCAGCTTTGCGTGATTCTGTTCGTGGTGAACCTGATTGACCGCTTTTTGATAGACGGCTTGTGGGTCGAACACACGAAAGCGTGGATAATACCCGGCACAGAGGATTTGATGCCTTATATCACGAAAGCCGACAAGATAAAA
Organism: uncultured Ruminiclostridium sp.; assembly: GCA_964489095.1. GTDB lineage: Bacteria > Bacillota > Clostridia > Oscillospirales > Ruminococcaceae > Ruminiclostridium_E. Next base: position 250 of record CAZAXM010000074.1, on the reverse strand, counting down.
AAATGGCTGGGCGGTACGGTTGGGATAGCGGTGATTGCTGCCATACTTGCAGCAATCGGAACGCTGCTGTAATGCAAGTAGAATATATAAATGAATTTTCCGGCACAAGGGGACGGTGAAAAATACAAGGTGATGATATGATCATAAAATTCTGACTGTGATTCTGTTTTGTCTGTTTTACTGGTCCTGCTGCCTCCTTATCTCGTCGGATTTTTTAGGTCATATCATTTTAGCACATACATTTTCCAAA
>CAZAXM010000073.1:0-6135 GCA_964489095.1 uncultured Ruminiclostridium sp. | reverse complement strand
AGAGTTCTCAATATGAGTCTTTCTTTTTGGCTATTTTATTTTACAACTTTCCGAATAACGGCATTTATCCGAAAATGATTGACATTTACGCTATTTTGTGATATGATAAGTCTGCGGGATATATGCCGGTTTTTCGACGCTTCCGCGAATTTGTTATATATCCGAAAGGAAACCCCTATGAATAAAAAATTATCTGCAATTTTAGCGGCTGTTCTTATTTTTTCGCTTGCGGGCTGTGAAAGCAGCGGCGGCGCATTCACAACAACCACCGCATCGGAAGAAGCTCCCGACAGCCGACCCGAAGCGCCCAATCTTGTCGGTCTTACTCTTGAACAGATTGAAATGCGCTATCCCGAACTTTCGATTAAAACCGAATACCGAAACGATGAAAATGTTCAAAAAGGAACAGTTTTAGAGCAGAACATCTCTGCCGGCACAAAATACGACGAAGGCTCAGTTTTCCATCTTACGGTCAGCAGCGGCGCTAAGCTTGTCGAAATCGACGATTATACGGGCAGAAACATTGACGACGCACAGACCCTTCTCGAAAAACAGGGTTTAGTGTGCGATATTGTTCGTGCCGAGGACGAGGAAACGCCTGTAAACTGCGTGATACGCACAGAGCCTGCTGCACGGGAAATGGTTGAGCCGGGTTCAAGCGTTGTCTGTTATGTAAGCCTGGGTTCAGGCGAATCCGAATCAATAGTGCCTGATTTCCGCGGACTTTCGATTGAGGAAGCGACAAAGCTTGCTAAAGAAAACAACATCGCCCTTACAATCTCTTACAAAGAGGACGCGGCCGACGCAGCGCCGGGGACTGTTCTTGAACAGGGCGTTGACCCTGAAACGGCTGTTGAACCGAACACGCGCGTAGAAGTATTCATCGCGGGTGAAGGTGTTTCATCAACACGCAAGACTACTATTTCGGTAACGATGAAGAAAAACAAGCTTGTCGGAGAGTTTGAGCTTAAATACTACATAGACGGAACTCTTATCGAGGATAAAACCGAAACAAAGGAAATAAGCCTTACTAAAAAGATCGAGTGGGAAGTTAGCGGTACAGACGTTCACACCTACTCAATTATGGTTACATCGCTCCAGACGGGCAAAAGCGGACTTCTTTATGAAATGGAAGTCGATTTTACTCAGGATCCTCCCACCAAAAATCACAACGACACGTTTAACGACGGAATTTTCTCCGAATTACTCAGTGAGGATTAAAAGCATACAGAAAAACCGCAGGCTAAAGCCTGCGGTTTTTTTTGTCATTGTTATTGAGAAATACTGGGGGTATATCTTAAATCCAATGAGTCGGGCGCAAATTATTCGCCCTTCTGCTTTGCGAAACATTCGCTGCATAATACAGGTCTGTCCTCGCGGGGCTTAAAGGGAACTCTTGCTTCGTTACCACATTCAGCGCATACTGCGGTGAACATTTCTCTTGTTCTTGTAGCATTCTTCTTTGCGTCGCGGCATGCCTTGCAGCGCTGGGGTTCGTTAGTGAAGCCCTTTTCTGCGTAAAATTCCTGCTCGCCTGCTGTGAAAACAAATTCGTTTCCGCAATCCTTGCATACAAGTGTCTTGTCTGTGTACATACGATATACCTCGCCAAATAAAAAATATTTCGACCGCCGACGGAGTTGCACCGTCCTTTCTTCTACGGTCATATTGGCTTTTTAAAGCCAGCTTTTAAGCTTTTGTTTAGCACGGGAAAGAGAGTTATCAACTGATTTTTCCGTTATATTAAGACGCTTTGCGATCTCCTTATACGAAAAGCCAGCAAGATAAAGCCGAAGCGTTCCATATTCTTTTTTTGAGAGAAGCACTTCGAGCTTCGCGTAAAGCTCTGCGTTCCTCTCTTTAAGAATAACATAATCCTCAGCGCAGGTATGTTCGTCGCTGATTTGTTCAAAATCAAAATCGTCCGCAGAAGTTAAAGACTTCTTTTCCGCCTTACGTGCCGCCGACATCATTCGATTACTTATACATGCATTTGCGAAACCTGCGAAGCTGCCCCGTTCAGAACGGTAACTTCTTATTGCGTCAAGTAATCCGAGAAAACCTTCCTGAAGAAGGTCATCGGATTCAATTCCGGAATTTCTGAGGTGCGCCGCTTTAATCCTTATATTACGGGTATAACGATAAATCAGCTGCGCCATTTCTGCGCTTTGCATCGGGGCGCTCTGTTTGTGAACAATATCTACAAGCATCTCGTCGGATAAGCTCACGAAACCACTCCTTCGCTGAGCATCTGAATCAATTATATCACTAAATTATCACATTGTCAACAAAAAATGTCAGACTTTGTAAAATTTTTTTTAGGCTCCGGTCTATCCTGCATTTAACCGGACAGACCGGACACCTGAAAAACTGATTAAAGAAGTAAATCCGAAAGGTCGGAATCGGAGGACATATCGTTATCATCTCCACCGTTCTCGCTGCCGAAATTCCACATATCATCGGACTTATTAGCGGGCTGACGGAACGAAGCGGGCTTCTTCTTAGGAGGTTCAGCAGTAGTCTGCGTTGAGCCTGCTGCAAATAAATCTGCAAATTCACCGAAATCGTCATTCGCGGTAGACTTTTCAGCCTTCTTTTCTTCATTGCCGCTTGAAGGAGTGAGCATAAAGTCGTCCATTGCGTCCTGAGCGGCCTTAGAAGCAAGCATATCGTTAAGCGTATTGTCGTCAGCGTCGACGGGGTTAATTGCCATATCGAAAATATCCTCGCCGAGGTCGGAACCCTTATCGGGAGCAGCTGTCAAATCGTTAGGCGCAAGATCGAAATCAGGCGCTGTATCAGGCTTAGTTTCGAGCGTAAAATCATCAACGGCGCCAACTCCGGCAGTATTCACAAGCGGAATAGAAGCGGACATATCGTCATCAGCGGGCGGTGCGACAAAAAGCGACTCGAAGTCGTCAGTCGGCTCCGCTTTAGGTTCTTCCTTTTTAACGGGTACAGATTCTTCCTTTTCGACAGGCTCTTCCTTTTCCTCCGGAGCAGCTGTTTCCTCAGGAGCAAGATGCTGGATATCAGCCATCAGCTCCTCGTCGGTAGGCTCATTACGAACCGGAATCTCATCAATTTCTATCGAAGAGATAATATCATCGTCATCGTCATCGTCATCAGCTGTACCGCCCTCGTAGGTCGTTTCAACCTTAAGCTTGCTCTTAAGCGCTTCAAATCTGGATTCATCGAACTTACTTTCATCGAGTTCGGGAAGCTTCAATTCAACGCTTATGTCAGCGCTTGCTGCGTCAATCGCACCGGAGGCTGCGCCGAGAGCAGCTGTATCGGAAGCTGCGGGAGAAGCTGTAAGCTTTGACGCTTCCTCTGCGCCTGTACGGAGAGCATCGATTCCGCTCTTTGTATCCTCGACAGATTTTGTAACAGTTGCGAAGCTGGTCTTTGCGGCTTCGAGCGAACCGGAAATTCCCGCAAATTCGTCTTTTGCGCCGCTAAGCTGCTGTTTTACACCGTCGAACTGCTGTGCAAAGCTGTCGATTTTTTCTGCTGCGTCGTTAATGCTCTTTGAAACAGAACCGAAAGAACCGGTAACGTCGTTGATTTTACCTGTAACCTCGGCGATCTGTGCGTTTACAGCGTCAAAGCTGCCTGCAAAAGTACCGAGCTGGCTGGTAACGGCCGCGATTTTCTCGGCAATTTTCTTCATACCTTCCTTAGCGACAACATTTTCAACCTCTGCCTTTGCGCGCTGTTCATCAAGGCTCTTTTTCGCCTCAGCCAGCTTCTCGCTTCTCGCTTTAAGCTCGCTTTCGACCTTAGCCTTATAATTATTTATTTCATCAGCTGCCTTTTTAGCGTATTCCTTCGCCTCTCCGATAATTTCCTTCGCAATTTTACAAGCTTCTTCAATTACCTCGTCAGCGTTTGAATTAAGAACAGCCTTAGCGCCGCCGCCCGATTTTTTTATCGCAACGTACTTATCCTTTAACTTAGCGTACTCCTCGCGAACCTTCTTTTCGGACATCTGCGCCATCGCACATTCTTTATCAAGCTTTGCGACATTTCTTCTTTCATCAAGGACAAGCTTACGCAGTTCAAGAACCTTCGCTTCGTTTGCCTTTTTCATTTCCTCGACAAGCTTCTGCGTTTCAGCAAGGTCAGCCTTATCCTTATTTGCAGCTGCGATCGCAGCGGGATCTACTGCCGCCTGAGCAGTTCTTGCCGCAGCCTTTGCAGCATTACTCTCGTCATGTGCGTCCTCAAGATTCTTACGCATATTATCGAGCCGCTCTTCATATTCCTGCTGCTGTTCCTTCATCTGTTTTTTCAGTTTATTTATGTACAGATTAACCTCATTTTTATCGAAGCCGAGAGGCGACTGTTTAAAACCGAAGCCCTCGCTTGAGGTGGTCTTTTCCTGCTGATTCTTGTTCTGCTTTGCGTCTGACATAATGCTGATTACCTCCATCGTAATTCAAGTATAACTATTATATCAAAAAAATGCGCATATTTCAATAGTGATTATTGATAAATTTGCACAATGTTTTTTGATGTTTTCAAAGAAATATATTTTTTGATAAAAAAGTACTTGTTTTTTTCTGAAAAATGTGTATAATATAATATGTATTGTTATATGGAAAGGAGCAGGATACAAATGCACGATAAAACAATGACATTTTCCGTTAAGGACGAGCGAGATAACGAGATGAAGGAGATCCTCACAACGGTGTATCAGGCTTTGAACGAAAAGGGATATAATCCCATCAATCAGCTTGTCGGATACATCCTTTCAGAGGACCCGACCTACATAACCACTTATAATAACGCAAGAAGCCTTATCCGCCGTATCGACCGCGACGAGCTTCTTCAGGCACTTGTAAAAAATTATCTCGGAACGGAATAAGGGGATCTCTAAAAACCACCTTTATGGCAATTTTCTGTATTTTACATCATCTGCCGCGTTAAAAAACCTTGAAATACATCAGGTTTCCTGCGGTTTGCCGCCCTGCGTCTGATGTAAAATATGTACGAAAATCTGTTCGCGTTCCGGTTTTTAGAGAAACCATAATCTAATCTCCCCGCCGTGTTTTAATTCACTGCGGGGAGATTTTCTGCCCTAAAATCGTTTTTAAACAATTACAATATTTCTTCCGCTTTCCTTAGCCTTATAAAGCTTCGCGTCAGCGTCCTCGATATTACTCTCTATTGATTTCAGCATATCAAGCGTTGTTACGCCAAAGCTCATGGTTATCTTGATTTCGAGATCTTCAAAACGGCATACCGACTTCTTTATAATAGTACGAAGGCGTTCTGCGATTTCAGCCGCGCCGTTCATATCGGTATCAGGAAGCACAACGATAAACTCTTCCCCGCCCCAGCGATATACGCCGTCACGGATACGTGAATTTACACGGAATATTTCCGCGACATGGCGCAGTACAGCGTCACCAGCGTTGTGTCCGTATGTATCGTTTACCTTCTTGAAAAAGTCGATATCGCAGATAAATAGCGAGATTTCGTGCATTTCATCAGCGCTGTTCATAAGCGGGAGATAGTACTTGTTAAAATCATTATAAAATCCCATACGGTTTTTCAACTCGGTCAGCTTGTCGTGCTGAGAATCGTCAAGGAATGCTTCGCTTTCAAGCGTTATGCCGCAAATAAATGCAGCAAGAGAAAGGCGGCGCGTATCTTCTTCAACGTCAAACTTTCCGCCGTTACCTATCTTATTTATAGCCTGATAAGCGCCGATAAATTCGCCCTTACAGTTAGAGATCGGCATAACAAGAATGGACTTTGTAATATATCCCGTCCTCTTATCCACGTCCGAATTGAAATCGGGGTCGTTATACGGGTCGTTTGTTACAATAGTTCTGCGCTCGGAAAGAGCCTTTCCGACAAGCCCTGTTCCCTCGGGAATAGTAATCTTTCCCGTTCCGACAGCAGCAGTCGTCCAGAGCTGTCTGTTACGCTTGTCCCATTTCCAGAAGCTTGCGCGGTCAGCGTTTACAAGCGTTCTTCCGAGGTCGGTAAGAAGGCGGAAAATCTGCAAATGGTCATTGCTCGCGTCATTTCCCTCGCGTGACATTTCCTTATAAAGATTTTCGGTTATCCCGAATATTTGTTCAAGAAGCATTTCAGCGCTAACGTTTTCACTCATGATCGTTC
>CAZAXM010000072.1:0-7033 GCA_964489095.1 uncultured Ruminiclostridium sp. | reverse complement strand
CACAATTATTGTCGTCCTAGTGCGAGGTAAGATTTTTTGTCAGGCGAGTGTCGCCCCCAGGGCACGAACCGTTAATTGTGCGGTGATGCCTTAAAGTAATCTGTCAAAATCTCTTGCGCTGTATATGAAGCGTCTGACCTCCATAACATTGCCTATCACCACATAAAAAACCGTGTAATTTCCCACGTATATGCGATAATAAATATCTTTTCGTTGCTTGGTGGAACGGTAAGGTTCAAAACCGACTGGACATTGCGCCCTTTCCAAAATTGCTTTTTCCGTTTTACGTATCAGATTTTCCGCTGCCTGAGGATTATTCAGAACATCAGTGATGTATGATACAGCATCGTTCAAGTCATTTGCAAAAAGCGGAAGATAGCGGAGCTTATAGTTTTTCATTTAACCTCCCGCGCACGTTCCCGAACACTTCGTCATGTGAAAGACGAACATCGCTTTCTGCCGCTTGTCTATCTGCTTCATCAAGCCTCATCTCAATATCTCCGGTCAGCTTCGAGTATTGCTCAAGGCTGAGCACTACCATCGTACCATACCCGTTTTTGGTCAGATATACAGGATGACCGCCATTAACAACATTTTCAATTTCAGGAAATTTATTTCTCAGATCAGATACAGGTCTAATTTGGATCATATTTATCGCCCCTTTCTTAGCTGTATTTTATCATAATTTTATCAGGCTGTCAATAGCTTTGTTGAAAAAATCTTTTCACAGCCTCCACCTATATTCCTGCTGTTCCGCAAAAAAGTATTTCACGGCGTATTTGAGAAAATCGAGAATACTTGTATCCTCAAACCGTATCGCCAGAAAGCCGTAAACAATAGTAGCGATCAGCGGTATCGTGAACCCCGTCTGTGCCAAAGTGAACACAGAAATTAACGCGCTGATCCCTATTACAGCAAGGTCTTTCAGCCGCCACAAAAACAGCATTGGCGCTGCTTTGAGGTTGTCGGGATAAATGTACATAATATTTCTGATACCCCCTTATTTTTTCGATACGGCGGTAACCATCTGTTTGAGGTGCACCGCCGACTGCGCTGTATTGATAACGCCGTTTATATTCGGACGAACCGAAGTTTCCAGTCCGAACATTCCAGCGATCCTCGGAATTTCTCCCGCCGCAAGCATGATACCCAAGCCGAGCAGCCAGTAATCCTTGAACAGGATCAATCCGCAAACGAGCATGGTCGACTGCAAAAAAGCGGTCAGACAGGTCGCTATAACTTGCTTTACCCACATGACGAAACCGTCGTTAAATCCGCGCGGTACGCTGAACATATAAAGCGAGCCGATAGAGATTTGAATTAATAATATGCCGCCTCGCTTGATGCTCGCAAAGAACACCTTTATAACGCTATAGCCCATCATAATGGCGATCAGAATACCAAGCAGCGGACCGAATAAAAATCCGTTGATCACATCAAGGCAGGCGTTCAGCAGCGTTCCGCTGCCCTCGGGACTAATCAAGCCCGTCATATCGGCGGACATACTGCTTTGCAGCGATACCGCCAAGCCGTACAACTGAACGGGAACATTGCAGAATAAATTTACCGCAAAAAATCCCTTTATAATATTCAGTGCAAGCGCTTTCGGATCGCCGCGACCGTTCTGGGATTCTATCGCGAACTCAAATAATGCGACGATAATTCCAACTACAAACAGCGCCCAGCCGAGATTTGAGAAAAGCTGCACGATCTGCTTTACCCAGGGCAGCCCGAACAAATCGTATCCCGTCGCGTTCATCACACCAAAAAAGTCGCCGAGCAGCGCGATTATTTTCTGATATATCAGGTCGGAAAAGTAATCAAATATTTTGGTTACAAAATCCGCGCCGACATCTATATTAAAAATAATTTCACCTCCAAAACGGCGGTGTGCCATTCTTTAAACGCCGCCGCATTTTTTCGGGAACAATCAGATATTTATGATTGTCCAGACATACGTCGGCGCGGTCAGCGTGAACACCAGACACGCGAAAAGTATCGCGGGAGCAGCCCATTCGAAGTGCCCACTTTTTCGGTAGTCAAAATACGCAAGACCGAGTTTAGCAAAGAAAAATACCGCCAGAATAACGTCAATAATCGGGAACACAACATTGTTCACAACGGTTTTAATTTGTGTCGAAGCGGTTTTCCATGTTCCCTCGATCGCACCCGCGACATTGCCGCCGTCCGCAAAAGCGGATATGGACATTACGGACATTACGACAATCATAATGATCGCCATAAAAATAACCCTTGTGGTTTTCTTTTTCATAAAAAATCATCCTTTCTACTCAGTGCGACGGACTTACGTGCCAGTCGTCGAACACATTGCCCTTAATCGTTAAACTGTCCGTCAGATTTGCGGAAAGCATTCCCGCGGGAGTCCAACAGTCGATTGCCCAAGTGTAAACTTTGTACGAACCATCGGGATACCAGAGCGGTGTAAAATGTGTCCGATTATTATAGGTACTATATTTATTTTTTTGGAATTCAAGCGCGCCGCCCGTTCTCTCCAACAGCCGCCAATAGGTTTGGTAATAAAATTCGGAGAAGTAGGCGACGGCGTTCTGAAGCTCGGTATGCTCGCCGTTTCCAGTTATTGAAGCCGTTACTTTTTCGTTAATTCCATAACCCGATTTCATGGTTCTGCCAACAGCGGTCGGGTTCTTTTCATCACAGGTGATACGCATATTCGCGCTCATAGAAACCGAGTAGGAATTGCTGCGGAACTTCCATTCACCCTCGTCGACCCAACTTCCATAGTCGACCCACCGACCGTTTTCTCCGGAACCGACCCATCTCCACCTTGAATGCCATACCCATTTAGACTGCCAATATGCACTCCATACGCTCCATGATGCCGAGGTTCTTTGTGCCTTATTCGGAACACTTACCGCGCGGAAGCTGTCGTTTCGGTCGTCGGCGGTCGGATCTGGAGGGGGATTTTTGTTGAGATCAACGATGCTCGCCGTAATATTGGTTTTGCTTGCAGACGCGCCGCCCGTAACCGTTACCTTTATTTTTACGGTCTGCTCGGTATTGGGAGTGTGCCACTTGCACCATACCAACTGCGAAGCGCCCTTTGGATATACGATATTCCCGACCGTATATACTTTATTTTTTATATAAAACCGCACAGTCACTGGGTTATCAGGAGAGTGTTCGCCACCTGTCACAGTAATGCTTGTGTACACGTCTGTATCGACGCGGTATTCATAATCGCTTGAGGTGACCTCGACTTCTTCCTCCAGCTCTTTGAAAGAAACGATTCCGACTCCGAGGTATTGAATTATATCGCTGTCGGTCATATAGGAATCTTTCGAACCTGTCCATGCGGTGTAGCCGAGATCGTCCTTTTCAAGAAACATCGCAAGCGGCAGATTTTTATGCGAGAGCGGACCCATTTTATTGATCAGATCGCCGCCCGTCTGCATATTGTACAGAGCCGCCTCGGTAGCAGTCATTGCTGTCCTAATACCGTTGTAGGTGATGTACATGATAGGCTCAACCATCAGCTTATAGTCGCCGTTTGTCAGATCGTCAAACTCAATTCCCGTATGTTCGGCTATGCGCCTTACAACCTGCTCATCGGTAAAGTAGCTTCGGATCGCCTCAATATTTGCTCCCGAGCCGTCGCTTATAATTGTGGGAAGCGGCTCTGTGGGGTTGATAAATGTATAAGCAGATGTTGTCGCGGAAAGCCCTGTTCCGCCGACATATTCTGCCTTACTTACCTTTCCGAAGTGAAGAGCAATATCTGACGCATTTGTATTTGTGTAGTCTATTGACGCAGACTTCACGACACCAGTTTCAGCGTCAACAACGGAAACGCGAACTCCATCGTTACCGGGATTCCAGAAATTTTCGGAGCTTCCGTTCTTTAACCCACCGCCGCCGTTGTCAATATTGGGATCGCCCTCGGCAAATGCAACGATCTGCAAACAGAAAAATGCCGCCATAGCTGCGGCAATAATTCTTATGAATTATTTCATTTACACCTCCAAAAAATAAGCGCCGAGTTATTCACTCAGCGCTTTTTGGTTTATCCGAAGTACCCTATTTTGTTGCCGTTCTGATACATCTCGTTATCTGTGTATCCGATTCCACCGCCGCCTTCATCCTTTATCCAGCCGAAGCCGTTGATGTAGATCATGTCGTCTTTTTTGTCGCCGTGCTTCGGAGTATCCGAAGGTGTTTCCGGCTGCGGCTTGACCTCGGTCTGTTCGGGTTCGTAAGTCGGTTCTTTGTCGGGGTTGGTGAGCATTTCCTCGTCCTCGATCTTGGGAGGCTCGGGCGGCTCGTTCTGCGGAGCGCTCTCCGTTTTCTCGGATTCGGGGAAGTTCTGATTTATTTCGATTCCGCCGTCCTCGATGAAGTTCGCCGCTTCCTTTTCGGGATCGCTCTCGATTGGGGTGCTGTCCGCTGCGCCATTGTCGGGTATGATTGTGCTTTCCGCAGGATTTTCTATCTCAATAGACTTGGATTCCTCACGTTTTGCGGTGGATACCTCCACACTTATCGGGGGTGTTGAGCTTGTATCGGAAGTGTCAGGAGTCGTTGCCTCGGGTTCGGGTGCAAACCTTGTTGCTATGAGTAGCGCAAGTGCCGCGCACATTACCGTTCCACCGCCTACTGCGAGACTTCTTTTTGTTTTCATTGTCATAAAATCACCTATCCTTTCATGTCGGTGCTTTGCTGTTATCTGCATTTTACCATATCGCTCGGAGCATATCCAGCGTTTTTGGAGAAAATCTACATAAACAACAAAACTTTTTCTTTTTCCTGTGGATAATCATCAGAATTTTGGTGTGTATTTAGACTTGACGCAAAGCTGTATTTTCATCGGTGGCAGCACATCTCCGCAGAACGACAACGGTACTTCAAGCGTTATATACGACGTTGCGGAGAACTGCGGTATATCTCCCGAGGTCGGCGCAAACTGCGCGTTATCCACATTCACAGAAAGTCCGTAAACCGCGAATTCCGTACCGTCCGAATTGCTTTTAATGTGCTTGCCGCCACTGCTTTGCAAACCGAGCAGTTGATCCAGCCGTCCATAAACATCGCCCGTAGATATTGCAGTTTTCCATGAGTTTCCCGAATATCTATATCCGCCCGAATATCCCTCGCGAACGCCGTCATAGACATTGCTGTAATTTCCGACCGAGGTCACAATTACCGCCGACTGCACTGCGTCCTTAACTCCCGCCGATATAGTAATCAGTCGAATTATCTGCCACAGCACAACAAAAAACATCATTCCCACAAGCGCGATAACCACCGCTAAGGGCGCGGAGGAATAGGCTTTTTTAGAGCGAAGTAATTTTTGGATTTTCCTCACGATTTCCAATAAACTTCACTCCTTCCGCTTGCTTTCGCGGTCAGCGTCACTGGGAAGCTGCCGAACTCGCCAAAGCCTATATCCATTTTATAAGTGCAAGTTACGGTGAACTCCTGATTAAGCTGAATTTTTCCCGTTCGAGACCATTGGATCTTGGGTGCAATCCCCGTGCGTTCCGTAAGCACCTGCGCCCGCGCCGTGGTTTCCGAGCCGATTCTGCCCGAGATTTCGGCTTCTCTCACAAGCTCGTCCGCGAAATTGTCCAGCTGAATTTTCGCCGACACCACAGGTGCGACTGCCATTATAAGCGCGATGACCATTACCACAACGAGAACGATTATGACAACGTCGAAATATCCCTCGCCACGCTTGTTTTTCAATAATTTTCGCAAATTCAATCACCCCCGTTAAAACGCCGACAGCGAATCAAGAAGCTGCATTCCCATGACTACCAAGTAGGTCAAGAGGAACAACGCCAGCATTCCAAAACTGAAAATACGGATTTTCGGCGGAATTTTCGCCGCTTTCGCTTTCAATTGCTGTAACTCTATCAGCTTGAAATCATGGGCAAGCATTTTGAAATATACTGCGCTGTCATCGCCGCGAATTACTGAAACGAGTCCACGCACCACATCGGAGAGCTGCGCCGAACCGATACGCGCCTCAAACCTTGTAAGCGCCGCCTCATGGCTTGAGGAACGCATATCCGCACAGGTTACGTCCAGTTCGTAAGCGAAATGCACTCCCGCGTGCTTTTTGAAGTTTTCCATAATTGACAGAACATCTCGGCTTGTTTTAAGCTCCTGCTCAACAGTCGCAACAAATCTCGGCAGTTCCTGCTCGATAGCGTCACGCTTTTCACGCATTTTCTCGTCTGCTTTTCCGTTCTCGCGAAAATAAATTGCAACTGCGAGTATAATGAAAAAGGGAATAAGCAACGGCATAAAGAACGCGCACGGAACAGCCAAAAGCGCGATACAAAAGGCTTTGAGGAAAGCAAGCGCCATAAACGTTTCGGGAGTCATTTTAATTCCCGCAGACTTCAAGGTGCTTTCCAATCGAGATTTTTTGTACTTATCCATTGGGATAATTTTGCCGATTTTCGCCGCAATTCCGAGCAGTATAGCTTCGATATTTTTGGATAATTTCTTATCCTCGCGACCCGTGTTCATAACCGCTTTTGAGGTTTTCAGATAGGGGATTTTCAGCGCATTGGCAAGCAGCATAAACAGTCCCGTTCCAAGCAGAACGCCAAATAAAAATAATAAAAACTGCATTATATCCCCCCTTATCGCTTATACTCAATCGGCTTGGTCAGCTTAATGACGATAGCCGTAGCTATGAAAATTCCAACCGCCAAAATCGCCAGTACGATCTGTCCGACAACGGTATTCATAAGGCTGTTAAACCAAGCCTTATTAAGCATATATAACAGTGGAATATTTCCGATCACGAGAAATACCATTGAAATAAATTCCTTACGCGGTCCTGTTATCATGTACTCCAGATCAGCATTGACAACCCTCATATCCGACAGCTTATTTACAATCGGGGTAAGCGTGGATTTCAAGCTGCGGTCTGTCTGACAGAGTATAAGACTGTCGCACCATTCGTGAAAAACCTCGTTGTCGATTTTAGTTTTCATGTCCAAAATCGCGGAGGTGATGTCGGGGTTCGACAGCTTAATTCTGC
>CAZAXM010000071.1:0-7717 GCA_964489095.1 uncultured Ruminiclostridium sp. | reverse complement strand
CTTTGACAGAATTGCATTGCCTAAGCACCTCAATCTCCACACTTGATGTAAGCAAGAATACAGCATTGGAATATTTGGATTGCTCTTACACCTCAATCTCCACACTTGATGTAAGCAATAATACAGCATTGGAACATTTGGATTGCATCAACACCTCAATTTCCGAACTTGATTTAAGTAAGAATACCAAATTAAAAACGTTGTGGTGCCACAACACCTCAATAACGGAACTTGACGTAAGTAAAAATACTGCTTTGACGTCGTTGCATTGTAACAACACCTCAATTTCCGAACTTGATGTTAGTCAAAATACAGCTTTGACAGAATTGTATTGCCTAAGCACCTCAATCTCCACACTTGATGTAAGCAATAATACAGCATTGAAATATTTGGAATGCTACAACACCTCAATTTCCACACTTGATGTAAGCAATAATACAAAGTTGCAAACATTGAAGTGCTACAGCACCAACCTCCCCTACGTTGACGTAACGAACAACACCTCCTTATCCACATTTGACGCAAGCAACTGCTCCTACGCGATCCCCTCGAATTCCGTAACTTTCAGCGTATCCTCAATCGCGGGAATGGATAAGGATAAGATTTCCAACGTAAAGAACGCGGACTATGACAGCGCAACAGGCACGTTCACCAACATCACCGGCAATATTTCCTACACTTACGATTGCGGAAACGGATACAGCGCAACATTTACTCTTACACTCACCGACTAAAAGGAGACAAAAATGATTAACGACGAAACGGTTAGACAGCTTCAGGCGGTCAGTAAACCTGTAACATTTGCAAAAAATGAATATATAACAACTGAGGGTATGCTTGGGAACGATATGTATATCGTGCTGAAGGGGAGCGTCGGGGTTTACGTTACGAGCGTTCTCGGAACACTTACCGAGGTTTCACGTATCGCGGCGGGCGACTTCTTCGGGGAGATGGCGATTTTCGATAATCTCCCCAGAAGCGCAAGCTGTATCGCGCTCGAAGATACTGTCTGCGTTTCTATCTCTAAATCGAACCTTACCTCCTTTTTTGCAAATTGCCCCGATGTCGCGTCAAAGATACTCGAAAATATGAGCGGAAGGATCAGAAGATTAAACAACCAGCTGTACAAAACCGAGCGGTTTGTACAAAATATCCATGCGCCGAAATTCGTTATCCCCGACGCCTATTCGTTCAGCCACGTAGTCGAGGAACCCCGCCACGACGCGGCTTATACGTCGCCCGTTATCGGAGCATGCCCTATCTGCGGTAAGGAAATAACGATCCTTACGCTTCGCCGCAATATTATACGCGAGCGGAAAAAAGACCCCGACCGACGCCTGCATTATATGGAGTGCGACCCTGTCTGGTTTGATGTTCAAAGCTGTCCCTACTGTCATTACAGTAACCATTACCTTAGCTTTTTTAATATGATACCCTTTAAGCGCGAGGTCATAAAGCGCGTCCTAAAGGAACAGCACGACCCCGTTTATATGAAAACCGGCTTCCTTTCAACGCCTTTCGACCACCTCGTTATGAAATATCTCCAGGCGATCCACATTAACGAGGTGATCAACTACTCCGATTCGCTTCTTATAGGTATGCTATGGACAAATCTTTACTGGCTTGCCTGTGATTCATACGACGAGGTGTTTATCATATATTGCGCTGAACAGGCGACGAAAAAGTTAAGGAGCGCGATCGAAGATAAGCGCGCAACGGGCGACGAGCGGTGCAGCCTTGCGCTTACGCTTGCACATATGCTTGCGGTAATAAGGGATAAGCCGTCGGAGATCGATAAATACTGTAATATCGCCTCGGAAAGTACAGACGGAGATACGAAGATTCAGGCGATAAAGCTGATGGAAAAATGCAAAAAAAGCGGAATTTAGAATTTTTGTTGACAAATTGCTGTAATCGTGATAAAATTATAATGTATCTTTACGATATAGTATAAATAAAAAGACCAAAAGAAAGGAATAATCCCGATGAAAATCAGCTTCTCAACCCTTGCATGCCCTGATTTCGAGTGGAGCGACATTTACTCCATGGCTAAGGATTTCCATTTTGATGGAATCGAAATCCGCGGGCTTGGCAACGACATCTTCTCCGTTAAAGCAAAACCCTTCTCCGACGCACAGCTACCTAAAACAGTAGAGAAGCTAAAGTCGCTTGGCCTTGAAATTCCCTGCCTTTCCTCCGGCGCATGCCTTAAATTTGCGGATAAACAGGAGGAAACTACCGCCGAAATCACCGCTTATGCGAAGCTTGCGAGTCTTCTCGGCACATCGTATATCCGTATTCTTGCCGACCTTGAGCCGCAGCCTGTGGATGAGGTTGACGACGACGCGATTGCGGAATTTCTTAAAAAACTTGTTCCCGTTGCGGAAGAATACAATGTGACCCTTCTTGTTGAAACAAATGGCGTTTATTGTGACACAAAGCGCTTAAAGGCGCTTCTTGACAAGGTAGGAAGCCGTAAGGTTGCCGCGCTCTGGGATATGCACCACCCCTATCGCTTTAAGGGCGAAACTCCCGCTGAAACGGTTGAGAACCTTGGCGATTACATAAAATACACTCACGTTAAGGATAGCGTGAACAACAACGGCGTTATCGAATACAAGCTTATGGGCGAGGGCGATATGCCGTTAAAGGAATGCTTTGAAGCGCTCCGCAGCGTAAGCTATATGGGCTATGTTTCGCTTGAATGGGTAAAGCGCTGGGCGAACAACCTCTGCGACGCAGGCGTTGTTATCCCTCATTACGCTTCCTATATGACGCCATATAAGACCCGCCACAAGCACCCCTTACAGGATAACAACCGCAAAACGGGCAAGTACATCTGGCCTAAGGAGCGGATCATTGATTACACATTCCCTGATGTTCTCGACCGCGTATGTGAGGAATTTCCGAACCAGTACGCTTTCCGTTACACCGAGCTTGATTACACAAGAACCTATTCCGAGTTCCGTGATGATGTAGACACTTTTGCGCGCGCTCTGCTTGCTATGGGCGTTAAAAAGGGCGACCATGTAGCTATCTGGGCGACCAACGTTCCCGCGTGGTACATTACGTTCTGGGCGACAACGAAAATCGGCGCAGTTCTTGTAACGGTAAACACCGCGTATAAGATTCACGAAGCGGAGTACCTTTTAAAGCAGTCCGACACGCATACTCTGGTTATGATCGAGGGGCTTAAGGACAGTCATTACAACGATATTCTCCGTGAGATTTGCCCTGAGCTTGACACCTGCGAAAAGGGTAAGCTTAATTCCGCGCGCCTGCCTGTTCTTAAAAACGTTGTAACAGTCGGCTTTGAAATGGCGGGCTGCTATACATGGGACGAAGCTGTTGCGAAGTCAGAGGAGGTTTCCCTCAACGAGGTTGAAGCAATCCGCAGAACGATTGATAAGAACGACGTTGCGAATATGCAGTACACATCGGGAACCACGGGCTTCCCGAAGGGTGTAATGCTTACGCACTACAATGTTGTAAATAACGGTAAGGCGATCGGTGACTGTATGGACTTATCGACTGCCGACCGAATGATGATTCAGGTGCCGATGTTCCACTGCTTCGGTATGGTGCTTGCGATGACGGCTTCTGTGACGCACGGCGTTACCATGTCGCCGATCCCCGCGTTCTCGCCGAAAAAGGGACTGAACTGTATTAATAAGGAGAAAATAACCTGCTTCCACGGCGTTCCGACGATGTTCATTGCTATGCTCGGTCACGCTGACTTTGAAAATACAGACTTTTCGCACATGAGAACGGGAATTATGGCGGGCTCGCCTTGTCCGATAAAGACAATGCGTGAAGTTATCGAGAAAATGCACATGGACGAAATCTGCATTACCTACGGACAGACGGAGGCTTCTCCCGCAACGACCATGAGCAAGACTACGGACAGCATTGAAACGCGCGTAAACACAGTAGGCGGACCGATTTTCGGAGTTGAGTGTAAGATAGTAGACCCTGAAACGAACGAGGATCTCCCCGACAACGTTGACGGAGAGTTTGTAGCGCGAGGCTATAACATTATGAAGGGCTATTATAAGATGCCCGAAGCTACTGCGGCCGCGATCGACAAGGACGGCTGGCTGCACACGGGCGACCTCGCAAGACGCCTACCCGATGGCAATTTCAAGATTACCGGACGAATTAAGGATATGATTATCCGCGGCGGCGAGAACATTTATCCGAAGGAGATCGAGGACTTCCTCTATACGCACCCGAAAGTTAAGGACGTACAGGTTATCGGTGTACCTGATAAGGACTACGGCGAGGAGATTATGGCTTGTATCATTCTCAACGACGGCGAAACCTCGTCCGAGGAGGAAATAAAGCAGTTCGTTCTCGACCATATGGCTAAGCACAAGGTTCCGAGATACGTTGATTTCGTAGACGAATTTCCGATGAATGCTGCGGGAAAGATCCTTAAGTATAAGATGCGTGAAGCGGCAGTTGAAAAACTCAAGCTCCAGAGCGCAAATAAAATTGTTACCGCATAAAAAATAAAAATAACCCCGCCGTTGCTGATTATAACAGCTGCGGCGGGGATTTTATTTGTGCTATTGAGATCACTTGAAATTTTTAAGATATGCTTCGAGCAGTTCAGGGAAATAAACCGTAAGATTTTTTCTGTCGAGAAGTCCGAAATTTTCAGCGCCGACATTCGTTCCGCTGTTATCCCAGATAAAGCACGGTATTCCATATTCCGAAGCAAGGCGCGTATAATTATCCGCCCATGCTATCCGCGCTTCGAGATTGTCCTTATTCGTTGCGCCAAATTCGCCGATTACAACAGCGTAACCGTTCTTAATGAACTTTTCATTGAGCTGGCTCATAAAGTCGTTTACTTCGCTGTCACGTCCGTCCTCCCAGACGCTATAACCGCTCGCGCTCATTGCGAAATGGTATGGCGTATAGGCGTGAACGGAAAGCATTGTCCGATTTATCGGGTCGTCCGGCATAGTAAATGCGTCGTTCATAGCGTTAATCGGGGAAGCAGCGTTACTCGGAACCATCAGGTAACGTGTTTCATTCTTTCCGCCTGACGCTCTTACTGTATCGACAAAAACCTGATTAAGCTTAACTATACATTCGATCGATTCGATACCTTCCTCGTCGGCCGCGTCGAAATTCCATTCCTTACTTGTCCCTTTAAGTCGAGGCTCGTTCATTGACTCAAAGATAAGGTGCTCGTCGTAGTCCTTGAAGCGTTCGGAGATCTGCGTCCAGAGCGTTTTAATGTATCTTTCGGAATTTTCGTAGTTGTCCGCCGTCGGATAGTAATATTCTTTTTCACAGTCGTGGTGAGAGTTGATGATAACATAAAGCCCGCTGTCGATTGCGTAGTCAACGACCTCGTTCACGCGGTCAAACCATTCCGCCTCGATCGTAAAGCTCTCGTCTGTGTGTTTACCCCATGAAACCGGAATACGAATAGACGTAAAGCCACTGTCCTTAACGAGCTGTATCATTTCTTTTGTTGTAACAGGCTGCCCCCAGGAAATCTCGGAGCGGATACCGCTTGCGCCTGTTGCGTCTAAGGTGTTTCCGAGGTTCCAGCCGAGTTTAAGCGAGGCTGCAAAATCAATAGCGTTATCCATAGCTTCGTTTTCTGAAACAGCGTTTGCCGCGTCGGTATCGTCCTGTGCCGGCTGCTGATTACAACCCGCCAGCGCCGAAGCAACGATAAGTGCAATCGCAAAGTTTCTTACATTTTTTTTCATTTTAATGTTCCTTTTCGTAATGTGGAGATATTATTTTTATTATATCATATATTTCCGCATTTGTCCAGCGGTTTAGTCACCGAAGGAAACGCCGATATATCTGCCTGTTACGACGAGTTTATCGTCGATTGGCACAAATTTTGTTTTCATAGCGACATCGGAAAGCTTATTTTCGGTTATTTCACTGCCGATTTTAGCGACGGTGTACCCGAATTTCTCCTCGCGGATAAGCTGCGCGGCTCTTGCGCCGAACTTTGTCGCTAAAACGCGGTCGTAAGCGGACGGGCTGCCTCCGCGAAGCATATGGCCGGGAACGACTGTTCTTGATTCAAAGCCTGTCGCGGCCTCTATTTCTTTAGCAACGCGCGCTGTAACGGTGGTATATCCCTCTTCTGCGCGCCGCTTCATACGTTCTTTTTTCTTAAGCCCGGCTTCTTCCTCGCTCATAGCGCCCTCGGCAACTGCTACAATAGAAAAGTCCTTGCCCGATTCCGCACGTTCGTTTACCGCCTTGATAACCTTCTTGATGTTGTACGGGATTTCAGGGATAAGAATAATATCCGCGCCGCCCGCAATTCCTGAGTAAAGCGAGAGCCAGCCTGCTTTATTACCCATTATTTCGATAACCATAATGCGGCTGTGGGAGTTGGCGGTGGTGTGAATACGGTCGATAACGTCTGTCGCAATATCGACTGCTGTGTGGAAGCCGAATGTTACGTCTGTTCCCCATATATCGTTGTCGATCGTCTTAGGCAGCCCGATTACGTTCAGACCTTCTTCGGAAAGAAGATTTGCGGTTTTGTGGGTGCCGTTGCCACCGAGGGTAAGAAGGCAGTCAAGCTTTTGTTCCTTATATGTCTGCTTCATTTCAGCGACTTTATCAATGTTGTCGTCCTCGATAACCTGCATCATTTTATACGGAGTCCGCTTTGTACCGAGAATTGTTCCGCCGCGGGTTAAGATGCCTGAAAAATCGGACGGCTTCATTTTAACGCAATCGTTATGGATAAGACCGTGATAGCCGTCCTGGATTCCGATTATTTCGACTTTTTCTTCGCCGAACATCTCGTAACAAGCTTTCGCTGCGCCGCGTATTGTCGCGTTGAGTCCCGGACAGTCGCCGCCGCTCGTCAGAATACCTACTCTTAATTTTCCCATTTTTAACCGTCCTTTCGCATCTGGCAGCCTCTGAAAATCTCCTTCCGGGCAAATTTTCCGTGGTTGTATCATATTTGATATATCAGGCGTCACTGCGGTTTATTACCTGAAACACATACGAAAAACTGCTCGTGCTACGACTTTCAGACGCTCCCGTTAGATTTATATCACTACTATTATTATACACCAAAACCTGCAATAGTCAAGAGAGTTCGACATTTTTTGTGCATATTAAAGCGCCGCCACACAAAGCGGCCGCGCGTTGTTGACTTAAAAACCCCCGAATCCGTATCGGATCCGGGGATTTCTGTTATTCCGCTTCAACAAGCTCGTTCTTTTTAAAGAAAAGTGAAATGCACCAAAGCGCGGAGAGTGCGACGACGATGTAGATGATCCTGCTTATTACGCTCGCCGAACCGCCGAATATCCATGCTACAAGGTCAAAGCTGAACAGCCCGACAAGTCCCCAGTTCAGCCCGCCGATGAGCAGGATAAATAATGCAATTTTATCCATCACTTTTATAACTACCATTCCTTTCTGAAAAGTGAGATAAAACGACTATGCGTTTTCTCTTTTATATTATTGCCAGTTCCGGCACGTTTATCCTAGTGCAATATAAATAAAATAAATGCTAAGCGTGGAAAAATTGTGGTTAAGTTTAACAAACTGAATTTTTTTTTAAAAAAAGGGTTGACTTTTATCGGTTTTTGTAGTATACTCTAATAGTCGTCAGTGATGAGCACTTAAACAGTGAGAATCAAACGACATGGGAGTTTAGCTCAGCTGGGAGAGCATCTGCCTTACAAGCAGAGGGTCACAGGTTCGA
>CAZAXM010000070.1:0-8145 GCA_964489095.1 uncultured Ruminiclostridium sp. | reverse complement strand
GTATGGGCGGCGGCGTACAGCTTCAACAAGCCTGCCGCCGTCCTCATACCCGACATACCCCGCAGGCGCGCCGATAAGCCCCGAAACGCTGTGCTTTTCCATATATTCCGACATATCGAACCGAACCATTGCATATTCATCGCCGAAAACAGCTTCGGAAAGCGCCTTAGAAAGCTCGGTTTTACCGACACCCGTAGGACCTGCGAAAAGGAAGCTGCCGACAGGTCGGTTTTCGCGGGAAATGCCCGCTCGCCCGCGCCGTATTGCCGCTGCGACTGCTTTTACCGCACATTCCTGACCCGTTACACGTTTCTCAAGCCGCTCTTCAAGCTTAAGAAGGCTTTGCGCTTCGTCCTCGGTAATACGGGAAAGCGGGATTTTACTGTTAAGGCTCGCTATTTCGGCAATTTCAGCTTTTGTAACAACCGGGAAAGAAGTACCGTTTTCGCCGCTCTGTTTCAGGATTTCACGCTTTAACTCCAGCTCCTTTTCCTCGCGTCTGAGCTGAGCCGCACGCTCGAAATCCTGTGCAAGAACAGCCGCCTCCTTGTCCGCGCTGAGTTCCCGCAGACGTGCGCGGATCTTATCGTGTTCGGACGGCTTTGAAAAGCCGCGCAGCTTTACCATAGCGCACGCTTCGTCCATTAAATCTATCGCCTTATCGGGCAGCCTGCGATCCTCGATATATCTGGCCGAAAGGCTGACAGCGGCTTTTATCGCTTCCTCGCTTATTTTTACATTGTGGTGCGCTTCATACCTGCCGCAAAGCCCGCGCAGAATTTCCTCGGCGGCTTTTTCGCTCGGCTCGTCAACCGTTATCGGCTGAAACCGACGTTCAAGCGCACTGTCCTTTTCAATATAGCGCCTGTATTCTTCAACAGTCGTTGCGCCGACAACCTGAATTTCTCCGCGTGAAAGAGCAGGTTTAAGGATATTCGCCGCGTCGATCGCGCCCTCCGCCGCGCCCGCACCGACGATTGTGTGCAGTTCATCTATGAAAAGGACGATATTCCCGCTGTTTTTAACCTCCTCTATAATATTTCTGACTCGCTCTTCGAAATCGCCGCGATACTTTGCGCCCGCGATAACCGCTGTAAAGTCAAGGCTGTAAAGCTGTTTTCCGGACAACTCGTCGGGAACATTTCTCTCCGCTATCCTGAGAGCCAGACCCTCCGCGACCGCTGTTTTTCCGACGCCGCTTTCGCCGATAAAGCAGGGATTGTTCTTGCGCCGCCGCAGGAGAACCTGTACCGCCTCGGTAATTTCTTTTTCACGGCAGATAACAGGGTCGATTTTCCCGTCCGCCGCCATAGCGGTAAGATTACGTCCGAATTTTTCAAGCACAGAGCTGTTTTTAACCGGACTCGGCGCAGCAGTCCGGACGTTATTTCCGCCGCATTCGGCTATGATATGATCTGAGTCTGTGCCAAGCTCTTTAAGCAGCATTGCCGCGCAGCACCCATCGTCCTCGATAATTGCTGAAAGAATATGCTCCGTTCCGACATGACTCTCCCTTCCTGCACGCGCCTTTGACAGCGCCGATTCGAGAATACGCTTACTTCTCGGCGTAAAATCACTTACGGTAAGCCTCGTCCGGATCCCGCGCCCGATAAGCAGCTCTATTTTTCCAAGAATATCTGCACAGGAAATCCCGTGCCGCGTCAGAATAAGACCTGCCGCCCCGGTTTCTTCCGCTGCAAGTCCGTACAGGATATGCTCGCTCCCGACATACGTATGCCCCATATTCATAGCCGTTTCGACCGCTTTGTTGAGCGCGGAGCCTGCCCTTAACGTAAAGCCTTTAAATTCAATCATTTTTTACCACCCTTTTGTAACACTTCTTTGCGACTGACATATATTGTATTATGAAACGTTTCATCAACACTTAATCAGGAGGAAACATATTATGTGCGGAAACAATAGCTGTATCTGGATTATCGTTCTTATTCTCTTATTCACCTGCTGCTGTGGAAATTCGGGAAATGACTGCGGCTGCAGCAACAACAACTGCGGCTGCAACAACGGCTGCTGCTGATAACCGACAAAAGCAAGGGAGGGCAGACGTGCCCTCTCTTTTTTTGCTGTAAATTGTTGACAAATGCACGAAATAATTGTATAATAGGTGTATAGTTTATTACATACACGGAGGGGAAACAATGAAAAAGATTATTTCGCTTTTTCTTACGGCAGTTATGGCAACTTTCGCGTTAAGCGTTTCCGCAGCGGCTTTCGACGCCAACGATTACGACTACTCATACGACAGCGACTGGGACAGCGGTTCTGATTGGGACTGGGACGACGATGATGATTATAGCTACAGCTACTACGGCGGCTCTTCAAGCAGCAGCGGCGGCAACGATGGCGGCGGCATAGGTATCGGCGCAGGCATTGTAATAGTTGTTATTATTATTGCAGTTATTATGGCAAATAAAAACAAGGGCAATACGCCAAATTCCGGCAATTCCGCGCCTGATGCAACTGTCGGCGGCGGTGTTCGTCCCGCAAACGGCGGTCAGGGAAGAAATGTAACTGTTCCCGACAGAACCGGCGAAATTGAACAGATAATCAAAAAGGACGACCCGAACTTTACGGCGGACGATTTTGCAAGCTTCGCGAAGGAAGTGTATATCGACATTCAAAACGCGTGGTGCGCCCGTGACCTTACGACAGTTCGTCCTGTTATGCACAACAATCTGTATAACACTACACAAAAGCAGGTTCAGTCCAAAATCGACCAGAAGGTTGTATACCATTATGAAAGCATAGCGATCAACACCGCATACCTTACGAGCTATGTCCGCGACAAGCAGTTTGAGTATCTCACAGTTTACCTCAACGCGCGCTTTATCGACTACCAGACAAGTGAGGAAACGGGCGCGATTATACGCGGCGATAAGAACACGCGCTGGGATTTCCGCTATAAGATGAAGTTTATGCGTACAGTCGGCGTAAAAACAAACGAGGCCAACAGCTCCGACCATGGACACAACTGCCCGAACTGCGGCGCTCCCCTTGAAATGTCAAGCAGCGGTCAGTGTGCGTACTGCGGCTCGGTTGTTACATCAGGACTTTACAGCTGGGTACTGAACGACTTCACAACAGTCCGTGACGACACAAAGGACGATGGAATCCGCGTTCAGGGCAGCGGTGAAGAAGGCTGATGGAGGGAATCGTTACCGCGCTGATTATTGTCGCGATAATTGTTGCCGGCATTCTTGTTGTGATCGCTGTTATCAAGCACAAACTTAATCGTATGACAAGGCAGTATCTCGGAATGGGACTTGACGAAACGGCGAGACTTATAAGTGATGGTCTTAAAGCGGAAGCCACGACTCCGAAGTCGATTTCCAATATGTCGGCGGTATACAAGCCGAAGCTTATGCGCGATTTTCCGCAAATGACCTACGAGCAGTTTGAAACATTGGCGAAAAACGCGTTTCTCTCTGCGCTGACTGCGATTGAGAGCGAGGACGTGCAGAGGCTGGAAAACACGACGCGCGGCTTTACGCAGCATATCGAAAATATCATTGCCGACAATAGGAGCAGAGGGATTACCGAGCATTTTGACGATATAAAAATCCATCGCGTTTCGATCGCTGACTACAAAAGCACGGCAGATTCGGCGAGGGCGGTTTTTGAGATTTCGTTTCAGTGCCTGCACTTTCTCTCGGAATCATCCGAAAAGGACAAGGATACTCTTTCGCAGCTTGCGGCGAGCGTAACGCTTGTTTACAGCCGTGAAACCTTTGAGGACAGTGACAACGCGGTTTTTGCACACAACTGTCCTAACTGCGGCGCACCGATTTACGGTGTTGGCAAGGATACCGTCTGCAAGTACTGCGGTTCGGGCTTTACCGAAAAAGATGTCACAAAGGTATGGCTTGCGGACAGCTTCAAATTCATCAAATAGAGCAAGGCTTTTAAGCGTTGTTCATAAAGCATAAACAAAAACGGAAAGGAAAGAATTATTATGGGACTTATTAAGGCAGCAGTCGGCGCACTCGGCGGAACTCTCGCTGATACATGGAAGGAAGCCATTCATTGTGGTGCAATCGACAACAAGACGCTTCTGAAAGTCGGAACCAAGATGAACGCGGATTCCTCGCGCACCTCGAACACAAAGGGGACCGAAAACTACATCAGCAACGGCTCGGCAATTATGGTTGAGGAAAACACCTGTATGCTCACGATCGACAACGGCAAAATCACGAACGTTGTTACCGAGCCTGGACAGTATATTCTCGACAACTCCTCCGCACCCTCGATTTTTGCGGGCAACATAAAGGATTCCGCAAAGGAGCTTATCAAGCGCTTCACCTACGGCGGTACACCCTCTACCGAGCAGAAGGTTGTTTACATTAACCTTATGCGGATCCCGAATCTTCCGTTCGGAACGGCTAATCCGATGCCGTATTTCGACCCGCATTACAACACATCTATTGAGCTTCGCTTCTTTGGTAATTTTGAAATCCAGATTCCGGACGCAGAAGCGGCTGTTAAGTTCTATTCTGAAGTTTGTGCCAAAGGAACAGGCGCGGGAGATATGACAGCTATGTCGATTTTCGGCACGCAGATGTACAAAAACGAGCTTGAACAGGCTCTTATGACCGCTCTCAACGGACTTTCCGAACAAGGTGTAATGTACAGCAGAATTCAGGGTTCTCTTGCAGCTCTTACAACTCTTGCGAGCGAAGCTACCGCGAGCACATGGCTTGAAAGAGGCTTCTCGATCACGAGCATTGCGTTTGGCGGACCGATCACGCTTTCCGAGGATTCCAAGAAGCTTCTCGGCGCGCGTCTTGAGGCTGACACGCAGCTTGACCCGAACGTTCAGCGCGCTATGATGAACAAGAGCCTTGCTGCGGGCATTGAGGCTATGGGCTCAAACGAAGGCAACGGCGGCGGAATGATGGGCGTTATGGGTATGAACGCGATGATGAATATGGGCGGAAACATTCTTAACAGCTACGGCACTCCCCAGGCTGCTGCGCCTCAGCAGGCTCCTCAGAGTGCGCCTGCCGATGGCTGGAAGTGTGCTTGCGGCGCGGTAAACAGTGGAAAGTTCTGCTCTACCTGCGGAAAGCCCAAGCCCGAAGCGTGGACCTGCTCCTGCGGTACGAGCAACACTACGAATTTCTGTGCTAACTGCGGCGCAAAGAAGGGCGAGACTGCTCCTGCTGCTCACGCTCCTGCTGCGTGGACCTGCGAATGTGGTTCCACCAACACGACAAAGTTCTGTGCAAACTGCGGAAAGGCAAAGCCTGCCGCGCCCAAGAAGTACAAATGTGACAAATGCGGCTGGACTCCCGCAGACCCCGAAAAGCCGCCGAAGTTCTGCCCCGAATGCGGCGACCCCTTTAACGACGACGATATTGTATAAAATTTGCAGCGTGTGTATTCCTACACACGCTGTTTCACTTTTCTGCAATTTTCCGCTGTCGGTGCATTTTTAACAGCGAACCCCGTGAGTTTTTTTCTCGCGGGGGTTCTCGTTATTCCACAAGCTTTGGTTTTGCACATTTTGCGCCCGCAGGGCGCTGGGGGTGGGTGGGCGGGGATTACGGCGCGCAGAGCGCGCCGTATTAGCAGCAAGATGCGCGAATATAGCAAAGCTTAAAAGGAACAAAAGTTATAGGGATTAGCTGCACGTACACTACCCGCTTCAAGGGGGGTATAGCAAAAATGCGGCTGCCTCCGTGAGGGACTCGCTTTCGCTCACCTCCGTCGGCAGCCGCCGCATTAAATTACAGGGTTAAAGTTTCCATTATATCACTTTGTTCCAAAAATACGGTCGCCTGCGTCACCAAGACCCGGAACAATGTATGCATTCTCGTTTAGCTTTTCATCAAGACAGCCAACGTAAATGTCAATGTCGGGATGCGCGGATTTGAGCGCATCAAGTCCCTCAGGAGCAGCGATAATGCACATAAATTTGATGTTGGTGCAGCCGCGCGCCTTGATAAAATCGACCGCCTGAATCGCTGAGCCGCCTGTAGCAAGCATGGGGTCGGGGAGGATCACAAGACGTTCGTCAATATTTTCGGGAAGCTTGCAGTAGTACTCATGCGGCTCGTGCGTAACCTCGTCGCGGTATAAGCCGATGTGCCCAACCTTTGCCGAGGGAACAAGCGCGAGAATGCCGTTTACCATACCAAGTCCCGCACGGAGAATCGGTACAACAGCAAGCTTCCTGCCCGAAAGCATAGGAACGGAAGCCGTTGTGATCGGAGTTTTTACCTCAACATTCGCTGTCGGAAGATCGCGGAGCGCCTCGTAGCCCATCAGCATAGCAATTTCCTCAACAAGAACGCGGAAATCCTTCGTTCCGGTCTTTTCGTCACGCAGAAGCGCGATTTTGTGCTTAACAAGCGGGTGGTCAATAATCGTTACGTTTCCCATAATATTTTCCTTTCATTTCGGGAGGTATTCCCGTTATTCGTCAGTGTTTTCGTTGTCCTTTTCCTTTGCCAGCATGGTGTTTGCAAGGATTCCGAGAATAAGCGCCATCGCGATAGGCGTAAGTGTAACTGCACCAAAAGTAACCTGGAGTCCGCCGATACCCGAAATAAGAATAACCGACGCAACAAAAAGGTTCTTGTTCTTGTTCAAATCTACCGTCTGGAGCATTTTCAGACCCGAAACCGCAATGAAGCCGTAAAGAGCCATACAAACGCCGCCCATTACACATGCGGGGATAGAGTCGATAAACGCAATAAGCGGTGTGATGAACGAAAAGATGATACAGCCAAACGCAGCCGCAATAATCGAAACAACAGAAGCGTTTCTTGTAATAGCCACGCAGCCTACCGATTCTCCGTAAGTTGTGTTAGGACAGCCTCCGAAAAGTGCGCCAACGAAGAAACCGATACCGTCGCCGAGAAGCGTTCTTGATAGTCCAGGATTTTCGAGCAGGTCGCGTCCGATAACAGAGGAGAGGTTCTTGTGGTCGGCAATATGCTCCGCGAATACAACGAACGCAACGGGAACATATGCAACAAAAATGGAGGCTATGTAGCTTGCGTTAAGCTCTCCGAAGCCGCTGAGTGCATTAACAAATGTAAAATCGGGAACACTCAGAAATGTCGAAAGCGTTACCATATCGTTCGGAGTCATATATTTTTTAAAGATGTCAAAATCAATGATCCGGAGAGCGGAAATATCGGCGGCATTTCCGATAACTGTGCAGATGCCGCGACGGCATATCCTGCAAGAATGCCAAGAATAAACGGAATAGGGCGCGTCATTTTCTTACCATAGGTCGAGCCGCAAGCGTGATAAGACCGCAGATAAGCGCAACATACTGTGAGCCTTCACCGTCAACGTCGCTAGTCATAATGTCGCCGGCAGCGTTACCCGCAAGAGAAAGGCCGATAATCGCAACCGTAGGTCCGATTACAACAGCAGGCATAAGCTTATTTATCCAGCCAACGCCGACTGCCTTTACGATTATCGCGAGAACTACGTAAACAAGTCCCGCGAAACCCGCGCCTATGACAAGACCCAACATTCCCAACTGCATTGAGATTGCTCCCGCGAAGGCGGCAAGCATAGAGTTGATGAATGCAAAAGACGAACCGAGAAAAACAGGGCTTTTCTTTTGGTGAAAAGAATGTAAACAAGTGTGCCGACGCCTGCGCCGAACATTGCGGCTGCGGGGGTGAGCCCGTTCTGGACGATTGCGGGAACAGCGATTGTCGCCGCGAGGATCGCGAGCATTTGCTGGAGTGCGAAAATGACAAGCTGTCCGAATTTCGGCTTGTCCTCGACATCGAAAATAAGCTTCATGGTGTAAATCCCTTCCTTTTCCGCTCTGCGGATTTTTTATCCTTATAATAATACTATTTTTTTCGTCATTTGTCAAGAAAAAACGCGATTTTACGCTGTTTTATAAATTGTAATATAAAGTGTCCACAAAAATCAAGTGACAAACAAGTTTATTTTTACCATATTAGATGACAATCCGCCGAAGATTCTCCTCGGATAATTATTTATCTGATGCTCAATCATCTTAATTCTCTCATGAGAGAATTTGGCGATGTCGGCACCCTTTGGAATAAATCTTCTTATCAGCTTATTTGCGTTTTCATTTAAACCTCTCTCCCATGCACTGTAAGGGTGGGCATAATACGCCCTTGTTCGATTTTC
>CAZAXM010000069.1:0-8345 GCA_964489095.1 uncultured Ruminiclostridium sp. | reverse complement strand
AAATATTCAAATCCAATAATTCGATTTGAAAATACATTTTCAAAAAATACAGTTAAATTTTGTTTAATGTGTACATTGTAAACCGTTACACAATATGATATAATTAGTATAATTTAGAAAAATACAGATACGAGGTGAAAGAATGAGTGTTACGATAAAGGACGTTGCAAAAGCGGCGAACGTATCAGTTGCGACTGTTTCACGAGTTCTTAATAAAAAAACGAATGTTTCGGACGAGGCGGTTGAGGCAGTTAATAAGGCAGTAGAAAGCTTAGGCTATAGTCCTAATTTTCTCGGACGCGATCTGCGAAAAAGTGAAACAAGGCGTATTCTTGCAATTATTGCGTCAACGGAACAGTCTTTCTATTCCGAGGTGCTGCGCGGAATGGAGGAGGCGGCGACGGCGCGCGGATATGATGTCCTGATCGCGACCACACGTGATGACCCTAAGCATGAAATGCATCTGTTGGGAATGCTTTTTTCACGTTCGGTTGACGGCGCAGTATTGTTGGGTCCGAAGCTTGACGCGGCGACGATTTCTGCGCTTGCCGAAAATCACAATATAGCTATGTGCCTTGAGCGATTTGATAATTGCAATGTTCTTTCGGTTACAGTTGACAATATCAAGGCGGGCAGGGACGCGGTCTCGTACCTCATTGAAAAGGGAAGAAAGCGTATCGGTCTTATAACGACAGCTCCAAGAAGCCAATCCTCGATCGACCGCGAAAAGGGGTATCGGCTTGCGCTTGAGGAACATGGTCTGCCTTATGACGAAGCACTTGTTTATTACGGCGATTATTCTGCTGAATCGGGAATGAAGGGCTGCGAGGAGC
Source organism: uncultured Ruminiclostridium sp. (assembly GCA_964489095.1). Classification (GTDB taxonomy): domain Bacteria; phylum Bacillota; class Clostridia; order Oscillospirales; family Ruminococcaceae; genus Ruminiclostridium_E. Next base: position 7,512 of record CAZAXM010000069.1, on the reverse strand, counting down.
TTATGAGCCTTAAAAATCCGCCTGACGCAATTTTTTCTATTTCAGATATGATGGCGATAGGGGCGATGAATTATGCCCTTGCGAATGATATAAAAATCGGAACGGACGTTCTTTTCTTCGGATTTGATGATATTCAGTATTCTCATATTTTTGTACCTCACCTTTCTACTGTTCAGCAACCCTGTTTCTTACAGGGTAAGCTTGTTGTTGAAAAGCTGATTGAGAATATGAAGGCGGAGGTTCCCGATAAGTCGCTCTATATGCTCCCGCATAGTCTTATTCTGCGTGAAACTACGGGCGATTAAATGCTCGGAAATACGGAAAGGTCAATTCATGAATAATATTGTTTATTTCAATGCGCCCGGCGATACCAAAAAGTGGGAGGAAAGCTGTATTCCCATAGGTAACGGTTATATGGGTGCAAGTTTTTTCGGCGGTGTCTCTGATGAGAGAATTGTTCTTAACGAAAAAACACTTTGGATAGGCGGGCCTTCGCCGTACCGTCCTGATTACAACGGCGGGAATCGTGCGAATGTTTATCCGACTGTAAAAAAAATTCAGCAGCTTCTTCACGACGGAAAATATGACGAGGCGGTATCGCTGTTGCCTGAGCTTACCTGCGAGGGAACAGGCTGGGGCTACGGTTCGTATCAGCTTCTTTGCGACGCTGTTCTTACTTTTCCTAATCTTGACGGTGCGTCGGTCAGCGATTACCGCCGTTCGCTCGATATGGACAGATCCCTGTACAGCTGTACTTTTACGGCAGACGGTGTAAAACACACCCGCGAGGCTTTCGCGTCCTACCCCGATAGGGTCATCTGTATCAGACTGCGCTGTGATAAGCCGTCCGCGCTCACTTTCTCTCTTTCTCTTGACAAAATGCATGAGAATGCACAGGTAAGTGCCGCCGGAAACCGACTGGATTATTTCGGCGCGCTCCCCGATAACGCATTGCGTTACTGCGGCAGTTTTCTTGTGAAAAATAAAGGCGGTAGAATCGCGGTGGAAAACGGTACGCTGACGGTTGCCGAAGCTGACGAGGCTGTAATTTATTTCTGCTCGGCAACGGATTATTCCGATGAGTACCCTGCCTATCGAAACGGAATTGACCCGGTAAATGTAACCTCGGAAATTCTTTCGGAATGCTCCGATAAGACCTTTGACGCACTTTATGATAGCCATTTTCGTGATTATAACGCGCTTTTCAGCCGTGTGAGCCTAAAGCTTAATGGAGTAAAAGGCGAGCCGTTACCTGCGGACGAGCTTGTTTCGGGTTACCGCGAGGGCTGTTCATCGGATATTTCATCCCAGCTTGAATCGCTTTATTTCCAGTTCGGCAGATATATGCTTATTTCATCTTCGCGGGAGGGCACGCTTCCTGCTAATTTACAGGGTGTCTGGTGTGACAACAACTGCCCCGCGTGGTGCTGTGATTATCACATAAATGTGAATTTGCAGATGAATTACTGGGGTGCGTATAATACAAATCTTTCCGAAACAGCCAAGCCGCTTATCCGATACCTTGATTCTATGCGCGAGCCCGGACGTGTAACAGCTAAGGAGTATTACGGAATTGAAAGTACGCCCGAAAATCCCGAAAACGGCTGGATTGCGCATACGCAGGCGAATGTTTTCGGCTGGACGGCGCCGGGCTGGGATTTCTACTGGGGCTGGTCAACTGCGGCGGTAGCGTGGCTTATGCAGAACATATGGGAGTATTACGAGTTTACAGGCGACAGGGAAGTGCTCGAACGCGACATTTACCCGATAATGCGTGAAAGCGCGCGCTTTTACAGCCAGTGGCTTATCTATGATGATAAACAGGACAGACTTGTTTCTTCGCCTACGTATTCGCCTGAACACGGTCCTGTTTCGATTGGTAACACCTACGAGCAGAGCCTTATTGAACAGTTTTATTCGGACTTTATTTCAGCTTCCGAAATACTCGGCTGTGATAGCGGGCTTCGTGAAAAAATTCGTGAGCAAAAAGAAAAGCTTAAGCCGTTCAGGGTTGGAAAATGGGGTCAGCTTATGGAGTGGTTCGAGGAGGACGAGCCTGACTTTGATATTGAAAAGATTCAGAAAAATCATCGCCATATTTCGCATCTGCTTGCGCTTTATCCCGGAAAAGCTATTACCCGTTCAACCCCTGAGCTTATGCAGGCGGCAATTGTAACAATGAACGACCGCGGCGATGAATCAACAGGCTGGGCGAGAGCGTATAAGCTGAATCTGTGGGCAAGAACAGGCGACGGGAACCGCGCGTATAAGCTGCTCCACGGACTTCTCGGCAGCTTCACATTCCCCAATCTGTTCGATTTCCACCCGCCCTTCCAGCTGGACGGAAACTTCGGCGGAAGCGCAGGTATAGCGGAAATGCTTCTCCAGAGCCATGAAGGATACATTGAGCCTCTTGCGGCGATACCTGAAAAATGGAAAAGCGGAGAATACAAGGGGTTATGTGCACGCGGAGGATTTGAAATAGACGCAACGTGGGATAACGGAAAACTTTTGAATATGACAATAACAGCGCATAAGAGCGGCGAATGTCGTGTAAAGCTTAAAAATGCAGCAGACTTTTCAGTTGTTCCGAAAGGCGCTGTAATTAACGGTGATATGCTGGTATTTGACGCGGAGGAGGGTGGTATTTATAAGCTTGAATTATAAGCTTTCGTCTGATATTGATAAGGTTTGTTCTTTTACGGGATATCGTCCAGATAAGCTCCCTTTTTTAAATGATAAAAAAAGTGAAGAGTATATGGCGCTTTATGAAGTTCTGAAATCGGAGATAATCAGAATGGCCGAAAACGGGATCTTTGATTTTCAGACGGGAATGGCGAGGGGAATCGACCTTATGTGCGGCGAAATACTGCTTGAATTAAAAAAAGAGTTGGACGTTCATATTTTTTGTGCAATTCCGTGTAAGGATCAGTATTGCCGCTGGAAAGATGATGATATAGCGTTGTATAAACGTATAGTTGAAGCGTCGGACGGCGCAGTTTATATTTCGTCAGATAAGTACACAAAGGGCTGTATGATCGAGCGAAATCATTACCTTGTTGACACCGCACAGTATCTGATTGCGGTGTACGACGGTCAGCGCGGCGGAACAATGGCAACGGTAAACTATGCAAAAAAGAAGAACAGGACGGTTATTATAATAAACCCGACTGATTTTACAAGGGTTGAATTGCTTCATAGCAATGAGGAAGGAGTTCTTTATGTCTAAAAAGCTGTTTAATGACAATTGGCAGTTTGCATTAAAGCCGATTGGAACAGATCTTTCCGTGATGGAATACGAAACCGACTGGCATAGCGTCGAGCTTCCGCACGACTGGCTTATCGGCGATACAAGCCGACTTTACGAAACAGGCGAGGGCTGGTACAAAAAAAGGTTTTATCTTGGGCATGCAGGCGAAAATGACGCGTATATTCTCGGCTTTGACGGGGTTTATATGAACAGCACGGTTTATGTGAACGGAGAAAAGGCGGGGGATTGGAAATACGGGTATTCTTCCTTCAGTTTTGATATAACTAAGCTGCTAAAGGGCGGCGAGAATACGGTTTATGTCCGCGTTCAGCACGAAGCCCCCAACACACGCTGGTATTCCGGCGCAGGTATTTACCGTAACGTCTGGCTGCGTAAAACAAGCCGTATCCATATTCTCGAAAACGGCGTCTATATTTCGTCAATGAAAAGAAATGAAAACAGCTGGCTTATGACGGTCGAAACTCAGCTGACAGGCGGCGGCTGTGAATTAAGGCATACTGTTCTCAATAAGCGCGGCGCAGTCGCTGCACGAATTTCAGGCAACCTTTCGGGAACATTCAGCAAAATGCAGCTCTGCGCGGAAAATCCGACGGCCTGGGATATAGACAATCCTTATTGCTACACACTGAAATCCGAGCTTCTTATCGACGGAGTTGTAATCGACGAGGTCACGAACACATTCGGTTTCAGAACAGTTGAGTTTAACCCCGAAAAGGGCTTTATCTTCAACGGCAGACATATGAAAATGCACGGCGTTTGTATGCACCACGATCTGGGCGCACTCGGCGCGGCAGTAAACGTTCACGCACTTCGCAGGCAGCTTGAAATACTCAAAAGCTACGGCGTAAACGCAGTCAGAACCTCGCATAATATGCCAGCGCGCGAGCTTGTCGAGCTTTGTAACGAAATGGGATTTTTTGTGGACAGCGAAGGCTTCGATATGTGGGAAATGCCGAAAAACTCCAACGACTATGCAAGATTTTTCCCCGAATGGTATAAGACGGACGTTAAGGCATGGGTGGAGCGCGATAGAAACGCGCCCTGTGTAATTATGTGGAGTATAGGCAACGAAATTGCCGATACTCATCACAGCGAGCGTGGTCTTGAGGTTGCAAAAATGCTTTGCGAGGCGGTAAGAAAATCCGACCCGTATGAAAATGCAGTCTGCACTATCGGTTCAAACTATATGCGTTGGGAAAACGCACAGAAGGTTGCCGATTATCTTAAGCTTGCGGGCTATAATTACACGGAGGATATTTACGACGAACACCATGCTGCTCACCCCGACTGGTTCATCTACGGCAGTGAAACTGCTTCTACGGTTCGTTCGCGCGGAATATACCATTCTCCCGCCGATGTTCCGCTTCTTGTTCACGAGGATATGCAATGCTCAGATTATGGAAACAGCGTTGTAGGCTGGGGCAAGACGCACGAAAAGGCATGGATCGACGACCGTGACCGAGATTACTGCGGCGGACAGTTCATCTGGACAGGTTTCGACTATATCGGCGAGCCTACGCCTTACAGCACGAAAAATTCGTATTTCGGAATTGTAGATACAGCAGGCTTCCCGAAGGATTCTTACTATCTTTATAAGGCTGTATGGACGGACGGTGAAAAAAATCCTTTTGTTCATATCCTTCCGCACTGGGACTTTAACAGGGGAGAGGAGATTGACGTTTTCACCTACTCGAATGTCGAGGACGTTGAGCTGTTCTATAACGAAACTTCTCTCGGTAAACAGCACATAGATTTACAGCATGGCTCTGTTCTTCACGGAGCATGGAAGGTTCCTTTTGAAAACGGCGCGCTTACTGCTAAGGCTTATCGTCTCGATGGAACACTTGCTGCCGAGGAAACAATCCGTTCATTCGGCGAGCCTGTTTCGATAGAGGCTGTCCCGAATAAGACAACCTTTGCTGCGGACGGACGCGACCTTGTTTTTGTAGAAATAAGCGTAAAGGACGAAAATGATGTTACCGTTGCAAATGCAAGAAACCGTGTAAAGATTACAGTAGGCGGTCCTGCCAGACTTGTCGGACTTGATAACGGCGACAGCACCGATTATGACAGCTACAAGGGTGATAACCGCCGTCTTTTCAGCGGAAAGCTGCTTGCAATTATCCAGTCTACTCTTTACGCAGGCGCAGTTACTGTTACAGTCGAGGGTGAAGGTCTGACTGAAAAGCTGCTTGTGCTTGAGGCAGAGGAGTGTGAAGCTCCGGAGGGAGTATCGGTTGTTGATGAGTATTATCCATTTGCAGCATCGGATTACAGACCCGAAATTCCGGTTCGTAAAATTGAATTAAGCGCGGACAGATGTTCTCTTGATACGGAAAACCCGACTGCGCGCGTTCTGGCTGTTATAAAACCTGAAAATGCGGATTACAGTGATATTTCGTGGAAGTGCGTGCTTGATACAGGCGTTGAGGTCGGATTAGCAGATATCCAACCGACAAAGTACGGCGCATTAGTTACAGCGAAGGGCGACGGTAAATATCGCCTGCGGGCTGTTTCAAAAAACGGCGGAAAAACCCCGCAGATCATATCCGAGCTTGTATTTGAGAACGGCGGTTTTGGAAGCGCACTTGTAAATCCTTATAATTTTATTTCCGCAAGCCTTTACAGCTTCAGCAACCGACCGCTCAATGTGGTTGCGCGCGGAGCGGTCAGCGGTATACACGAGCGCACGGTAATCGGCTTTGATAACCTTGATTTCGGCAGCTTCGGCAGCGATAAGCTGATTCTCCATTGCGGCTATTGTGACGATAATTACACTTCCGCACAGATTGAGGTGTGGGAGGGAAATCCCGATGACGGCGGACGGCTTATTACCATGGCCGATTTCAAGAACAACAACGAGTGGGACGGCTTTAAGCCGCAGGAATTTGATCTTCCCGAAAGGTTAAATGGAATACGTTCTCTTTCGATTGCGCTTTCTCAGTCGGTAATTGTCGGAGGAATCGAGTTCAGGCAGCTTGAAAAGGCTTTTGAACAGCTTACTCCCACCGAACACGACGCGCTTTACGGCGACGAGTATCACGTTGAAGAAACGAGCATTGTCGGAATCGGAAATAACGTGTTGATTTACTTTAATGGAATGAATTTTGGAGATGGTACCGAAAAGATAACTGTTTGCGGCAGAACGCCGAACGATGTTAATACAATTCAGCTTCGTTACAATGATGACAACGGCATTCAGCAAACGCAGCTTTTACCTTTCCCGAAATCGGAAGATTATACCGAGATTGAATTCCCGCTCGAAAAAATTGCGGGAATGCGCGACATAAGCTTTGTGTTCCTACCGGGAAGCCGATTTGACTTCAAGTGGTTCAGATTTGAATAACAAATGCAGCCCCGCGGGTAGTGTAATGTCCACCTGCGGGGCTGTTGTTTATGATAATCGTGTTCTGAAAAAGGGCAAACCGCAATGGAATGCGTTGGAAGGCAGTGTATCGAAAAATGCCAGAGTTCTGTCTCGAAAAGATGCCGAGCGTATGGAGGATAATTGGGCGGAACCTTTCTGGACTACGCACAACCTGGATATGTCCGATGCCGACTATGACCTATATTCTTCGCCAGAGAGAACTCTCTCCATCCAGATTAGCGAAGGTAAACTGACATTTGCCGGACAGGATTTCGGTGAAGCCTGCGAGGTAATTAACGGAAAAGATGAATACGAATTCTGGTATCATCTGGATGAAGAAAACACTCACCGACTACTGGTACAGCTTCGGTTAAAGCACAGTATCCGAAATAAGCTGATCACTATTTTGAAAAATGAATTTGGCAGTGATGATGGCTCCGTAAAATTCAAAGTGTTCTGCGATGAAATCGGCGTTGATTGCCAGTTTAGTTCATACTAAAAGCGTTGCACTTTTTAATTATTCCTACGAACTCAATGCACACCCTCCAGACCTATAATTAAAAAGTTTATAGACAAAAATGCAAAAAGACTCTACGGTGACTATTCCTCGGTTACCGTAGAGCCTACTTTCGTTAAAAGGTATATGAAAACCCTTGTAAATAGGGACTTTCACAAAAAGAAACTGGACACCCGCTTCGATACTCATTGTATCAAAATTGGTGTCCAGTTATGAAAATAGTGACCTATTTTGATACCAAATGCACACCCCACGGATAAATCGTTAAAAGGTACGGGGAAATAATTAAAAGGTGCAAACCGAGGGTGTGATTTGCTTATGGCGTTCAATATGTCGTGTCAGCCGTCTATGAAAAGC
>CAZAXM010000068.1:0-8369 GCA_964489095.1 uncultured Ruminiclostridium sp. | reverse complement strand
GAAAATCGAACAAGGGCGTATTATGCCCACCCTTACAGTGCATGGGAGAGAGGTTCAAATGAAAACGCAAATAAGCTAATAAGAAGATTTATTCCAAAGGGTGCCGACATCGCCAAATTCTCTCATGAGAGAATTAAGATGATTGAGCATCAGATAAATAATTATCCGAGGAGAATCTTCGGCGGATTGTCATCTAATATGGTAAAAATAAACTTGTTTGTCACTTGATTTTTGTGGACACTTTATATTGCAATTTATAAAAATTGAATTTTGCGTCGAAAAAACTTGAATTTTTATAAAGTATATGTTATACTAAGGTTGGCTTGTAAACAACACAACCAGTGAGGCTACTAATATGACGAAATATTATCTTTGGCTTTTACAGCTTCTCAGACCTGCGAATCCCGAAATTCACCGTGTTCTCGAATATTACGACGACCCTGAAACTGCCTATCGCGAGATAAGCGGCGGCGATTTTTCAGCTATAAGCGCAGAATCGGCGCGACGCAGAAACAATGTTTCTATCGAAAAAGCCGAAAGAATCGAAGAATACTGTGAAAAAAATAACGTCAGCATTATGACCCTTTCGGACAGATCATATCCGGCGCTTCTGAAAGAAATATATAATCCACCCGCGCTTTTCTTCTACCGCGGCAGTCTTGAATGCCTGGAAAATCTGACGATTACAATTGTCGGTGCGCGGGAGGCTGCCCCATATATCTCCAAACTATGCAGCCGCGTTTCCCGCGACCTTGCCGCGGCAGGTGTAACTCTTGTAAGCGGTATGGCACGCGGGGTTGATTCGATCGTACATAACGCCTGCGTCCAGTCAGGAAAACCGACTATCGGCGTGCTTGCCTGCGGCATTGACTACGATTATCCAAAAGGCAGTCTTGAGCTTCGTGAACAGATGATAATGAACGGCGGCGCATACCTTTCCGAGCTTTTTCCGGGAACCGGACCCACAGCCGACTACTTCCGCGCAAGAAACCGCATTCTTGCCGGTCTTTCGAGCGGAACGGCTGTATTTCAGGCAAGCTCTGACAGCGGCTCGCTTATTACCGCAGGGTACGCTGTCGAAGAAGGCAGAGATGTTTTCTGCGTAGCACCGCCCGATGTTTTCGATCCGAGCTTCAGCGGTGTAATCGGACTTCTCCGTGACGGCGCAACTACGCTCTTTAACCACGATGACATTCTTAATATGTATCGGCGATAAGATAATAAGAACAGCCTGTAAGCAACGGTTCATTCCGTACTTACAGGCTGTTGTTTTTTAACGCCGCGGCTGAATCATCTTATCGTTCCGCCGCCGATAACCGTATCGCCGTCGTAGAATACTACACGCTGACCGGGTGTAATTGCACGCTGCGGTTCATTAAACTCTACCCTGACGCTGCCGTCACTCTCAGGATAAACCGCGCACGGCTGCTCCTGCATACGGTAACGCGTTTTAGCCTTACAAAGTATCGGCTCGTCAAGCGACTCAATCGAGATCCAGTTAAGCTCGTCCGCGTAAAGAGTGTCGGAAAGAAGTTCCTGTTCGGAACCGACAAGAAGCGTATTATCAGCGGCATTTTTCCCGATAACATACGCGGGCTTGCCAAAAGCTATGCCAAGACCCTTCCGCTGACCAACAGTGTAATTTATAAGTCCGTTGTGACGTCCAACAACCTTACCGTTTACGTCAATAACATCTCCCGCAGCCGCTTTTCTGCCCGTATATTGCTCGATAAACTCGGCGTATTTTCCGTTCGGAACAAAGCATATATCCTGACTGTCGGGCTTTTCTGCATTTAACAGTCCATTTTCGGCGGCAAGACTCCGCACCTCTGATTTTGTAAGCGCGCCAAGCGGGAAAAGAATGTGGGAGAGCTGTTCCTGGGTAAGATTGTATAGAACATAAGACTGGTCCTTATCATTTTCTCCATCAGCGCTGACCGCCTTTTTTAAAAGCCATCTTCCCCGCTCCTCGTCATACTCTACGCGTGCGTAATGCCCTGTCGCTATGTGGGTACAGCCAAGGGAAAGCGCGCGTTCAAGCAACCCGTCAAACTTGATATAGCGGTTACAGTCGATACACGGGTTCGGTGTAACTCCGCGCTCATAGCTCTCGACGAAATTCCTGATAACCTTTTCGCCGAACAGCTCCTTGAAATTATAGACATAGTGCATTATTCCGAAACGTGCCGCGACCTGTTGTGCGTCCTCGATGTCGCTGAGCGAACAGCAGGTCTTTACACCGTCAATTTCGTGTTCGCCGTCATGAAGCTTCAGCGTTACGCCGATTACGTCGTATTTTTCCTTTAATATAACAAGTGCAGCCGAGCTGTCAACCCCGCCGCTCATCGCTACAAGTACCTTATCCATCGCCTTTTCTCCTTTTGTTCGTATTTTATCAAGCGCGTGAACAATCAGTCGTTATCCGCGTCATTATGCGTTTCTTCGTTTTCTTCCCGCTTTTGTTCATCTCCGCTGGGGTTGTTTTTCTCGTGAATTCTGTTCATTACAACCAACACCAGAAATATAAGCGCGAGCGCGGCGAATGCGCCTAAAGCTGACACCAGAACCGCTGAAACGCCTTCCCCCGCAGGTAAATCCCCAAGCGACAAAATCGTCATTTTCTTCATCTCCTTGAATTGCGTTTATCTTATTTTACACTTTTACAGGCGAAATGTCAACTATTATGTTGATTTTAAAGCTGTGTTGTGATATAATAAAAAGTATTCTGACAGGAAAGGACGTGTTGAAATGAAAATAGTTATCGTTTCGGACACCCACGGCAATTCCGACAGCTTTTACGAAATTGCTTCGAGAAACCAGACAGCCGATTTGTTCATACACCTCGGTGATGGAGAACGGGAGTTCGAGGATATAAGAAACGCTTTCCCGCTTTCTGCATTTCTTTCTGTGCGCGGGAACAATGACTGGGGAAACGCACCACTTGTAAATACGATAAACCTCGAAGGGCACCGCATTTATATGACGCACGGACACCGTTTTGACGGACATTCGATTGCCTCGTACATTGCCGCTGCTGCAAAAGAAAACGAATGCACGATTGCGCTTTTCGGTCACACTCATGTTCCTTTCTACGAGATTATTTCGGGAATACACGTGTTTAATCCGGGCAGTCCTGCGCATCCGAGAGGTCGCTGTGACGCTTCGTTCGGGATTCTTGAACTGGAACAGGATAAACCGCCGCGCTTTCGCCATATTTCAACGGAAACCTGGCAGGAATTCTGAAATTTAGCTGAAAACAGTAGAAATCAGATGTAAAATGTGTTATACTATAATTTGACATTATTCCAAATCAGGAAAGGAAAAATAAATGGAACAAAAATTTCAGCGGCGGGAAATCGCAGACGGCGTGTTCTTTTCACGCTACATCGACTCACGCTTCAAAATCAATCGGATAAGCGTTGTCTTTATCGACACACTGGATAAAAAACGCGCAGGTTTAAACGCGCTTATTCCGTCAATTCTCTCCCGTTCAAACAGCGACTACCCAACCATGCGCGCGCTCAATGAACGGCTCGCGGAATTGTATGCGGCAACCCTCTGTAATTATGTGCGAAAAAACGGAGATACACAGGTTATGGAGCTTTACGCTGACGTGCTTGACGATTTTTATGCAATTGACGGCGAAAAAATCCTGTCACAGATAACACACCTGCTTTGCAGCTGCCTTTTCAATCCCGTGCTTGAAAACGGCTGCTTTCCCGAAAAGGTTGTCGAGATCCAGAAGCAGAACCAGATTGACGACAACGACGCTGAGATAAACGACAAGGCCGCATATGCCTTCCGCCGAGGTACGGAAATAACCTATAAGAATGAACCGGCAGCGGTAAGTGTTTTCGGTGATAACGAGCTTATCCGCGAAATCACGCCTCAGACAGCCTATGAGCATTACCTTGAAATGCTCGAAAAGTTTAATATTGAAATAATCTGCGTTGGTTCAGGCGATTTTTCCGAGGCTGAGGAAATTTTCCGCACGGATTTTTCCAGAATAAACAGAAACCCCTTTCCCCGTCCTGTTGACGCGCGAAGTGTTCCCAAAAAGGAAATCAGCGTAGTCACGGAAAAAATGGACGTGACACAAAGCAAGCTGTTTATGTCCTATAAAACGGACTGCACAAACAAGAGCGCGCTGCGTGTTATGTGCAACCTGCTCGGCGGCGACGTTTTCTCAAAGCTGTTCACAGTCGTGCGCGAACAAATGTCGCTTTGCTACTACTGTTATTCAAATGTCTACACATCAAAGGGCGCGTTAATCATACAAAGCGGAGTTGAAAACGAAAATCTCGACAAGGCGCGCGAGGCAATCGCTCAGCAGCTTTATGAAATTCAGAACGGCAATTTCACCGATGAGGACGTTGAAAAAATAAAACGTTCAACGACAAACGACCTGCGCTCCGCAAACGACCGCATTTCGGACATATTCGTCTGGTATTTCAGCCGCATTCTGAGCGGTGAGATAATTACGCTTGAAGAACATATAAAGCGGCTCGAAAGCGTTACGCGTGAGGAAATAATCGAAGCGGCGAAATCGCTTACGGCTGATTCGGTTTATATTATCACATCAAACAAGGAGGCGGACGAATGATCGGCGAAATTATCAAGAGCGAACGTCTTAAAGAAAGCTATCGTCGGATAAAGCACAAAAGCGGCTGCACGATATGCCTTTACCCGATGCCAGAATTTAACTCCTCTTATGCTATTTTCGGAACGCGCTACGGCTCGGTTGATACGACTTTCAAGGCTAACGGGAGTGCGGATTATCTGACCGTGCCCGAGGGTATCGCGCACTATCTTGAACACAAACTGTTTGAAAATGACGAATGCGACGCTTTTGACCAATACGCAAAGACGGGCGCGAGCGCAAACGCATTTACTGGCTTCGACAGTACTGCATACCTGTTTTCCTGTTCACAGCACTTTGAGGAAAATCTTCGCATTCTCCTCGGCTTTGTGCAGGAACCTTATTTCACAGACGAAAATATTGAAAAAGAGCGCGGGATTATTGCTCAGGAAATACAGATGTATCTCGACAGCCCATCCACCCGCGTTTTCTACAACTGTCTTAACGCAGTTTATTTTAACAATCCCGTGCGAATAGATATTGCGGGTACAGTCGAAAGCATACAGAAAATCGACAAGGAGCTTCTGTACAGCTGTTACAACACTTTCTACAACCCGAACAATATGGTTCTTTCCATTGCGGGAAACTTCGACCCCGAAAAGGCGCTTGAGATATGCGATGAGCTTATAAAGCCGATGGAAAATCCCGAAATCGACATACTTATTCCTGATGAGCCAAACGAGGTTAAGGAAAAGTATGTTGTTCAGCAGCTCCCGTGCGCTGTTCCACTTTTTGAGATCGGGTTCAAGCTCCCGCTTCAATCACAGGAACAGCAGAACATTGATTATATTGTTTTTAACATTATGCTTGAAGCCGCACTCGGCAGCTTCACTGGTTTTTACAGCAGGCTTTACGATGAGGGACTTATCAATGACGCCTTCAGTCTCGGCGTTTTCAACGGACGCGGCTTTTTCCTGCCCGTTATCAGCGGCGAATCGCGCGACCCGAAACGAGTGAGAGATGAAATTATCGCGGAGCTTGAACAGCTGAAAAAGGACGGGATACCGCGCGATAGCTTTGAAACAGTGAAAAAGATGACCTACGGCGCGCTTATCAGTCCGTTCAACAGTGTTGAACGCGTTGCAAACAAGGCTATGCAGGCGGAATTCTGCGGACAGGACTGCTTTACAAACGTTGAAATAACGGCAAACGTTCGCTATGAGGACGTTATGGAATCGCTCGATCGCCTTGATACGGACAACATTTCGCTTTCCGTTATTGAACCGAGTGAATAATAAAACAAAGAAAGGATATAAAAATGGAGATAATTGAATTTCCGAATCTGTTTTCGGGAGATATTCCGATAAATCGTGTTGCTTTCAGCATTTTCGGATTTAACATTTACTGGTATGCAATTCTCATCGGACTTGGTATTCTTCTCGCGGGAATATACTGTACAAAAAGAGGAAAAAAGTTCGGTATTACGGGCGACGATGTGTTCGACGCGATTTTCTACGGAGGGATCGCAGGCTTTATCGGAGCGCGCGCGGCTTACTGCATTTTCTGGAATCTGAATCCCGCAAATGATAAAAAATTTACCTTTATTACAGCAATCACCGAGGTTCACAACGGCGGACTTATGATCTACGGCGGGATCGTCGCAGCCGTTCTCGTTGTTATACTGGTTATGAAAAAGAAGAAAACACCCGTCCTCCCGCTTCTCGACCTTGGCGGAACAGGCTTTCTTATCGGTCAGGGCATAGGTCGCTGGGGCAATTTCATAAATCAGGAATGCTTCGGCGCACCCACCGCGGGGAACCTGCCCTGGGGAATGACGGGAACAACGATTGCGCGCTACCCTGAGGTCATTGTCGCGCAGGAGGCGCTCCCAAATGGAGAATACGCGCTTGTTCACCCCTGCTTCCTTTACGAGAGCCTCTGGTGTGCGCTTGGACTTATTCTTATTCACTTTCTTTTCACAAAAATACAGACCTTCGACGGAGAACTTTTCCTGTACTATATTATCTGGTATGGCACAGGCCGCGGCTTTATCGAGGGACTGCGTACCGACAGCCTTTATATCGGGTCGCTGCGCGTTTCACAGCTTATAGGCTTCGCAAGCGCGATTTTCTGCCTTATCCTGCTTATTTATATGAAAATAAAGGTTAAGAACGATCCGAGCTACGTCCGTTGGAGAGATACGGAGGAATGGCACGAAAAGGAAAAGCGGTATTACACGGCAATCAAGGTTGAAAAGGAAACGCAGAAGGCATATAAGGCAATGAAAAAAGCGGGAAAAACCGAGGAAGTTGCGCCGAGTATTCTTGGCGACGAGGATAAAAACGAATAACGAAAGGAATTTGAGCTATGGCACAGATTATTGACGGAAAAGCAGTTTCACAGAGAGTTAAGGACGAAATCCGCGCGGAAATCGAACGCGATGGGTTGGAAATCGGACTTGCGGTCGTTATTGTCGGAAACAATCAGGCAAGCAGGGTTTATGTGAACAATAAGAAAAAAGCCTGCGAGGTCTGCGGGATAAAATCCTACGAATACGCGCTCCCCGAAGAAACAACCGAGCAGGAGCTTCTGGAGCTTGTTGACACGCTCAACAATGACAAGAACATCAACGGCATTCTTGTTCAGCTTCCTCTCCCGAAGCAGATTAACGAAGAAAAAATTATCGAGCGCATTTCTCCTCTCAAGGACGTTGACGCTTTTCACGCGTTAAATGTCGGTAAAATTATGATTGGCAACTACGCCTTTCTCCCCTGCACTCCCGCTGGCGTTATGGAACTTATCCATAGCACGAGAACTGAAATAAGCGGCAAAGAGTGCGTAGTTATCGGGCGTTCAAACATTGTCGGAAAGCCGATGGCTATGCTTTTGCTCCACGAAAATGCGACCGTTACTATCTGCCATTCCCGCACAAAGAACCTTGCCGAGGTCTGCCGCCGCGCCGACATTCTTGTAAGCGCAGTCGGACGTGCAGATTTTGTCACTGCTGATATGGTTAAAGACGGCGCGGTTGTAATTGACGTCGGAATGAACAGAAACGCTGAGAACAAGCTCTGCGGCGACGTTAAGTACGACGAAGTTGAGCCGAAAGCGTCGTTTATTACACCCGTTCCCGGCGGCGTAGGACCGATGACAATTGCTATGCTGATGAAAAACACGCTTATGGCTAAGAGGCTTCAGGGCTGATGAAAAAAGGCAACTCCCCGCTTATAAACGGAATCATTCTGCTGGCGATTTTCGCATTACTGTGCTGGTATTTTTCGATGCACGCTATGTGGAACCTTGCAACGATTTTTGTTGCTGCGCTTATCGCTGTCCTCTCGGTCGGTCAATTTCTTATTTACATATTCTTTTTCAGAGAAAGATGAACCAAAGGGCTGCTGCAGTTCACGCTGCAACAGCCCTTTTTGGCATATACTGCCGCCGCTTGAAACACCCCCATACGGAAGTAGATGATATTCAAGCAATGCCGCAGCAAAATGTTATTACAAAACAAAAAGACCTCCGAAGAGGTCTTAAATACACACACTGTGCAGTCGGAAATCCGACGAATTGAATAAATCTTTATTTGAACTCGTAGTGTAATTTCATAGGGATCTTGAAACTACAATTGAATTATAGCACATAATTCTCCGTTTGTCAATAGTTTTTTGAATTTTTTTAACATATTGAGGGGGTTGTTCCGTTTATAGACCAACCAAATATTTTAACGGCAATTGTAGTGCTACAATAGATATTGGACAAAAAGCAGGAAAAAATATTGAGAGATAGA
>CAZAXM010000067.1:0-8948 GCA_964489095.1 uncultured Ruminiclostridium sp. | reverse complement strand
GGCGCTGCTTTCACTGAGCTTATCTGCGAGGTCGCGGATATGAAGAAAAATGACGTTTGCCGCACGCTGTTTTCAGAGGCTCTCAAAATAAAACTTCGCCGCACGATTGCTGTTGTTCAATCGTGCGGCGATTATTATAATTTTTATTTTTGCGGAACGAACATCATTTCAATCAGGCTTGGCGCGCATTTTTCCGATAATCCACGCTTCGGTTAATATGGAAAATGCAGCTGAAAAAAAATCTGGGTATTGACAAAAGTCCGAAATCGTACTATAATGAGTAATGGTCTGTAAAGGAGGGACGGTATGGAATCGGAATTTTCGGAATTAAGGCGGTTTAATTACATTATCACCGAGATGAATGCGCTTTATCACCGCGCAGCGCAAAGGCTCGGACTTTCGGACAGTGCAATGTCCATACTCTATTCGCTCTGTGACAGAGGCGGAAGCCGTCCGCTGAGCGAAATATGCAGCTTTTCGGGGCTTAGCAAGCAAACCATAGGGACGTCGCTGCATAAGCTTGAGGCGGACGGTTACGTCATAGTCGGCGAGGCGGTCGGACGTGCGAAAACGGTAACGCTTACCGAACGCGGCGAAAAGCTCGCGGAAAAAACGGTAATGCATATTATGCGGGCAGAGAACGAGATTTTCAACGGGTGGAGCAGGGAAGAGCTTGAGGGATATATTCAGCTTACCCGTCGGTTTACGGACAGCTTCGGCGAAAAAATCGGGCTTCTTCCGCAGAAAGAGGAGGAAAAATAAGTGGAAATCAAACTTTCGGAAAGCTTTACATATAAAAAGCTTCTTCGGTTTACGCTGCCGTCGATAATTATGATGGTATTCACGTCGATATACGGCGTTGTAGACGGCTTTTTCGTATCGAACTATGTGGGAAAAACGCCGTTTGCGGCGGTTAATTTTATAATGCCGTTTCTGATGATACTCGGTGCGGTCGGCTTTATGTTCGGAACAGGCGGAAGCGCGCTTGTTTCAAAGACGATGGGCGAGGGAAATCACGAAAAGGCGAACAAGATTTTCTCTATGCTTGTATATAGCTCGCTGGGCTGCGGCGTGGTGATAGCGGTGCTTGGGTTTGTATTTATCCGTCCGCTTGCCGCGCTGCTTGGAGCGGAGGGCGAGATGCTGGACAATTGTGTGCGTTACGGGCGGATTATTCTGATAGCGCTGCCCGCGTATATACTCCAGTATGAGTTTCAGAGCTTTTTTGTTACAGCCGAAAAGCCGCAGCTTGGTCTTGCGGTAACAGTGGCGGCGGGTGTTACAAATATGGTGCTGGACGCGCTTCTGGTAGCGGTTTTTCCGTTTGGTTTAGAGGGCGCGGCTGCGGCGACTGCGATAAGTCAGGCGGTCGGCGGGCTTATACCGCTGTTCTATTTTGCACGAAAAAATAAGAGCCGGCTTAAACTGGTCAAGGCAGGGTTTGAAGGAAAAACGCTTCTGAAGGCGTCCGCAAACGGTTCGTCCGAGCTTATGAGCAACATTTCTATGTCGATCGTAAGTATGCTGTACAATGTTCAGCTTATGAGCTATGCGGGCGAGGACGGAGTTGCGGCTTACGGGGTGCTGATGTATGTGAATATGATATTTCTTGCGGCGTTTATCGGATATTCGGTGGGAACTGCGCCGGTTATCGGGTATCATTTTGGCGCGGGCAACCGTGACGAGCTTAAGAGCCTGTTAAAGAAAAGCGTTCGGATAATAGGGGGGTTCGCGGTTGCAATGCTTGCGCTTGCGATGGTATTATCCTATCCGCTTGCGTCGATATTTGTCGGGTTTGACGCGGCACTTATGGAGCTTACGGTTCATGCATTTTTCATTTTCTCGTTCTCGTTTTTATTCGCGGGATTTTCGATATTCGGCTCGTCGTTTTTCACCGCGCTGAACAACGGCTTGATTTCTGTGGCAATCTCGTTTCTGAGAACGCTTGTGTTCCAGATTGCGGCGGTGCTGATACTCCCACTTATATTTGACATTGACGGAATATGGTATTCCATAGTTGTTGCGGAGGTTGTTTCGGTGATCGTTACGGCGGTTTTCCTCTTTGCGAAGCGGAAGAAGTACGGTTATATGTGAGTTAATCGAAGTATAAAACGGGCAGGCTTGTTTTTTGCAAGCCTGCCCATTTTGATTTTTGCTTTCGTGCGGCTTAAAGCATTTCGTTCAGCGCGGCTTTTTCCCATTTTCCCATTGCGCGAAGCTCGTTTTCGGTGTGAAGCCAGTGCATTCCGTCGATTTCGGTCAGACGGCAGGGGTTTTCACGGGCGAAGCGTTCGATTGTCGCGCGGGGAATAAGCTCGTCGCGGCTGCCGAAGAGAATATCGGTAACGGGCGAAATTGCGCGGACGCGGTTCTTCCGTGCGAATTGCAGATACCTCCACGAAAGCACCGCGTTTTCGGTCAGGATTTCGCCCTTTTGCTCAAGCTCCTGCTCCGAAACACCGCTTGCCGCCATCATTCCCTCAATCATCGCTTCCATATTGAGGAGCGGTGAAGAGAGCAGCGTTCCTGCGAATTTTTCGTCGGCAAAGGCGGAGAGGGAGAACCACGAACCGACGCTTATTGCGCGGAGGGCTATTCGTTTTCGGTTTTGGTCTGCCCTTGCGTAATCAAGAAATGCGCGAAGCTCCGGAATTACGTCCCACGGGACGAATTTTGCGGAATCGGTTCTTCCGCCGTGTTCGGGCAGGTCAGCGGCAATTGTCTGCCAGCCTGTTTCGGCGGCAATTTCGGCGAAACGCTCTGCTTCGTATTTATTCCCGCACTGCCCGTGGACGAACACGAAAAGCTTGTCTGTTTTTTCGCCGTAATACACAACAGGTGTGTTTCCGATTTTAAATTCCTCTTTTTTCATACCAACACTCCTTTTCTGTGCGACCGCCTGCGGAAGGGGCGCGCCGCCGCTTGCCCCTCGTCGGCTGTCGCCGCGGCTTTTTAAACTTTTGTTTTTTTCGCCCCTCGGCAAACGCCGCGCCCCAACGTGTGCTGCCGCCGCAATCGCCGCGCGTGGCAGCGTAGGTTTTGAAAGGAAGCGAAAAAGAAGTATCCCACACTCCCGCCGTTGACGAGAGCGTGGGATAAATCAGTGCTTTTTAAAGACGGGGAGCGGTCAGCTCCTGAGTGTGAAGCGCCCCGTGAGCGACTTCATGGTGTTTGCCTGACCCGCAAGCTCCTGCGCGGCGGCAGCGCTTTCCTCGGAGGAAGCGGAGTTCGTCTGCGTTACGGAGGAGAGCTGCTCAACGCCGGAGTTTACCTGCGTTACGGCTTCCGCCTGACTCTGCGAGTTCTTCGAGATGTCGTCAACCGACTTAACAATGTCGTCAATGTTCTCAACAACCGTTCGGAGAGATTCGGCAGTCGCGTTCGCAATGCGCGAACCGTTTTCTACCGCCTCGGTCGTCTTGCTGATAAGCGCAGATGTGTTCTGTGACGCTTCCGCAGACTTGCTCGCAAGGTTTCTTACTTCGTCCGCAACTACCGCAAAGCCCTTGCCCGCGTCGCCCGCACGCGCCGCTTCAATCGCCGCGTTGAGCGCAAGTATGTTCGTCTGGAAAGCAATGTCCTCGATCGTCTTGATGATCGCGCTTATTTCGTCGGTGTTCTTGTTTATGTCCTTCATAGCCTCAAGCATACTGTTCATACGCTCGTTACTAAGGTTCGCTTCCTTGCTGATCTCGTTCATGCTCCTGCTAGCGTGGTCAGCCTCGTCGGCATTGAGCTTGATCTGTCCCGAAATCTCTTCGATTTTTTCAACCAGCACCTGTAACGAGTCGGACTGCTGGGTTGAACCCGAAGCAAGCGTCTGCGCACCGCTCGAAACCTGATCGGCACCCGCCGCAACCTGATCCGCGGCAAGGTTTAGCTCAGTAAGCGTTCCGTTAAGCGATACCGAGATGTTCTCAAGCGATTTTTTCAGCTTCGCAAACTCTCCGCGATAGTCTAGGCTAAGCGATATGTTGAGGTTTCCATCGGCAATTTCATCGAGAACGTTGGAAAGCTCGTTGATGTAGCCTACGTAGTTGTGAAGCTTCGCAACAGTCTTGCTGAAGTTGTTCGCAAGCATACCGATGTCGTCCTTCGAGGAGCAGTTAATGGTAACGTTAAGGTCGCCGTCCGCAATTCTGCTCGCCGCTGTGTTGAGCGCCTTTAACGGGCGCGTAAGCTTCTGAACAAGAATAAGCGCAACAATGCACGCAATCGCGGAAATAAGTACGACCGCGCCGAATATCAATACTACAAGCTGGTTGTTCTGGGCGAAAATCTCGTTTCCGTCGGCTGTTGTAATAAATTTCATTCCGTTGTGGAGCGTGCTGAAAATCGCGCGGCGTGACGTAGAACCGATTGAAACGGAAAGAAGCGTTTTGTTCGATTCGTTCGCGTTCATTTCCGAAACAAGCGCGTCCATTCCGCTGCCCGCGTCCGAAAGAGCTGTTCCGTATTCAAGCTCGCGGCAGTAAAGTACAGACCCGTCGCTGCTCGCTATAATTGGCATATACGTGTTGTATGTAGCTGCGGTTTCGGAAAGCTCCTGTATCATCGTAAAGTCGATGTCCATTCCGACAATACCAACGTTAGTCCCGTCTATGAAAAGCGGTACAACATACGAAATCATATAAATCCCGACGTTCTCGTTAAGATACGGATCCATCCAGGTCGGATTGCCGTTATTGACAGGCGTATAATACCAGCCGACATGCGCTATATCGCTCTTGTCATAAATGCTGAAATCGGTCGGTGTAACGCTCTGGAAAGCCTCAGACGTGTTATTTCTCGTCAGGAAAAGTCCCGAGGTCGGCTCGGTAAAATCAGGGTTGAAGCGTAAGTAAGCGCAGATTGCACCGTCTGTATTCGTGGACGACGTGATAAGCGTCTGTTCAAAATCGCGCGTGTATTCCTCGACATAGGCGCTGTCAGTGCGGAATTTGTCGAAATCCTTGATGCTGCTTAAAGCAATATCGGAAAGGTTGTCAACAGAAAGCTCGATCCGGCTTAAATATGCGTTGATCTTTTCGGTTGTTCCTGTACATTCCTCAACCATGATCGCGGTCGCGTTTTCAGTCATAAATGAGCTTGAATTAGCGAGCGACAATATGCCGACAGCCAACGACGAGGCTGCTGCACAAACGGCAGTCAGGAGGCTTATTTTTTTCGCAATTGTCATAGCGTTTCTCTCCTTTATATAAGACATTATTAAAAGGTTCGGTTTATCCCTTTAATTATACCACATTAAAGTAAAAAAATCAATCCGTTAGCGCCGAATTTTACCGTTTTTTTCTTTTTTCTACACATTCTTTATTGGTTGTGTCATTTTTGCAGTGCGGCAGGGGTCAAAATCGGCTTAATCTTGCTCAAATTGCACGAAAAGTAAAAAAAGTCGCACAAACTCCGCGTAAACCCCTTGACAAGCGGGAGAGAATTGTATATAATAATAAGGCTAATGTAGTATACCGCACTTTTTTAACGGCGGTTGCACAAAAATAATACGGAGGTAAGAAAAATGAAAAGAACATATCAGCCTAAGAAGCTTCAGAGAAAAAAGGAACATGGTTTCAGAAAAAGAATGGCGACCGCTAACGGACGTAAGGTTCTCGCAAGAAGACGCGCAAAGGGCAGAAAAACCTTAACTTACTGATCCTATGGGAGAATATTCCAAGAGGTTTTTCGTAATTAAAAAAGATCGTGAATTCCGCTTCCTTTATAATAAAGGAAAAACCTGCGTCAATTATGCCTTTGTATGCTATTTCAGAGAAAATAAACGGCGCAGGAACCGCTGCGGGATCGTTACAGGTAAGAAAATCGGAAACGCTGTAACCCGTAATCGCGCAAGACGCGTTATCCGTGAGGCGTTCCGTATCTTCGACCACGACCTTTCCCGCGCAACGGAAAAGCGTTACGACCTTGTTTTTGTTGCAAGAGGTCAGACCGCCTCTCTTAAATCCACAAAGGTTTTAAGACTTATGCAGACAAGGCTTATGCCGCTCCTCGCGCCCGATGCAAAGAAGAACCCGTGAATCGCCGGTAGGCACTTGCGGGCTTTTTCGTATTTTCAAACAAATGAAGTATATTCTTATCGGACTTATCCGGCTTTACCAACTCACATTATCCAGAATATTGCCGCCTTGCTGCCGATTTACTCCGTCCTGTTCGAGGTATGGATTAACTGCTATTCGCCGTTTCGGAGCGGTCAAGGGCGGCTATTTAACTATTAAGCGCATTATTCGCTGTAATCCGTTCAGCGCGGGCGGCTACGACCCCGTCCCTGAAACGTTTTACTTTTTTAAGAAGAGAGAAAAAACGACTGACAAAAGATAAGGGTGATCTATTATTAACTGGCTTTATTCATTAATCGGTACTCCGCTCGGCTATATTATGTGGGCTTGCTATGCGCTCGTCCAGAACTTCGGCTGGGCAATTATTCTTTTCACATTGATTGTAAAGGCGGCGCTTTTCCCGCTTAACCTTAAACAGCAGAAAAATCAGGCTCTTTCCCAGATGTTTATGCCCCGCGTAAAGGAAATCCAGACGAAATACAGAAACAACCCCGAAAAGCAGCAGGAGGAGCTTACTAAGCTCCAGAAAGAGGGTTATAACCCGACCGGTGGCTGTGGAACAATGCTTATAACGTTCCTTATCCTTTTCGGCGTCATCGACGTTGTATATAAGCCTATGACGCATATGGAACATTTTAAGAGCGAGGAAATCAGTGCGGTTGTTACAACTGCCGAGCAGATCGACATTGCAAAGACGATCCTCGCAAGCCCCGACGACGCGGCGGTTATCCTCGAATTCCGTTCGGACGCAGATAAGCTGACTTATGTTGAAACAACGGGCGAGGACGGAAAAAAGACCAACAACCGTGTTACTTTAGATAAGGAATTTAAGCTCGAAGACGCGAAGGAAACAGTTACCGTTTCGGCGGAAGAGCTGGTAACCTACGGCGTTTTCACGGAAGATGAAATAAAGCTTCTTACCGCGAACAGCTCGCGCCTTTCCGACTCTGTGCGCAGCAGCCTTAATCTTATCCACAACAATTATTATAACAGCAGCTCGCTTTACCGTGAGCTTCGTGCGCTGAAAATATTTGAGGACGAGTCGGTTCGTCCGCTGTTTGAAGCGAACGAGAATATTACAGGCGACCTTATGACGCGAGTCGCAACGCTTGACGACCGTATGCACTTCGGCCCTATAAACCTGCTCGACCAGCCGACATGGGAGTTCAACTCGCTTCTTATAATCCCTGTTATCGCGTTTATTTTCTCACTTGCACAGACGTTCGTTATGATGTGGCTGTCGAACAAGCAGAACCCTGAGCTGAACGCGTCGCAGCCCGCGAGCGCAAAGGCTATGTTCTTTATAACGCCGTTCATCTCGCTCTGGATTTCGTTCAGCGTTCCTGCGGGTGCAGGTTTCTACTGGGCGGTATCGTACCTGTTCGGTATTTTACAGCAGCTCATAACCTATAAGTTCTGGCCGTCCGATAAGATCCGTGCGGAGGCTAAGGCGAAAATGGAAGCTGGCGCAAAGGAAAGGGAACAGAAGGCGAAGATTGTCGTAGTTGACGCGGACGGCAACACGACGGAAAAAACGAACCGTCTTTCCGAGCTTAGTCAGAAGGAGCTGCGCGAGCTTAACAGAAGAAAGCTTGAAGCGGCGAGAAAGGCTGACGCAGAGAAGTACGGCGAGGAATATAAGGAATCCTCGGAGGACGACGATTTTTAACGAAAGGACGTTAATTTTATGGAAAAGATTTTTTCGGCAAAGACGGAAGAAGCTGCTAAGGAGCAGGCAATCAACGAGTTTAAGGCTTGCGGAATTTCGGAAAGCGATATAAGTTTTGAGATTCTCGAAAAGCCTGTAAAGAAGCTTTTCGGAATGAAGGGCGAGTTTAAAATCAGAGCGTATGCCGACGACCCCGCTGTTCCTGAGGAAGAACCTGAAACGGAGGAGGCGGCTGTTTCCGAGCAGAGCCTTGAAGAACCTGAGCAGACCGTTACAGCGGCTGCTGACGGCGTAAATCTTCTTGAAACGGCAAAGGTAAAGAGCGCAGTCAAGTACTTATCGGGAGTTCTTACAGCACTTGGGGTTGAGAATTTCCGTGTTGATACAATTCTTAACGGCGAAACAGTATTTCTTGATATCGTTGGCGAAAAGCTCGGAGTTGTGATCGGCAGACGCGGAGAAACACTTGACGCGCTCCAGTATCTGACAATTCTTGCGTCGAACAAGACGGAGGAATCATATTGCAGAATTTCGGTTGACTGCAACGGTTATCGCGCTAAAAGACGTGAAACGCTTGAAGCGCTTGCTGAAAAGACAGCGCACCGTGTTTTAAAGCAGGGCAGAAGAATCACGCTCGAACCGATGAATCCCTACGAAAGACGTATTATCCACAGCAAGGTTGCTGAAATAGAGGGTGTTTACAGCCACTCCACGGGCGAAGAACCTTTCAGAAAGGTTGTAATTTCCTCAAACGCAAAGCCCGTTTATAACGGCAAGAGCGACAGAAGAGGCAGAGCACCGCGCGGCGGCGCAGGCAAGAGCTATCGCCAGTCAACAGGCTTCTCGACATCTTTTGAGCGCGAATACAAGCGCACACAGTCTGAACCGATCGCCTATTCACAGGAAACGGTTGACACAGAAAAGAACGCTTCTCTTTACGGCAAGATTGAGCTGTAAAAAGCGTGAAAAGGGGGAGCTTGCTCCCCGTACTGGGATATAGCCAAGCGGTAAGGCAACGGACTTTGACTCCGTCATTCGTGGGTCCGAATCCCGCTATCCCAACCAGCAGCGTGACGCTGCACCCCAAAAAAGCTCGATTGCGGTCGGGCTTTTTTCTTTTCATTTTTTTGATGAGCTGTGCAGTCGATAAGACTGCTCAGACTGTCGAAAAAGACGAAAAGAGAGAAAAAAAGAAATTGGGGACGCCGTCC
>CAZAXM010000066.1:0-8950 GCA_964489095.1 uncultured Ruminiclostridium sp. | reverse complement strand
TTTTATTATATTTTAGTGTGAGGATTGTGTCAAGTTTTATTATACTACATCAAAAGGGCTGTATGATACCTATGAGCTTTGGTGTGATGAAGATCTTTCAAGACGCAGGTTTTACGTTGAAGGAGCTTATTATAAAAGAGCAACACAACTGTAAAGCTACGGGATATTGGAAAACGAACAGTGTTAAGTACAATTTCCTTTTGATAGCTCATGAATACCTATTTGTATTCAGAAAGTAAATAATGATGCCAAACTGTATGTTTCACTATAAGTGAAACATACAGTTTTTAGTTTTATGTTATAATTATCATAAGGAAAGGGTGAGCAACGTGTTGTTTGAATCCGACGAAAAACTCTATGTAGTTATCGGCAAAAATATAAAAAAGTACAGAGCGATTGCAGGACTAACACAAGTTCAGTTGTGTGAGAAAACAGGAATCAGTTTAAGCTATCTTACAAAACTCGAATCAGAAAAGTGTGATAAAAGTATTTCTCTTTCTTTTCTTAACTTGTTAGCTAATACGTTAAATGTAGATATTACAGAATTTTTTAAGGAGCATGATTGACTATGTTTCTTGACGAAGCATGTGCTCGTTTTAATCAACTTGCAGGGATCAGATTTGGAGAGCTTTTTTCTCCGACCGATATGAATATGATTATAATCAACAAAGGAAAGACAGGTCAATTACTTGAATTGGCTCTTGGATTAAATCTTTCAAGCACAAATCTTGGCTTTGATGATGGAGAATTAAAAACTAACAAATGTGATTCACGTGGTAATCCTAAAGAACAGTTTTTATTACATGATTTTTCAGCCTGTTTTTGCTTGATTATATTTTTTAACCCCTAATCCGTACTCGGATTAGGGGTTTTTGGACAGGCTGACGGCTCTGAAAAACAGAGCCGTATATTTTCATAATTTTCTTTCAGCATTTCTGCCTAGACAGGTCTGGGTTGTTATGAAACCATACATAGCTCCGTGTACGCTCTCCTGCCCACAACATACACTTCAACACTAGGACTCCCGACTACTTACGGTGAGTATCCAACGATATTTCTATCGTCATTTATATTATACTCCACAAATTCAGTTTTGTCAATACCATGCGATTGATAAATACCCGTAATTTTTCACTCTGAAAAATCACCTATTTTCCCAAGCATCTTTCCGATGCTGTGATACATTCCAGAATAAATTACCGGTTCAAGTTTTGTAAGATTCACATCGAAAGCGTCTGTGCATTCAAGCCGTTCATCTACTTGAATATCCCTTATTCTGCAAAAAAGGTTGTAGACTCTCCAAGTTCAACAGCTTTAACTACCTCGCATTCATATATCCATCTGCTTGCATCTAAAACAGGAACATTTAAAACATTACCCCTGCTGACATCATAAGATATTCCATCTTTTGCACGATGTGTGCCGAAATAATCCATAAGCCCTAACATATCTGTGCTGACAAGATTAACGCTTAATACACCGGTTCTGATTATATTTTGCTTAGTTCTTTTAGTTCCAAACATACTGATAACCAAACAATAATCGTCTTTCTGCTCGTTTGTAACACTAACCCAAGTGATCGGAGCAAAATTATATGTTCCATCTTCATTGTTTGTGCCAACTATAAAAGCCGGTTGAACACACATTGAAAAGTGAGTTCCTACCGATTTTCGCTTTACCTTTCTCATATGCTGCACCTTCCAATTTGTCGGGCAACTATACCCAATCATTTTCCAACATTGTACCATACCCCGATAAAAAAGTCAACCCGCACTTTTTTAGTTCGAGCGGTATTCGCGGATTTACGGAACCCTTTTATTCATTAAGTATAAGAAGCTTTTGGTCCTGTATAACAGCTGTGCAGATCCAGGACGCTGATGCTATTATTCCGAAAACAAGCGCGGGATAGAATGACGGGAGCAGTATCACCGCTTAACGCAGCCGTGCAATTGCGGCAGCTGCTTGTTCATCGCGCATTCGTAAAATCTGCAAATGCACGAATGCGTGTATACCTCACTTTTGTGGTTGGATATCATATTACATTTTTCAGCCGCCTGTGTTATCATTAAGTCAATAAATAAACCGGCTCAAAGGGAGGATAAAATATGAAACATACAAGATGCTATATTCCCGAATATCCCCGTCCGCAGTTTGTACGCAGGGATTGGCTTAACCTTAACGGCGAGTGGAAATTCGGATTCGGTGATGAGGTTACAGCTGATGAAGCAATGGACGGAAAACTGCCCCGTACAATAAATGTTCCATTTGCTTACGAAACAAAGCTAAGCGGTATCGAAGACCATAGCCAACGCCATATTGTGTGGTATTCGCGAATGATATCCGGAAAGGAGGGTAAGCGCACAATCCTCACTTTTGAGGGCGCGGATTACGACGCGGAAATTTATGTGGGCGGAAAGCTTATCGGATGTCATAGAGGCGCGTACAGCCGTTTTTCTTTCGATATAACGGATTATCTCGGCGAGGGCGAAGCATTGCTTGTTGTGAAATGTGTGGATAACGATTTGTCGATACAGGTTCGCGGGAAACAGCGCTGGGAAAAGGACAGCTTCGGCTGCTGGTATGTCCAGACAACGGGTATTTATAAAACAGTGTGGCTGGAGTATGTAGACGAGGTACATCTTACAAAGCTGAAAATCACGCCCGATATCAGCGACAGCTCGGTAAAATTTGATGTTGGCGTAAGTAAGCCCGCCGATGATGTTGAGGTGCGTATAAACATCACTTTTGACGGCAGGCATATTCAGACGGCTTCGGTATGGGCGGCGGATATCGACAACACTGTTTCCGTTCGTCTTGACAGCAAGAATATAACCTATCAGGCTGAAATCTGGTCTGCCTGGAATCCTGCGCTTTATGATGTGGAAGTCACTGTACGCAAGGGCGACAGAGTCACCGATACGGTTGGAAGCTACTTTGGTTTGCGCGAATATACGGTAAAGGGCGGGAAGCTGCTGTTTAACAATGGACCGTTTTATGCGAAGCTTGTGCTTGACCAGGGCTACTGGAAGGAATCGGGAATTACTCCTCCGAGCGAGGAAGCGATAATGCGAGATATTCAGCTTGCAAAGGAAATGGGTTTTAACGGCTGCCGAAAGCATCAGAAAAATGAAGATGAGCGTTTCTATTATTACGCTGATATAATGGGCTTTACGGTGTGGTGTGAGCTGCCGTCAAACCACTGGTTCAGCGATGAAGCAACAAAGGATATCACGGTGGAATGGCTTGATATTGTTACGCAGAATTACAGTCACCCTTCCCTTGTGACATGGGTGCTGTTCAATGAGAACTGGGGTGTGAGGGGAATTGCCTCAAATCCTGTACAGAGCAACCTTGCAGCGGGTCTTTATTATATGACAAAGAGTATCGACGCAATACGTCCTGTTGTTTCAAACGATGGCTGGCTGCACGTAAAGAGCGATATACTTACTCTGCACCACTATGAGCAGAACGCAGACCGGCTCTATTCTATGTATGATAACCGTACCAAGCTTACCGATGGTGATGTGTGTAACTCACAGATTTTACCATTTGCCGACGGCTATAAATACGAGGGTCAGCCCATTATAATGAGCGAGTTCGGCGGCACTCATTATGCACAGTCCGAGGGCTGGGGCTACGGCGCGGCGGTGCATACCGACGAGGAATTTTTAGAGCGTTTCGGCTCACTTATGGACGCTGTAAAACGAATGAATATCAGCGGTTATTGTTACACACAGCTTACCGATGTTGAGCAGGAAACAAACGGCTTGCTTACAGACGAACGTGTGCCGAAGGTGCCGATTGAAGAAATTGCGAAAAGAGTCTGACGGAGGTAAACTATGAGCGATAAGATTTTTGTTCCAACAAATAAAAACGCGCAGGACAGCGTAAAAAATGTGATGAAATTTCTTTCCGATATTACCTATGAGAAGATTGTTACAGGGCAGCACACGCAGAACATGGCACAGGAGGAGCTGCACCACATTGAAGCTGTAACGGGTAAGCAGCCTGCGCTTCTTGGCTTTGAGCTGCTGTCATATTCGCCTAATATCAACTATTCCGATACCGATAATGAGTGTATGGAAGAGGTTGCGGAGAACTACGGTACGCTGAAAAGAGCGTGGGAATGGGCGGGGAAAAAAGGACTTATCACATTCACCTGGCATTGGTTTTCGCCCCTTGGAGGGCGCTCAAAGTCATTTTTTACCGACAACACCGACTTTGACGCAGCGAAGGCGGTAATTGACGGAACGCCCGAAAATACCGCGCTTATTTCCGATATGGATATGATGGCAGGCTTACTGCGCCCGTTCTGTGATAAACAGATACCGATTTTATGGCGCCCATTCCATGAGGGCGACGGAAACTGGTTCTGGTGGGGTGCGAAGGGCGCGGAGCCGCTTAAAAAGCTTTGGAGAATGATGTATGAACGCTATACGGATATGCACAAGCTGAACAACCTGATCTGGGTTTGGAATTCGCCCGTTCGCGAGTGTTATCCGGGCGACGACGTTGTTGATATTATTTCGAGGGATATGTATCCGCTTGCACACGAGCATACGAGCCGGAGTGAGATGTACAATGAGCTTGTACAGATAACAAGCGCGCCGAAAATTACAATTATCGGCGAAACAGGAACTCTCCCCTCCGCAAGGGCTGTCGCAGAGGAGAGAGCAGGCTGGGCTAGCTATATGACGTGGTCGCACGAATTCTGCACCGGTGAGGATTATAACACCGGCGAGGTGCTGAGAGAAATGTATAACAGCCCTTACGCCGTTACAAAGGAAAATCTTCCCGAACTCTATTAGTAATTTTTCGGACGGACGCCCGTCTTTTGAAGAAAGATGTTGGAAAAATAATGCTCGTCGGCGAAATTAAGCTTGTAGGCGATTTCCTTGACGGAGAGCGACGTGTTTTTTAGCAGCAGCTTTGCTGTACTGATTTTACGGTTTAATATGTAGTCGTAGGGAGTTATATCAAAGGCTTTTTTGAACACTCTTGTAACCTGAGATGGCGAGAGGCAGATGTGCCGTGCGATCATTTCAATACTGATGCGCTCGTAGATATTACGGTCAATGTAGGCTTTGATTTCATTGGCAATTTCAGTCTGAGTACACTTGGCGTCGGCTGAAAGGTGCGCGGAAATTCTCATTATCAGCTTGTGGAAAACAAGTGAGCACTGCGTATGCACCTCGTCAAGCGACAGCGCCTTGTTTTCACAGATGTCGAGGAACTCCCTGAAAATCGGGAATGCGTCAATCTGTTTCACGATAAGCACGCCTGTCAGACCATAAACGTGGATAAGCTCGTCGCAAAGCGAGCCGCTAACGTTCATCCATATCTTTTCAAAGGGGTTTTCGGGCAGAGAGTGGTAATCGTGGTTGCTGCCCTTTGGGAGAATGTACAGGTCGCCCTTGACGGGGTAATTTGTGCGCTTATCCACCTTGACAACACCCTCTCCGTCTATGATGTACTCAAAGCAATGGATATAGGAATTCTGACGGGTGATGTGATAATTCGGGTCGGGATAGGTTATTCCAGCCATTTCGATATAGAACGGGCGGCTTTGCTCCGAGAATTTTTCACCGAATGATATAATATGCTCCACGCTGCTTTCCTCGCTTTCATTAAGGCTTTGCTATATTATACAACATCTGCTTGAAAAATTCAACTGTGAAACGTAAGTCTGAAACCGAAAACAATAAAAAGTCGCTTCCTGTTCGCTTTCGTATCTGCGTGTGACGGCATTTTAGCGACAGAATGGAGATTATAATGATAAAATTAAGCGAGCTTAACGCAAAGGCTGTTGATGTAACAGCGAATAAAGCGGTTGTCGGCACGGACGGTGCCTGCGTTGTAAACATTACCGCAGTATCAGAAAAAACACTTGAAATATGGGTCGATTTTGACGGCAAGGGCGAACGGAGCAAGTCTTACAGCATTGACAAACTGCCCGTAAACAGCGCTTCTGTAACAGCCGTTGACAAGGGTGAATATTACCTTTTTTCAGCCGGGAAATCAGCCGTCCGCGTGTACAAAAACGGTATCAGAATTGTGTTTGCGGGCGATGATGATAACGTCATCTGTGAGGGAAGGGAAGTCGGAAGATGCGATGACGGCGCTGTTTTTATGTCGCATAAGCTTGCAGGCAACGAGCATATCTACGGACTCGGCGAGGACAACGATGCATACCTCGGAGGTCTTGACAGGCGCGGTACGACCCGTGATATGATAACAGGTCAGAAAATCAATATCGGCAGGGTTACGGCGGACATTCCCGTTACATTCTATATGAGTACGGGTGATGGCGTACCCTACGGATTTTTTACAGATAATTCTTACCCGATGTTCTACGATATAGGTAAGGAAAAGGCTGATGAATGTTATCAGAGGGCACTTGGAGGAGATATGGTTTTCTATTTCTTTCGCGGCGAAAATTTCGGCGATATTCTAAACGAGTATACAAATTTAACTGGCAAGCCGCCCATGCCGCCGCTGTGGACTCAGGGCTACATTCAGTGCCGCTGCTCTTACTGGAGCTGGACGCAGATCGATGAAATTGTTGAAACGCTTCGTGAGCAGAGGATACCTCTCGACTGCATTGTTTTCGACTACGACTGGGCGGAGTATTTTAACAACTACAAGTGGAATAAACGCTGGGAGGGAAAGTCACCTGAAAAGATCGCCGGATACAGAAAACAGGGGATTCACTTTATGGCTTCAAATTCGGGTCCTATGCTTAAAAAGGACAGCGATACCTTTAAGAGTGCTCTTGAAGCAGGTATCCTTGCCCGTGACACGGACGGGAACACCATTACCTGCGGGCACTATGGCGGCGAGCTTATCGACTTCTCAAATCCTGCAGCAAAAGAATGGCTCAGACCTCAGCTTGAAAGAATACTTGACGACGGCGTGGAGAGCTGGTGGCTCGACCTTACCGAGCCAGAGGGCGACCCTGAAAACACGGCGTATTCTGACGGCGAAAGAAACAAGGTGCATAACGTATTCTCTTTGATGAACACCAGAACTTACAATGAGATTACAAAGGCGCACTGCCCTGAAATGCGCCCGTTTATTCTTACGCGAACCGGCACGGCAGGTATTCAGAAATACTGCACAGCGATATGGTCGGGCGACGTTTATTCCGATTACAAGACGTTTTCTGCACACATTCCCGAAGCCTTAAATACGGGAATGTCGGGCATTCCTCTCTGGACAAGCGACGCGGGCGGCTTTATCTCTTCAACAAGCAATGCCAATGACAACCGCAACATATACAAGAACAATATTGCACGTCACGCAAAGCTTTACGAACGTTGGGTACAGTTTGCTTGCTTCTGTCCCGTAATGCGTGTTCATCACGCGGGCGAGTCTGCGCCTTATGCCTTCGGCGAGCTTGTTGCCGATAGCGTTGCACATTATGTGCGGCTGCGATACAGGCTTCTTCCGTATATCTATTCAAACGTGTACAGAACACACCTGACGGGCGAGCCGATTATGCGGCCGCTTGTATACAATTATCCCGATGATAAGAATGTTTACGACATAAAGGACGAGTTCCTTTTCGGCGATGAAATTCTTGTTGCACCTGTTCATGAGGAGGACGTATGCGAGCGCGCGGTTTATCTCCCCGCGGGTAAATGGTACGATTTCGATTATGGATATGAGTACGAGGGCGGTCAGAGCTATACGATCTGTGCGCCGCAGAACAGAATCCCTGTTTTTATCAGGGCGGGGGCAATTATTCCTGTGTCGGAACAGATTTATAACACCTCGGAGCTTGATAACAGTGTGATTTCCGCTGAAATATATCCTAACGGAACCGGCAGATTCACTCTTTATGCCGACGACGGAAAGAGTACGGCATATGAAAACGGCTTGTTTACGCTTACGGAAATCACTTGTACCGAAGAGATCGGTAAGCGCACGATTATAAGAACAGCCCGTTCAAACGATAATTACGCGGCTGAACGGCTTGCGCTTAAAATCCATGTCAACGCTGTTCCGAGAGCGGTTTCGGCAAACGGCTGCGTAATTTATCGCTGCGGTTATTTAAAGGAAACACGCTCCGCCGACAGGTGGTATTACGACGAATTCAGCCGCACGCTTTATATTACGGCGGCCGCTGCTGAAAAAAATGAAATCGTTGTTGAGTACGAGGATAATTCTCTTATCGCTAAACCTACACACAGCGAAAACAGCGTGCAGGAATGTGGACAAAGCCCGTATATTCTCCCTGCGGCAAGTGTTCCGTGCAGGATAGCATTTGAGAATTTCGACAGGGGCGGCGAAGGCGTTGCTTACCACAAGCACTCGCCTGAAAACGCGGAAGGTATTTACCGAAACGACAACGTTTGCATAAGCGACTGCGACGATATCGGTTGCGGCTACTGCGTGAAGAATGCTGTCGAGGGCGAATGGCTTGAATACACGGTCAACGTGCTGAAGGAGGGTATGTACTTGTTTAAGCTCCGCGTCCGCGGCGAGGGCGCTGTTTCAATTTCCGCAAACCAGCGTGAAGTTGTAACTGAGCTGAGGGCTTCCTGCGAAAAATGGCAGGACGTTTTCTCTGATAAGGTTCATCTTGTGACGGGCGAGCAGACTATCCGTATCTTTATCGCAGATGGCTGCATTGACGGGAATTACTTTGAGATTGAAAAGGCTTAACCATATATAGCAAGAAGTCCCCCACCTAAGAGGTGGGGGACTTCTTGCTATATATGGTTAAAATGGCAGGATATGATGGATACAGTATGAGCAACAATGCTGTTGCAGCTTACGAAAGGCGACATTATCAGCGAAATTGAACGGTTGGTATCGGCAAAAGAGATAGATATATCATTTGATATAGCTAATCTGAAAAAAGTCCCTGTTTCAACGTTGAAAGATGTTTGCCGTGACATCCTCCCCCGCCTAAAGAGGCGGGGGCTTCCTCTTGCAAAGCAAGCAG
>CAZAXM010000065.1:0-9265 GCA_964489095.1 uncultured Ruminiclostridium sp. | reverse complement strand
GGAAAGTGGTATGCTTCAGGTACGGTGACAAGAACTGCGAAGAAGTAAAAACGAACGGGCTGTTGCAGCAGACTCTGCAACAGCCCGTGTGGTATATGCAAATTTGCGGCGTTTTCGGCGGCTGGCTACCGGCGGTCAACATGAGGTATGGGGTGCCGGCAGCAGCTTTCGGGCGGGGCAGGGAATAATTAAGGAGCGAAACGAATGCGAAAAAAGCTATAAAAAGCGCACTAGACAAACTGCACAAAAAAGTGTAAAAAAGTTTGTTTAAATTACCGCCCTTGTGCTGTAAACGTTTTACTGGTATAATAAAGCTATGGAGGCAGATATGCTTCAAATCATAACGACACGAACAGGAGGTTCTTCCAATGAACTACGGTTACTTTGATGAAAAGAACAAGGAATATGTCATCACCAGACCCGATACACCCTCGGCTTGGGCAAACTACCTCGGCGATCCCGAATACGGCGCGATCATCTCCAACAACGCAGGCGGATACAGCTTCGTAAAGTCAGGCGCTAACGGACGCGTTATCCGTTATCGTTTCAACTCGGTTGCAACTGACCAGCCGGGACGTTACGTTTATATCCGCGACAACGAGGACGGCGATTTCTGGTCGGCTTCTTGGTCGCCCGTCTGCAAGCCGCTCGACAGCTACAAGAGCGAATGCCGCCACGGTACGGCTTATACGGTTATCACCTCCGAGTACAAGGGGATAAAGTCTGAAGTTACATATTACGTTCCCCAGGGCGCTACCTACGAGGTTTGGGCAGCTAAGGTTACAAATACCTCGGACAAGCCCAGAAAACTCTCGGTAACAGGCTACTGCGAATTTGTAAACGATCCGAACTACGAGCAGGATCAGGTTAATCTCCAGTACACTCTTTTTATTACCCGCACCTACTTCAAGGGCAATTATATCCACCAGATGCAGAACGAGATCTACAACCCCAACAGCGGACGTTTCCTCGGTCTTGCTGCCGCTAAGGTTGACGCATACTGCGGCGACCGCGATTCCTTCGTAGGCTCTTACAGAAGCTACGCAAACCCTAAGGGCATCGAAGAAGGTCTTAAGGGCGATCTTAACTATAACACTAACTCCTGCGGCGCTCTCCAGTCCGATATTACTCTTGCTCCCGGCGAAACCAAGGAACTTACCTACGTTCTCGGCGGTCAGAAAACCGAGGCTGAAATCACCGGAATTATTGCTAAGTACGAAAAGAGCGGCGCTGTTGAAGCTGACCTTGCTGCACTCAAGGATTTCTGGCATTCAAAGCTCGGCAATCTTCAGGTTCATACTCCCGATGAGGATTTCAACAATATCGTAAACGTATGGAACGCTTATAACTGCTTTATTACATTTATCTGGTCGAGAGCGGCTTCGTTCCAGTACTGCGGCTTAAGAAACGGTTTCGGTTACCGCGATACAGTTCAGGATATTCAGGGTATTATCCACCTTGCACCCGAAATGGCGAAGAAGCAGATCGTATTTATGCTCTCCGCTCAGGTAACCAATGGCGCAGGTCTGCCGCTTGTTAAATATGACCATAAGGCAGGACAGGAAAACCACCCCGACGAGAACGATGAAAACTCCGTTTATGCTAAGCAGACGGGTCACCCCTCTTACAGAGCGGACGATGCGCTCTGGCTTTTCCCGACTGTTTACAAGTACGTTTCGGAAAGCGGCGACAGCGCGTTCCTCGACGAGGAAATCCTTTACGCTAACGATGGTGAAAAGGGTACCGTTTATGACCACCTTAAGAGAGCTATTGACTTCTCCATGAACCATCTCGGAACACATGGTATGCCTGCGGGACTCCATGCTGACTGGAACGACTGCCTTCGTCTTGGAAAGAAGGGCGAGTCTACTTTCGTAGCATTCCAGCTTGTTTATGCTGTAAAGATTCTTCGCACCTACGCGGTTGAAAAGAATGATACCGAGTATGTAAAGTATCTTGATGAAATCAAGGCAAAGCTTGATGAAATTCTTTCCGCTTGCTGGAATGAGGACAGATGGATCCGTGGTTATAAGGAAGACGGAACTGTTATCGGTCAGCGCACCGATCCCGAAGCAAATATGTGGCTCAACCCGCAGTCATGGGCGGTTATTTCCGGCTTTGCGAGCAAGGAACAGGCTGAAAAGTCTATGGACAGCGTAGAGCGTGAGCTTAACACACCTTACGGCGCGATGGTTATGTATCCCCCGTACAAGCACCATGGCTTTGACGGTGCGCTTATGCAGTGCTTCAACGCTTGCACAAAGGAAAACGCTGGTATTTTCTCTCAGCCTCAGGGCTGGCTGATTCTTGCCGAATCCAAGCTTGGACACGGCAACCGCGCTTACAAGTACTGGAAGGAGGCTTCTCCCGCAAGCTACAACAACAAGGCGGAGCACCGTGTACTTGAACCGTACGTATTTGGTCAGTTCGTTGAAGGTAAGGACAGTCCGTTTGCAGGTCGTGCGCACGTTCACTGGCTTACAGGAACGGCTTCTACGGTAATGGTAGGTACAACAGAAGGTATTCTCGGTCTTAACCCCGAAACGAAGGGCCTTGTAATCGACCCGTCCATTCCGTCAGAGTGGAAGGAATACACTATGGAAAAGACCTTCCGTGGTAAGAAGCTCAATGTTACAGTTAAGAACCCGAACGGAAGCGAGCATGGCGTTAAGTCCGTAACCGTAAACGGCGAAAAGCTTGACGGAATCCTTATTCCCGACGAAATCTTAAAGCCTGTAAATGAAGTAATTATTGAAATGTAATTGTAAACCTGAAAAGGGACTGCTGCTAAATGCGGCGGCCCCTTTTGCTTTATTGATCTTGTCGCTTATAGTGATGGCGATATCCGGGATTGAAATGCGCCGCCGCAGGACAAGTCAGCAAAAACCGTCAGACAGTTCCGCTTATGACAAGCGTGATCGTCGCAGGGTCAACCGTCCAGAGCCCTGTGGCTGAATCCTGCGCAAAGCCGGCTGCCGGAACTGTTATTTTTCCCGCAATCGTCGCAAATACACCCGTTGCTTCGTTGTAGGTGTAGTCAACTCCCTCGGTGAGCGCCGTTCCATTCAGCGTAACAACAATGTTGCGGAGAATCGGGCTGAACGTGTCTGTTATAACAACATTCGCTGCCTCGTCCGCGACCGCATTGCCTACGTTGTCGATCACAAACGTGTACGCAATAACTCCGCTCTCTGTGACTGTGGTGGGGCAAAGGCTCTTACTGATTGATAGAACAGGCGCTTCCTCGGCTGTAATTGTCGATACCGCGGTCGCGTCCGTAAGTCCCTCGCCGCTGATCGTAACCGTGTTGGTGACTGTACCGCCA
This sequence comes from uncultured Ruminiclostridium sp., assembly GCA_964489095.1. Taxonomy (GTDB): domain Bacteria; phylum Bacillota; class Clostridia; order Oscillospirales; family Ruminococcaceae; genus Ruminiclostridium_E. The sequence goes on along the minus strand of CAZAXM010000065.1, from coordinate 5,940 downwards.
ACGTCGGGCGAAGCGTAATCGTTCACCCGCGTCTGGTAGATAACAGCCGCGTTCCCGCCCGCAGGAACAGAAAGCCCGCTTATTGTAAGCGTGTTGTCATAAACTACGGTCGGCGTCGCCTGCACAGCGCCGTTGATGAAATACCCCGCCGAATCGTTTATATACGTAAGCGGGTATGCCGTTGCCGCACCGAACGCGTATCCGCCAAGGTTGTCGATTAGCGTAAGACCGCTGAGCGCAGTTGCTCCCGAATTCTTGATGTTCACGATATATGTCGCGATGCTTCCGGGCGTATATTTGGTCTGCAAGGGCGTCTTTGTGACTGAAAGCGTTTCGACAAGCTCTCCCGTTACAACGTTCGAGTCGGTAACGGTGTCGTTGTATGAAAGGGTTGCTCTATTGTAAAAAACTGCCATATCTTTTTTCCTTTCCGTGTACATATTACAGGTTCGGCGACGCCTGAAACGCGGCTGAACGCCTTTCCCGCATTACATTATATGAAACCTTGTGAAAAGTGTGAAAAAAGTTGCGTGAAAACCGCTTTTTTTCGCGCAGTAAGGTTGCAAAAACCGCATTTTTATGGTATAATTATAAGTATATATAGCTATGAATATTTTATAGAGGCTTCGTTTTTATACGGCTCGTTATATACTTGGAGGTGCATATTATGTGCGGAATTGTCGGATATACAGGTAAAAAGGAGTGCGCGCAGATTCTTGTTGACGCTCTCACGAAGCTCGAATACAGAGGTTACGACAGCGCGGGAATCGCTGTATTCGAGGACGATAAGATAAAAACCGTTAAGGCTAAGGGAAAAATCCGCGAGGGACTTTCGCCCCGACTTGCTCAGCTCGGAACACCGTCGGGAATCTGCGGAATCGGTCACACACGCTGGGCGACCCACGGCGAACCCAGTGATATAAACAGCCACCCGATCGGTAACGGCAGAGTTTCGGTTGTCCATAACGGTATAATCGAAAATTATCGCAAAATAAAGGACTTCCTTGCCACAAAGGGCTATGGCTTTGAAAGTGAAACCGACACGGAAGCTGTCGTAAAGCTGCTCGATTATAATTACGCAGGCGACCCGCTTGAAGCGGTCATCTCGACTATCAGTGAAATTGAGGGAGCATACGCGCTAGGAATACTTTTCCGTGATTTTAAGAACAGGATCTACGCGGTGCGTAAGGAAAGCCCGCTTATTGTCGGAAAGGGCGAGGGCGAAATGTTCATAGCCTCCGATATCGCCGCAATTCTTAACCACACCCGCGAATATTACCTACTTGAGGAAAACGAAATAGCTGAAATAACCGAAAACGGCGTTACTTTTTATGACATTCATCAGAATGTGATTGAAAAGGAGCTTCAGACCGCCGAGTGGGATATCGAAGCGGCTGAAAAGGGCGGCTATAAGCATTTCATGCTAAAGGAGATCTGCGAACAGCCCACCGCCTTCAGAAATGCCGTTTCTCCCCGCATAAAAAGCGGACTTGTCGATTTCAGCGAATGCGGACTGACAGACGAAATGCTGCGCGGCTACCATCATGTTTACATAGTCGGCTGCGGCTCGGCAATGCACGCGGGAATTGTTGGAAAGTATATTATCGAAAGCCTTGCCCGTACACCTGTTATTGTAGATATTGCTTCCGAGTTCCGCTACCGCAGCCCCCTTCTTTCCGACGACGATCTCGTTATTGTTATTTCTCAGTCGGGTGAAACTGCGGATACGCTCGCCGCTTTAAAGCTTGCGAACGAAACGGGCGCGGATACGCTGGCGATCGTGAACGTTGTCGGCTCGTCTATTGCACGTGAGGCGAAAATGGTTATGTACACCCTTGCGGGTCCCGAAATTTCTGTTTGCTCAACCAAGGCTTATATGGTTCAGACTGCCTTTATGTACCTTTTTGCGTTCAAAATCGCATATGCGCGCGGAAAAATTACCGAGGAGGAATGCCGTGCGCTTGTTTCCGAGCTTGCCGCGATCCCTGCCGAAATCGAAAAGTGTGTAAATAATCAGGAACCGTATCAGTATGTTGCTTCAAGGCTAATGAGCGCGGAGAGCCTGCTTTATATCGGACGCGGACTGGATTACGCGCTTAGTATGGAAGGTTCGCTGAAACTTAAGGAAATTTCTTATATCCACTCGGAAAGCTACGCGGCAGGCGAGCTGAAACACGGCACTATCTCGTTGATTGAACAGGGTATGCCCGTTATCGCAGTAGCTACCCAGTCCGACCTCTTCGAGAAAACACAGAGCAACGTCAAGGAGGTCAAGTCACGCGGCGCAATGGTCGTAATGCTCGCGCCTGAGGGAACGTCAATTGAAACGAAAAGCGTTGATTGTCCCGTCTATATCCCGAAAGTCCGCGATTTGCTCATGCCGCTTGTGGCAGTCGTTCCGCTTCAGCTTATCGCTTATTACACGGCGGTACTGCGCAGCTGCGACGTTGATCAGCCGAGAAATCTTGCAAAATCGGTTACAGTTGAATAATCCGAAAGGAAACTGAAAATAATGGAAGAAAACGCATACGAACCGTCGCTTAGCGCATGGGAGCGGCTGTCGGAAACGGATAAGCCTATCGTAATGTACGGTATGGGCGACGGCGCGGAAAAAATTCTGCGCGTTATGGAAAAAATGAATATACGTCCCGCAGAGTTTATGGCGAGCGATGAATTTGTGCGCGGGCATAGCTTTCACGGCTATCGTGTCAAAAAGCTGTCCGAAATCGAGGAACAGTACGATGATTTTCTGATTGTGATATGCTTCGGAACAGCCCTCCCCGACGTACTTGAAAGAATCGACCGCCTTTCGGAAAAATACGAGGTTATCGCGCCCGATGTTCCAGTTGTCGGCGGCGGGCTTTTCGACAGCGATTATATTTCCGACCATGAGTGTGATATAATGACCCTGCGCCCGATGTTCGATGACGAAAAATCGCGGGACGTTTTCGACGCGCTGCTGAAATATCGCATCACAGGCGATATTTCTGTCCTGCGCGGCTGCGAAACAGATAAAGAGGAGGCGTACAGCCTGCTGAAAATCGGCAGTGATGAAACTTTCGTTGACCTGGGCGCGTATAACGGCGATACTGTTGAGGAGTTTTTACAGCTCACAAACCGCCGCTTCAGGAAAATCTACGCGGTTGAGCCTGATAAGCGCAGTTATTCAAAGCTTCGTCGCAGGCATTACGCGCTTGGCTCGGCTGTTTTTGAGCATATAAACGCGGCGGCTTGGAGCGCAGACGAAACGCTGACCTTTTATCGGCGGGCAGGGCGCGGCTCGTCCCTTAGTGAAACAGCTTCCGAGCAGACTTTAGGTACGCCCGTTGAGATCCAGGGAAGAAGCGCGGACAGCATTCTCGGCGGGGAAGCGGCAACGCTTATAAAATACGACGTCGAGGGAAGCGAGAAACAGGCGCTTCTCGGAAGCGCTGAAACCATAAAAAAGTACAAGCCGCGGCTTATCGTTTCACTTTACCACCGCACGGAGGATATGGTCGAGCTTCCGCTTCTTATAAAGGAGCTGAACCCCGATTATAAGTTTTTCCTGCGCCATCACCCGTATATCCCCGCCTGGGATACGAATCTGTACTGCATTTAAGGACGGTATCTGATATGAAAAAAATATTTATTATTATTCTGATCATTCTTGTGGCGGGAGTTGTTGCTCTATATGCGATAAACGAGTTCCAGTTCCGCGAGATAACCTATGTCGGCGATTATACCTCGGAACAGTCCCCGTCGGGCTTTGCCGTAAAAAGGCTGTACAGCTCAGATATCGACTACGATAAGTACAACGAAATGCTTGAAAAGCTTATTTCAATTGAATTTACTGAGGAGGAAATCCTGCGCGCCGCTCTCGAATCAGGTACGCCGGAGTTTTACCCCGCTTTCTATACCGCTGTTTCCCGCGTTAAGGACGAGGACGGCGAGGAAAATATTACCCTTCAGACCGTTACGCTTCAGGAGCTTACCGAAAATCAGCAGCGAACAAACTTCCGACTTGCTAACCTCAGATTAGAAGTAGTTACGAACGGTGTAACGATCGAGAATGTCTCGGCGAAAAGCTATGACGAGCTAAACAGAGAAAACGAAGAGAATGTGCTGTTAAACGACGCCGGAACAGGTATGACGGTTGAACTTGGTAACAACGGCAACACGAATATCGAGCTTTCAGCCGCTTCGGGGGCAATTGTTCTCCAGTACGTTTTCGATGTTGAATACGTGTCGCTTTCACCGAAAATTGTTCTTCCCGACTGTTTTCTCCGCATCGACGCGACTGTCAGCGAGGACGAAAAGGGTCATCTTACGCTTAAATGCTCCGTAAATCCCGCTTCGACTGTTGATGAATATATTGAACAGGAATAATGCTTTTTTTTGTCGAAGTGTTGTTGATTTCGTAGAAAGTGCCGAATAAATTTGCAGGAAATTAAAAAACAACTTGCATTTTTTAGAAAATGTTGTATAATAAATATTAAGGAAGAAAACCCGGCACAAGTGCCGTACAGAAAGGGAAATTTGCAATGTACAAGGATTATTCAAAGCAGGAGCTGGAACAGCTCAAGGCGGAGCTTTCCGCAGAATACAAGCAGTGGCAGGGAAAGGGTCTGAAGCTTGATATGTCGCGCGGTAAGCCGTGTCTGGAACAGCTCGACCTCTCGATTGAAATGCTTACCCACTGTCTTGACGGCGATTATAAGTCGCAGAACGGAATCGACTGCCGCAACTACGGCGTTCTCGACGGAATCCCCGAAGCGAAAGCGCTTATGTGCCCCATGCTCGGTGTGTCCGAGGACGAAATTATAATCGGTGGCAACTCAAGCTTGCAGCTTATGTATGACACCCTTGCAAGAGCTATGCTTCTCGGTGTTCTCGGCGGTGATAAGCCCTGGAGCAAGTATGACCACGTTAAGTTCTTATGTCCCGTTCCCGGTTACGATCGTCATTTCGCAATCACCGAGAGCATGGGAATCGAAATGATAAATGTACCATATCTTAACGACGGTCCTGATATGGATATGGTTGAGAAGCTCGTTTCCGAGGACGAAACGATCAAGGGTATCTGGTGTGTTCCGATGTACTCCAACCCGACGGGCATTACCTATTCCGACGAGGTTGTAAAGCGCTTTGCGGCACTTTCCCCTAAGGCTAAGGACTTCCGCATTTTCTGGGACAATGCGTATTGCGTTCATCACCTCAGCGATACACCTGATAAGCTTCTCAATATTCTTGAAGAGTGCAAGAAAACCGGCAAGCAGAATATGGTGCTGATGTTTACGTCGACCTCTAAGATTTCATTCCCCGGCGGCGGTCTTGCGTGCATTGGTGCGAGCAAGGAGAACATTGATTTCATCAAGAGCCAGATGACTTACCAGACAATCGGTTATGACAAGCTTAACCAGCTCCGCCACGCAAGATTTTTCGGAAGCTTCGACGGAATCAAGGAGCAGATGAAAAAGCACCGTGATATTATCGCGCCTAAGTTTAAGGTAGTTCTTGAAAAGCTCAATAAGGAAATTAAGCCGCTCGGAATTGCTTCGTGGCACGAGCCGAATGGCGGTTACTTCATTTCATTTGATGGAATGGACGGAACTGCGAAGAGAATTGTAGAGCTTTGTAAGGAAGCGGGCGTAGTTATGACCGGCGCGGGTGCAACTTATCCTTACGGAAAGGATCCGAAGGACTGTAATATAAGAATCGCGCCGACGTTCCCGAAGCCTGCGGAGCTTGAAATGGCGATGGAAGTGTTCAGCGTAAGCGCAAAGCTTGCGTCTGTCGAAAAATTATTGGAGAAATAATTAAAAAGACTTGCCAAAACTGAAATAATGTGGTATAATAACAGGGTCGGATAATCGACCCTGTTATATATGCGCCTGTAGCTCAGCTGGATAGAGCAATAGCCTCCGACGCTATGTGCCGTGCGTTCGAATCGCATCAGGC
>CAZAXM010000064.1:0-10081 GCA_964489095.1 uncultured Ruminiclostridium sp. | reverse complement strand
TATCTCTCAATATTTTTTCCTGCTTTTTGTCCAATATCTATTGTAGCACTACAATAGAAATGCAAAGCAATTATTATTTGTATGTTTGTCAATGATATATGCTTGACAAGTTCGGCTTTTTGTAGTAAAATAAACAATGAATACTTATGTGTAAAACAGCGAGAAGCTGTTAATGATATATTCAGGATAGGAAGATAAAGATTTTCGGTTTTCTTATAGGATATATTCCATTCTATATCCCGCTTTACCAATACCGTAAACACTTTTCACCTGTCAGAAAGAAAAGAGGAGCAATGCTTAAAAATAATTATCAGAATCAGCAGGAACAGAAATCCAAGGATAAAATAAGACCTGCAAAGCCTCAGCAGAACCGCCGTGCAAAGCAGTCGCAGCCTAAATCTGAACAGCAATTCAGCCAGCCGCGTACAAGAAAACCGCAGCAGCGTTCTAAACAGAAACCAGCGTCAGAAGCGCACCGTCAGAATCTGCCCGCGCAGCAGCCTGCAAAAAATCGTCCCGCAGCGAATAATCCTAAGGCAAAAAGAGGTGCGCCGCTTCGCATTATCCCCCTCGGCGGACTTAATGAAATCGGTAAGAATATGTACCTTTACGAATGCAGCAGCGATATGTTTATCGTTGACTGCGGTCTTGCATTTCCCGACGATGATATGCTTGGCGTTGATCTTGTTATCCCGGATTTTTCCTATGTCGTAAAGAATAAGGAGAAGCTGCGCGGAATTGTTCTTACGCACGGTCATGAGGATCATATCGGCGGACTTGCATACCTGCTTAAAAAGGTGAATGTTCCCGTTTATGGCACTAAGCTGACCCTTGGTCTTGTCGAGGGAAAGCTTCGCGAGCACGGTATTCTTAACCAGTGTGCGCTTAAAGTAGTTCAGCCGCGCCAGAACGTTAAAATGGGATGTATGTGCGTTGAATTTATCCGCGTGAACCATTCTATCCCCGACGCATGCGCGTTCGCGATCCACACTCCTGCGGGAGTTGTTATCCACACGGGCGACTTTAAGGTGGATTACACGCCTATCGAGGGCGGAATCATTGACCTTGCACGCTTCGGCGAACTGGGCAATAAGGGCGTACTTGCGCTTCTTTCGGAAAGTACGAATGCTGAACGTCCGGGATATACTATGTCGGAAAGACGCGTCGGCGCAACATTCCGCAATTTCTTCGCAAATGCAGATGGTAAGCGAATTATTGTCGCAACCTTTTCCAGTAATATCCATAGAATCCAGCAGATTATAGACAGCGCTGAAATCTATGGCAGGAAGGTTGCCGTTTCGGGCAGAAGTATGATAAATGTGCTTCAGACGGCTATTGAACTTAACTATATACGTGTTCCGAAAAATATGCTTGTCGATATTGACAAAATCGGTAAAATACCACCTGAGGAGCTTGTTATTATAACAACAGGCAGCCAGGGTGAGCCTATGTCTGCGCTTTCGCGTATGGCGAGCAATGAGCACAGACAGGTTACGATCACACCGCAGGATCTTATCATTATTTCAGCAAACCCGATTCCCGGTAATGAAAAACTTGTCGGACGTGTAGTAAATGAACTGATGAAAGCGGGCGCTAATGTAATTTATGAGGCAATGTATGATGTTCACGTTTCCGGACATGCCTGCCAGGAAGAACTGAAAATGATGCTCTCGCTTACCCGTCCGAAATACTTTATCCCGATTCACGGTGAGTATAAGCATATGTTTAAGCACAAGGAACTTGCTTTAAAGCTCAATATTCCGGAGGAGAATATTTTTATAGCCGATAATGGAAATGTACTCGAAACAGACGGTGTTGATATGAAACTTTCGGGACAGGTTCCCGCAGGGCGTGTTCTTATTGACGGACTCGGAGTAGGCGATGTCGGCTCGGTTGTTCTTCGTGACAGAAAACATCTTGCACAGGACGGTTTAATAATCGTTGTCGCTTCAATTAACAAGTCGGCAGGAAAAATCGTTTCCGGACCCGATATTGTTTCGCGCGGATTTGTTTATGTGCGCGAATCAGAGGAGCTTATGGAGGAATCACGTGCGCTCATGCTCTCGGTTATGGAAAAGAATCTTGCGCCGAATGTGCGTGAATGGGGAACTCTCAAAAACCTTATGAAGGACGCGCTCGGCAGCTTTATTTTCTCGAAAACGAGAAGAAGTCCGATGATACTTCCCATTATAATGGAAATCTAACGATTGCTAAAAAATGAAACGGGGGTGCTTAAAAGTGAAGAATTACTTTCGTGACGCTGGATTAGTATTTTCGGTCGCCGCGCTTGGCGTTACAGCTATCGTTATGCTTATTTTCACTTATTCTGCGTCATTAAAGGCATTCTGTATATTTGCGCCCATAATCTTCCTTACCGCCGGTTTTACTGCCGCAAAGCTTATAACTGTTACAAGAAAGAATTTCCAGTATTTCGCTCACATTGACGAGGAAATTCAGCAGCTCGAACGTGTTTCGCTCAACGACCTCCCGCTCAGCGTTGTTATTGTTGACGATAAAAACAAAATTGTCTGGTTTAACAGCGAGTTTTCAAGGACGTTCGAGGAGGAGGCTGTTTACGGCAGCTCAATTGATGTAATAACAAAGCTCAGCTTTGAAAAGCTGCTCGCCGCAGACGGTTACGAAATCAAGTATAAGAACTGTTATTATAAGGTATATGCGACTGTTCCGAAAGAAGAGGACGCGAAGGAAATCTATATTATCTATTTCCGCAATATAACGAAGCTGCGCACCCTCGAAATTGAAAAGCGTATGTCTCAGCCCGTTGTTATGGTGTTCGTTATCGATAGCTACGAGGAGCTTTTTAGCGGAAACGCGGAAAGTGAAACGGCTAACATAACCGTAAGAATTGATAAGCTTCTTGAGGATTTTATCAACAACACATCGGGTATCCTGCGGAAATACAGTAAAGAACGATTCTGGGCTGTTGTCGAGGAACAGCATGTCCGCGCCATGATTGAGGATAAAATGAAGATCCTCGATAGCGTGCGCGAAATCCAGGTCAACGATCGTATGAATGTAACACTTTCAATTGGTATCGGACGGACGGGAAAAACGCTCGCCGAAAGTGCGGAATTTGCCCGCCAGGCGCTCGATATGGCGCTCGGACGCGGCGGCGATCAGGCTGCAATAAAAACGGAAAACGGTTTTGAGTTTTACGGCGGCGTTTCCAAGGGAATCGAACGTCATACCAAGGTTAAAACCCGCATCATCGCAAACTCGCTTATTGAGGCAATCGACGCTTCCGACGATGTGTACATAATGGGACATCGCAACAGCGATCTCGATAGCGTAGGCTCATCGGTAGGTCTTGCAGGTGCGATTCGCAGACTCGGCAAAAATGCGTATGCCGTTATTGATAAAAATACCACTCTTTCGCTTAACCTGTACGAGAGAGTTAATGAAAAAGATAAGAACGGACTTTTTATGTCAACAGCGCAGGCGAGAGAGCAGTTCGGCGAAAATTCGCTCCTTATCGTAGTTGACACCCACAACCCGAAGATTGTTGATGAACCGGCTCTTCTTGAAGCAGCGAAAAGGCTTGTCGTTATCGATCATCACCGGAAAATGGTCAATTTTATCGACAACGCTACTATTTTCCATCATGAGCCTTACGCTTCAAGTGCGTCTGAAATGGTTACGGAACTTCTGCAATACTTCGGCGACGCGGGGAAAATCCCCACTGTTCACGCAGAAGCGTTGCTTGCGGGTATTACGCTCGATACTAAGAATTTCACGCTCCGTACAGGCGTACGTACCTTTGAAGCCGCTGCTTTTCTGCGTAAGCTCGGTGCTGATACCGTGAATGTTAAAAGTCTTTTTGCTAATTCGATACAGTGCTATAAACAGAAAACAGAGCTTGTTTCTTCTGCGAGCATTTACAAAAACTGCGCTATCGCATCGGCTGATAAAGCACTCGACGATATGCGGATCGTTGCACCGCAGGCGGCAGACGAGCTGCTCGGCGTTTCAGATGTTGACGCTTCGTTCGTGCTTTATCGTATAGGAAACGATGAAATATCAGTAAGCTGCCGCTCCCTCGGAGCTATCAATGTTCAGCTTATCGCGGAGGAGCTTGGCGGCGGCGGTCATCAGACTATGGCGGGTGCGCAGTTCTCCGGTATTTCAATTGACGAATCAATCGAACGTCTGAAAAAAGCGATTGACACATATTTTAAAAATCTCAATAATTGAGGAGGATAACAAAATGAAAGTAATTCTGTTACAGGATGTTGCGGGAACAGGAAAAAAGGGTGAGGTTAAGGAGGTTAAGGACGGCTTTGCAAGAAACTGCCTTATTAAGAAAAACCTTGCTGTTGAGGCAACAAATCAGAATATGAACATTCTCGACGGTCAGAAGGCTCATGCTCAGCACAAAATCGACACCGATATTGCTAATGCAAAACATATCGCTTCAGTAATCGAGGGTAAAACCTTCTCGACAAAGGTGAAGGCGGGTGTAAACGGAAAGCTTTTCGGCTCGGTTACAGCTAAGGATGTCGCGAAGCTTATAAAGGACGCTAGCGGGCTTGACGTTGAAAAGAAGAAGCTTGTTTGCCCCGATATAAAGACGTTCGGTGTGTTTGAAGCGGAGGCTAAGCTTTATAACGGTGTTTCCGCGAAATTCAAGGTTCAGGTTACCGAACTGACCTGACCGAAAGGATTGTGAAAAATGGCGGAATTTGATATTTCCGACGCTAATCTGCCTTTTAATATCGACGCGGAACAAATTGTTCTCGGCTCGCTTATAATTGAGCCTGCGCTGATGTCAAAGGTTCCGAAGCTGAGCTCGGCGCATTTTCACATAAAAATGCATGGGAAAATATTCGACGTTCTTTCGGGAATGTTTGTCGGCGGCGTCGAAATAAATATCGTAAGTGTTACGGAGCGATGCCTGAGAAATGGCATTTTTGACACTCCCGACGCAGCGCGAACCTATCTTTTTAAGCTGACTGAGTTTTCCGTAGAAAAATCGGGAATTGAGAGCTATGTCGATATTCTCGATGAAAAACGTCTTGTGCGGCAGCTTATTCTCGCTTCAAAGGATATTTACGACCTTGCCGTTGCGAATACCGAGGAGCCTGACGCCTTACTCGACTACGCTGAAAAGGTGATCTATGACATTCGCCGCGATGATAAGATAAAGGGACTTGTGCCGATTGCACCGATTGTGCGTGAGGCTCTCCATAATCTGGCGTATCTTACAGAACACCCCGAGGAGGCTAACAAAAAAGGGCTTGCTTCAGGCTTCTCGTCGCTCGACAAGGTTATTTTCGGACTGAATCCGTCCGACTTCATTCTGATCGCCGCGCGACCTGCAATGGGTAAAACTACGTTTGCAATGAATATCGCTGTAAATGCCGCACGAATCAATAAAGGAAAAAAGGTTGCGGTTTTCAGCCTCGAAATGTCATGTGAACAGCTTGTTATGCGTATGCTTTCGTCCGAGGGAAAAATATCCTCGGAAAGCCTCAGAACCGGAAAAATAGAATCTGCGTCGTGGAACGGACTGAAACAGGCGGCTGATATGCTGACGAATATCGAGCTTTTCATTGATGATACCGCGAGCATCTCGATTGGTGAAATGAAGGCAAAGCTTCGTCGTGTTGAAAATCTGGGACTTGTCGTTATAGACTATTTACAGCTTATGTCAACGGGACGCCGCGATGGAAACCGCGTCAACGAGATTTCCGAAATCACACGTAGCCTTAAAATAATGGCGAAGGAGCTTAATGTTCCTGTTATAACACTTTCTCAGCTCTCACGTGGACCGGAAGCGCGTACGGATAAACGTCCTATGCTTTCCGACCTGCGTGATTCTGGATCTATCGAACAGGACGCGGATATTGTTCTGTTCCTTTACCGTGACGTTTATTACACCAAGGACGAAGAAAATCTTTCGACAGCAGAATGTATTGTTGCCAAAAACAGACACGGTGAAACCCGCACTATAAATCTGAGGTTTGACGGTCAGTTCACACGCTTCACCGATCTGGAGGAGCGTTATGGAGGATAAAATCAGAGCAATTTCAGCACGCTACGATATGCTGAAATGCGGCGATACAGTTGTAGCGGCGGTAAGTGGCGGTGCAGACAGTATGGCACTGCTAAATCTGCTTTTTACAATGCGCGAGGAGCTTGGAATAACGCTGCTTGCCTGCCATATCAACCACAACCTGCGCGGGGAAGAAAGCTTGCGCGATGAACGCTTTGTGCGTGACTTTTGCGATGAACGACAAATCGAATTGATAGTTTACAGCGTTGAAATTAAACCGGATAAGCATGAAAGCATTGAGGAAAGAGCGCGTAAGACGCGGTACGAATGCTTTGAAAAACTTTGCACGGAACGTAACGCGAAGCTTGCAACAGCTCACACTGCTTCGGACAACGCGGAAACAGTGCTGATAAATCTGCTGCGCGGAACGGGCACGAAAGGACTTGGGGGTATTCCCCCCGTGCGCGGGAAAATCATACGCCCCTTACTGCGCTGCACGCGTGAGGAAACAGAACGCTACTGCGCCGAGCAGGGAATAGGGTATATTACCGACAGCACTAATCTTTCCGAGGAGTATACGCGCAACAAGCTTCGGCTGAAAATAATACCGCAGCTCAAAAGCTTTAACCCCTCGCTTATAGATGGGATTTCTCGAATGACAGAGGCTGTAACGGACGACAACGCCTACCTTGACGGGCTTGCTGAAACCGCTAAAACGGATTGTTGGACGGAAAGCGGGTACAGCTGCCGTAAGCTCCGAGAGCTTGACAGGGCAGTCCTCTCACGTGTTATTTCGGCCGTTCTCTCGGAAAATGGGATCGAGCCGTCAGCCTTGCGTATAAACGAATGCAGCCGCATTATCGCCTGCGGAAAGGGTAAAATCAATCTTTGCAGGGATCGCTTTGCCGCTGTTAAAAAAGATAATTTTGAAATTCAGACGATAAAACAGAATTATCGTAATAAATCCACATAATTTTCAAAAAATAAACATTAAAAAGATTGATTTCACAATGGATTTGTGATATAATTATTATTATGTTTATATGTTATGAAAGGCAGAAAAATGAACAAGGACATTGAAAGAATACTTTTCAGTAAGGAGCAGCTTAAAGCTGCCGTTGAAAAGGTCGGAAAGCAGATTTCCTCAGATTATGCGGGGAAAAAGCCGCTTCTCGTCGGCATACTCAAAGGCTCGGTCGTTTTTATGGCAGACCTGATGCGTGAAATTGACCTGCCCTGCGATATTGATTTTATGGTCGCAAAATCCTACGGAAACGCAGCAGTTTCATCGGGAAATGTACGGATACTCAAGGATCTGGATACGGATATTACCGGAAGAGATATTCTTCTCGTCGAGGATATTCTCGACAGCGCGAGAACCCTCAATTCTGTCCGCAACTACCTGATGCAGAAGAATCCCGCCTCGGTAAAAATCTGTACGCTTCTTGATAAAAAGGTCGAGCGTACTATCGATATTAAGGCAGATTATAAGTGCTTTGACGTTGAAAACGAGTTTGTGGTCGGCTACGGACTTGACTATGCTGAGCTTTACAGAACCCTCCCATATATTGGTATTCTGAAAAGAGAAGTTTACGAAAAATAAATTTGTGTAGAACATATTTCACGGAAAGGCGGTCTAAATGCAGTCAAATAAATTCAAGGGAGTTATAATTTACATTGTTCTGATAGCGTTACTAATTATCGGACTTGTGACGGTACTCAATTTTGTCGTCCCGCTCCAGCAGACGACTGATGTTACGGTTGTAAGACCGAAGAGCTATTCGGAAGTGCTTAACGATTTCGACACATTGCGCGTTTATAATTACGACCTCGACCTAGGTTCGGGCGAACTTAAGTATTATATGCGCAGCGAAAACGGCGAGAAGGATGAGAAAACGCTTCATTATTACAGTGTTCCGAACGTCAGTCTTTTTGTAAACGACATTGAGAACTATCGGACTCTTTATAATGCCGCTCATCCCGATGAACCGCTTGCCGTCGATTATCAGCGTATTACTGATAATACATTTCTTACTTTTATCCCGTATCTGCTTCTTGTAGTCGTGATGATAGTAATGACATTTATTTTCGTAAGACAGACGAACGGCGGCGGAAAAATGTCGCAGTTTTCACGTGCAAATACAAGAAATCAGCCGTCTAACGGTAAGAAAATCACATTTGACGATGTAGCGGGTGCAGATGAGGAAAAGCAGGAACTTGAAGAAATCGTCGATTTTATGAAAAATCCGAATAAGTATCAGGAGTTAGGTGCGAGAATACCGAAGGGTGTTCTTCTTGTCGGACCTCCCGGAACAGGTAAAACCCTCCTCGCTAAGGCTGTAGCGGGTGAAGCAAACGTTCCGTTTTTCTCAATAAGCGGTTCTGATTTCGTTGAAATGTTTGTCGGCGTCGGTGCGTCGCGTGTACGTGATTTGTTTGACCAGGCGAAAAAACACACGCCATCTGTTATCTTTATTGATGAAATTGACGCAGTCGGACGTCAGAGAGGCGCAGGCCTTGGCGGCGGTCACGATGAACGTGAACAGACTCTCAACCAGCTTCTTGTTGAAATGGACGGATTTACCGAAAATCAGAATATCATCGTTATGGCAGCAACAAACCGACGTGACATACTTGATCCCGCATTGCTTCGTCCCGGACGTTTTGACCGCCAGATTGTCGTAAATTATCCTGATATAAAGGGTCGCGAGGCTATTCTCCGCGTTCATACAAGAAATAAGAAGCTCTCGCCCGATATTAACCTTTCGACAATTGCAAAGGGAACAGCCGGATTTACCGGTGCGGATCTCGAAAACCTCGTAAATGAGGCTGCGCTCCTCGCCGCAAGAGAAAACCGAAAAGCGATTGTTCAGAGTGATATTGAGGAAGCTACGATTAAGGTTGTAACAGGTCCTGAAAAGAAATCACGCGTTGTAACAGAGGCAGAACGTCGGCTTACCGCTTTCCATGAAGCCGGTCATGCACTTTGCCACTTCTATTGCCCGACGCAGGATAAGGTTCACCACGTTACAATTATTCCGCGCGGAATGGCGGGCGGCTTTACGATGTCGCTGCCTGAACACGACAAGAGTTATGTAAGTAAGCGTGAAATGGCGGAGGAGCTTATAGTTCTTCTTGGCGGACGTGTTGCCGAAAAGCTTGTTCTTGAAGACATTTCAACCGGCGCTTCAAACGATATTGAACGTGCGACAAAGACTGCCCGTAATATGGTAACGCGCTATGGATTTAGCGACAGGCTCGGACCGATTGTGTACGGTTCTGATAATGACGAGGTTTTCCTTGGACGCGATTATTCACATAGCCGCAATTATTCGGAGAATGTTGCAGCAGAAATTGACGAGGAAGTTCGTGAGCTTGTTGAAACAGCTTATGAAAAAGCCAAGGATATTCTCGAAACCCACCGCGATAAGCTTGACCTTGTTGCGAACTATCTGCTCGAACACGAGAAAATTAACGGTGATGACTTTGAGAATCTTATGACCGGAAAATTCAATGAGATTGAAGATGAAGCATTGAAGGAAAAGTCTGAAGAACTTCACGAAAAACAAAACGAAAACGGTACAACTGAACAGTAAAAGTGAAACCCGCGGCTGCTCTTAAGATGGAGCGCCGTGGGTTTTTTCGCTTATTTCATAAAGAAGAACGTAAAGTCCGTCCTCGGATAGAACGCCTCTTTTTAGCTCTTTTGGCAGTAAATTCTGCTCGTCAAGTTCATAATCGTTGAGCCATTCGTCGCTTGTGTAATAATCAGATAGCTTTTTGATTTTCTCCTGAACAGACGTAACGTTCAGCTTATTCGGCGATTTTCTGACAATCTCTGTTAATTTGTCGAACAACTGTTCCATTTTTACAATGCGTGCAATGGCTTCCGTAATTGATTTGTTTTCCATATTTTCACCTCTTAATTTAATTTTACACGTGTTTGGGTGCTATGTCAAGTATTTGATATACATTGCCAGTTTTATTTCTGCTTGACAAAAAATTTAAAAAAAATTGCCCCGACCACACACGCGGTCGGGGCGCAAACCCTCTCAAATCCCCGGAAAA
>CAZAXM010000063.1:0-10187 GCA_964489095.1 uncultured Ruminiclostridium sp. | reverse complement strand
TAATCTTGCAAAACGACACTATACTCTCCAAAACAGGTTTTTCAACAAGCTGATGGCATTGATTTTTCATCAATGCCATTTTCTTCATTTTTACTTCTTTTTCTTCAATATTGCCGCTGCCAGCGCAAGCTCTCCGAATACGATTGCAAATCCCGCTGCGTTCTCAACGCCCGTATAGGGATTATCGCCTGAGCCAGATGTAATTCCTGTTGACGTTTCAATTGATGTCATACCGCCGTTCGACGTTTCAACAAAAATCGTTTCGGAACCATCAGTTGTCTGAACAGAACCGGATATATCCGAGTCTTTGTCATTCTTGTGGTCATCCTTGTCATCATCTGATTCGTCATCGTCGTCCGATTCGTCGTCATCGTCCGATTCGTCGTCATCGTCCGATTCGTCATCATCGTCCGATTCGTCATCGTCGTCCGATTCGTCGTCATCGTCCGATTCGTCGTCATCGTCCGATTCGTCATCATCGTCCGATTCGTCATCGTCGTCTGATTCGTCATCGTCGTCTGATTCGTCATCGTCGTCTGATTCGTCATCGTCGTCTGATTCGTTGTCATAATCATCATCAACAGGCGGCTTTGTCGTATCAGTTGATGTTGTTACGCTTGTTTCAGAAACATCGTCCTTATCTGAAACAGTCGTTTCAACTGTTGTTACTTTCGCACCCTTTTCATCTGTCGCCGTAGAAGCTTCCGTTGTTGTTTTCACTGAAGATTCAGCCTTTGTTGTAACCTTTATCAAACCTCCTGAAAAAGTAGTTGAACTTTTCGATGCTGCAGGCGTAGTCGCATTTATAGATGTATCCTTTGCACCTGTGTCATTAGATGTCGTTACGACATTCGTATAGTTCGGAATGTGAGCGGATGAAGCACTAGCTTTACTGGTTGTCGTTATTGCTCCCGGAAACGTTGTTGTCGGAGCATTACTCGGAATCTTAGTTGTTGTAACACCGCCCGGAACAATTGTAACAGGCTTTGATGTTGTTTTTATTGTTGCTTTTGTTGTAACTTTTGTGGTTTCTTTCGTTGTTGCCTTAGTTGTAACCTTCGTTGTTGCCTCTGTTGTTACAGCAGCCTTTATCGGGTCATTCGGAATTGAAAGCTCAGTTCTCCCGTCTTCAAAGGTTACAACTCCATTTCCACTTGAGTCAAACTGTACTAAAACAGAATAAATAGTATTATTCTTATTATATCCCTTCGGTGCTGCTAATTCCTTTAAGTAATATGTTCCCGCAGGAATATCGCTAAAATGTACAACGCCGTTTGCATCGGATGAGCTGCTCGAAATGGGTTTACCTGAACAATCGGATGTGGTGTAAATACCGAATATCGCGCCGACAAGTGCTATTTTCTTTTCCGAATCAATTTTATTGAACTCTATCTTCGCTTTAAGATCAGGTCCAACAGGCGTATTTCCCTCCGGTATCGGAACAACAGGATTATATGCGCCGACAAAATGCGTTTCGCCGTTTGCAACAACCCTGTTACCGATAAGAACGCCGCAGAAGTTTGAATTAACGGTAAGACTTGCGCTCGGAGCAATTATTGTACCCCAACCCTTTTCTTCCATATTTATCGTTCCTGTGTACTGTAGATCAGCCTTACTTGAATCGTAGAAGTTGTAATAAATACGGTTAGCGGTTGTGTGGCGGAACACGTCCTCGTCTGACGTAACCGACGTACCTCCTTCTTTAAGGACAAAAGGCTTTCTGCTCCACGTAATCCCATTCATATCTATATTAAGAACGAGTATTGCGTTCGAACCCGACGGAAAATCTATGGTTGAATCGGCATTTATACTGTAATAATTCGTGGAATCAATACTATAGTATACCACGCCGTCCATTGCATTTACAGTATAATTCTGTCCGCGTACCGTAACGGCTTCCGAAGACGAGGGCGTGGTTTTCGCGAGCTGTTTATTATATGAAATAAAGCTCTCCTTAAGCTTAGCTAAGTTCATATATTTTTTACTAGCCGTATCGGCAATGACAGTCCCCGAACTTTCTACCTTATGCTCACAATTGGTACCGTTCTTACAGACGATAAACTTCTCGCTTCCGTTTTCTCTTACCGTATAGTTTTCGCCTATGCATAGCGTATCCTTATTATATCCGATTTTAACTATACCGACGAGGTTCTCAAACTCCTCGATATAGGTTGTAGTAGACGAACCATATTTGTCGCGCAGACAAAGCTCAGACATAACATCAGTTTCAGGAATTGGTTTTTTAGTAATCTTCTTCGCTATTGCCGAACCATGCTGATGTCCCGAAACGTCAAGCTCATTAAGCGCGATAAAGCAATAGTTCTTCATTATATTTGTGAGATTATCCAGCTCCGTTGACACGCCGTATGTAACAACCTCGGCAGACGCAGTAAATATACCCGCCGTAACTGTAACTGCGGCGGCTGTAACAGCGGCGGCAATCCTTTTAAATAATTTATTCATATAAACCTCCATAAAACAGCAGATTGAGATTTTATGGTTATATTATATCGCTTTTATGCCTGATTGTCAATCATAAATGCAAAAAAAATCACGAATTTACGCAGAATTGTTGACAATCGCGGTCAAATGTTATAAAATATTTGTATAAATGTACGTATGGAGGCTTCTATGTTTGAAATTAAAGACAATTTTTATCTGGACGGCGAGCCGTTCAAAATTATTTCAGGTGCTTTCCACTATTTCAGGACAGTACCCGAATACTGGCAGGATCGACTTGAAAAGCTGGTAAATATGGGCTGCAACACTGTCGAAACATATATTCCGTGGAACCATCACGAAGCTGAAAGAGGAACTTTCCGCTTTGACGGAATACATGATATTGAGCGATTTTTACAGCTTACCGAAAAGCTCGGACTTTACGTTATTATCCGTCCGTCGCCGTATATATGCTCTGAATGGGAATTCGGCGGACTTCCCGCCTGGCTTTTAAAGGACAGGAATATGCGTCTGCGGTGCAGCTACCAGCCGTATCTTGACGCAGTTAAGGACTACTATAACGTACTTATCCCGAAGCTTGTACCTCACCAGATAGACAAGGGCGGCAGCATTATTCTTATGCAGCTCGAAAACGAATACGGTTACTACGGAAACGACACCGCATACCTTGAATTTCTGCGTGATACGCTGCGCGAGCTTGGAGTAACTGTTCCTTTTGTTACATCTGACGGACCTTGGAAAGAAGCGCTTTTCCGTTCGGGAATGGTTGACGGCGCGCTTCCTACGGGAAATTTCGGTTCAGCTGCGGAATGGCAGTTCGGACAGATGAAAAGCTTTATCGGCGATGATAAACCGCTTATGTGTATGGAATTCTGGAACGGTTGGTTTGACGCCTGGGGCGAGGAACATCACACCACCTCTCCCGAAAAAGCCAACGCGGAGCTTGAAGAGCTTTTAAAGCGCGGAAGCGTGAACTTTTATATGTTCGAGGGCGGAACTAATTTCGGATTTATGAGCGGAAGAAACGGCGGAAGCAAAACTGCTGACGTTACCTCCTACGAATACGACGCGCCACTTACCGAGGATGGTCAGCTTACCGAAAAATACAGGCTGTTCAAGGAAACAATTGCAAAGTACGCAAAAACGCGCACTGTACCAATTACAACCGAAATCAAACGCAAGGAGTACGGCAAAATAAGCTGTTCAGCTAAAACCGACCTGTTCAGCGTCCTTGATAAAATAAGCGAGCCTGTTCAGAGCCTTTTCCCCGTTACAATGGAAGAGATCGGGCAGAATTACGGCTATATTCTTTATCGGACAAACGTTAAGCCTAATGAAACGGTTGAAGAGATTCGGCTTGAGGGGGCAAGCGATAGAGTTCAGTGCTATATCGACCGCGGATATATCGGAACGTTATTTGCCGAAAACATCTGGGAAAAGCTGGAGCTTAAACGTGACGAGCACGGCGGAACACTTGATCTGCTTTGCGAAAATATCGGGCGTGAAAATTTCGGAACAGGTCTTGAAAACCAGCGCAAGGGAATTTCGCAGGGGGTCAAGATAAACGACCACCGCCAGTTCGGTTTCAACATCTACCCGCTTCCGCTTGATGAAAAGCAAGTTGAAAAAATCGGCTTTTCATGCGGTTATTCCGAGAACATCCCTGCATTTTACAAATTTGAATTTGACGTTGACGAGCCTTGCGACACGTTCCTTGATACCGATGGGTTCGGTAAAGGCTGCGCTTTCATAAATGGATTCAATCTCGGACGGTTCTGGGAAATCGGACCGCAAAAGCGGCTGTATATACCTGCGCCGCTTCTCAAAAAGGGAAAGAATACCATTATAATTTTTGAAACAGAAGGAAAAGCTTCTAATGAGATTTTCCTCGCTGACGAACATAAACTTGCATAAATAATGGCTGTACAGCTTTTCACTGTACAGCCATTATCATTATAAAATGTTGTCACGTATAAATCTTTCAAGTTCAATCGCCATTTCTGTTTGCTCGGTAATGCGCGGATGTCCGGGGGTAGCCGCGCCATTACGACTGAACATATAATGGTAAACGTCGGGACTGTTCAGCTCATTCTTAATTTCTTCGATTCGGTCGTCCCAGATTTTGTCGTGCATCAGAACAGTTGTAATCAGAACAAATTTCGGGTTGTTATAACGCTCCTTAAGTTCAAGCAGGATTTCTTTATACTTTTCTTTCCACCTTCTCGCATACTCCTCATCGTAAATCGCTTCCGGTTTTGGATTTGCGTCATTCTGACCGATTGCGAAAATAACAATGTCGGGGGTATAGCGGCTGAAATCCCATTCGGTAAGACCCATGGGCGAATATGAAACGTAGCTTAACTTATTATATGTAGTTTCAAGCCCCGTGAGGTTGTCGGGACCATTGAAATAGCCTGTTTTGTCGAAAAGCGAAAGTCCGCCCTGTGAATTATTGTAAAACTCCGCGCCGAGTCTGCGTGCAAGCAGCCATGTGTAGCTGAAATAGCTGTTATCATAGACGCTGCCGTGATTTTCAGGATCCTGATGCCCTTCATAGTAAACTGCCTCGGTAACCTCGCCTGCTGAAACGCTGTCGCCGTAATATTCAAGCTTCAGCCCGTATTTTTCCTCGCTTTTTAACAGCTCGCCGTCCGTTTCAAGTGAAACAAAACGAAAATAGTGCGCTGCACCTTGCCGCTTAAAAATCGTGAGCGAATGTACTTCATCGGAGAGTCCGTTTGCAATTTCATACTCCGCCGCTCCGTTTTCATTTTTCAGTTCGATACGATACTGAACCCGATCAATGACCACGCCGAGAGATGAAAATTTATCCATGGGGATATTGTCGATGGTCAATTTAAGGAAAGTTCCCTTAAAACAACACTTAATATTACTTCCCGCGTAAATTAAAACAGGAGCCTTCGGATTAGAAAAATCCACGCGTCCCATATAGGAAAAAGCCGCGTTATCCGCTGTAAAAACTGACATATAAAACCCGCCTTTCTTTTATTGTGCGATTGTTACATATTTATAATACCACATCGCCCGTAAATTTGCAAGAATAATATTGACTTTTTGCGTAAAAAATGGTATATTATTTGTGGCAATTTAGTTTACACTGAAAGGATATAATTATGAAGAAGATTATTTGTGTTTTATGCGCAGCTGCGCTTATCGCTACAGCCGCCGGCTGTAACGGAACTGAAACCGAAAATACTACTGTTTCGACAACAACTGTCGCTAACGAACAGACAACTACCCCGGAATCGACCAAAGCCGAAGAAATTGAAATTCCCGACGACGAGCCTTATGTTATCGAAAACGGCATAACCAACCGTATGAAGGCTCTTTCAACACTCGTCAAGGGCAATCAGGCGCGCCTTGCAAAGGTGTTCAAGAGAGCGCAGAACGGCGAGAAAATTACTGTCGCTTATCTCGGCGGTTCAATTACACAGGGTTCCAGCGCAGGCGATGGCTTGTGTTACTCCAAGCTCACAACCGACTGGCTTATGGAACAGTTCCCGAACGCGGAAATTGAATATGTCCGCGCCGGTATCGGTGCAACAGGCTCTTATATCGGCGTTTTCCGCGCAGAACGAGATGTTCTCTCTAAAAATCCCGACCTCGTGTTTGTTGATTTCTCCGTAAATGACACAACCGAATACACGCAGCGTAATATCAATTCCTATGACAGCCTGCTCCGTAAGCTCTACAACAGCGAAACCTCCCCTGCTGTCGTTACAATCGCAATGACCCAGGACGACGGCACAAGCTTCCAAAAGTATCACTCCGAAATCTGCGAAACATACCAGATCCCTATGATTTCCTACCATGACGCAATTCTTGATGTAATTCAGAACGGTCATATCAAGTGGACAGATATTTCCGATGACAACATTCACCCGAACGTAACGGGACACGCCGTTCTTACCGAAATTATCACCGCTTATCTTCAGGATGTTATCGACAATCTTGATAATATTGACACCGAAACCGAAAGCGACCTTTCGGAAATGTTCACCGAAAACAAGTACGAAAACGCGAATATGCTTGCCGCTGACACCTACACGCCTGTTGAAATGACGGGCTGGGAGTACAACTCCAATATGTTCGGCAACTTCGGCGGCTACTGGACAGTTCGCACTAAGGACGGAACTTTCGATGGCGTCGGCTCGCTCAAATTTGAAGTCAAGGGTGCAAAGACGATAGGTCTGCTTTACGGAAAGCTTACAACGGCGGGCGGAAAATTCGATGTTCTTGTTGACGGAGAGCTTGCAAAGTCAATCGACAGCTCATTCCCCGGCGGCTGGGGCAACTACGTTGAGGCGGAAGAAATCATTGACTTCGACGAGGTTGGCGACCACACGGTTGAAATCGTTCCTACTCCCGGCGAAAAGGCTGTAATAAATATTTCCGCTGTAACATTTGCATAAATCAAACGACCCGCTTTAGTTCAATAAGGCGGGCCGTTTTTGTGAACATCTGAAATCAAATTTTCATATGCTTTTAAGCAGATTTTTAGAGTTCTCCTAAAATTTCTAAACCTAGAAGATATGCGAGAAACAGCCCTGATGACGCACTCAAAATCCCATTTATGAACAAATACGCTGCCGTAAAAACTGCCGCAGCCCCGACAATAGCTTCAATTGCCATCATAACAGCATTGATTTTTTCAGCACGGATACGCCGACACAGAAAATGCTCTAAAAGAAAACCGCCGTCCAGCGGACGAATCGGAAGAAGGTTCATCAAAGCGGTAAACAGATTTATAACAGCAAAAAGCTGGGTTTCCCTGCCACTGATAATGAAAAGTGCAAAAAGCAGGAAATTTGCCATACAGCCGCCAAAAAGCGCGGGAACACTTCGGCTCGTTCCACAGTCAAGTCTGATACCGCCTGCGCAAAAATGGATTGCACGCGGAATATTTCCCTCGCCGAAAAGAACAATCAGATGTCCCAGCTCGTGCAAAAAACAGGCTGTTAAACACAAAATAGCCGTTCCCCGCTTATCCGTACATATCATCAGGCTTAGCGCGGCGAAAAAA
This sequence comes from uncultured Ruminiclostridium sp., assembly GCA_964489095.1. Classification (GTDB taxonomy): domain Bacteria; phylum Bacillota; class Clostridia; order Oscillospirales; family Ruminococcaceae; genus Ruminiclostridium_E. The sequence goes on along the minus strand of CAZAXM010000063.1, from coordinate 2,683 downwards.
GAAAAGTTTGCGTGTACCTTTATACGACTAACCATTCAGCAGAAAATTAAGAACAGCGCGTGCCATTTCGCCGAATCCACCTGTATCAGAATTTACGCCAAACCACACCATTCCCCCCACCGTAAGCGCGATAATCAGCTCCACGGCTGATGTTCCAAAGAAAGACAGCTTTTTTCGGCTAACAGGCGCAGGCGCGGTAAAACACGGGATTTCGACTTGCTCGGACTTTTGCTCATGTTCGGAAAGCAACATTTCGGGCGGCGGAACGAGAGGTTCGGCGAGAGATAGCGGAGCTGCTGCCACGCTTGTCCGCTCGGGAATAACAGGTCCGGTTATAATTGTCATAGCTCACCAATCCTTTCAACCGAAAAAATGTTCAAGAAAAAAGTAAAGCGCAGTTCCCGGCACACCAAGAATTGCCGACAGTCCGACCGCGCCCGCGGTGAAGCTTACCTGTCCGACGGATAAAAGCTGAATAGCCGCAAGCGAGAGCAAGCCCAGAGCGCCATTGATAACGGCAAGCCTTTTCGGGGCACGTGTGCGCATATAAACGGAAATCATAATCAGCCCAAGGACTGCAAGAAAGCCTGCTCCGAGCATTTTTCTCCCTCCTTTGCGCGTCTTAACAATGCCGAATACCGCAGCTGCTCGGCGCGTTCTTCGTAAATCAGCGCCTCGATTTCTACCTCGTCGGTTGCCGCATTAAACAGCTGTTCAATTTTTTCAAGCCTTTCCCGCGCCTCCGCCAACTCGACTAAAAGCTCCGCCTGTCCATTTTTCAAGTATATCAGCCCCTTTCCCTTAATTTTTATTACAGCAGCGCGGGTTTTATTTCAAAAATCTATTGCAAAAAAAGAAGAATTATGGTAAAATAAAAGAAGTATTATTTGAAAGGACATTTTCCGACTATGAACAACGAACTTGTGCTTGTTATCGACTTCGGCGGTCAGTATAATCAGCTTATCGCCCGCCGCGTCAGAGAACACAACATCTATTGCGAGGTCATCTCCTATAAAACTCCTGTTTCCGAAATTAAGGCGCGCGCGCCCAAGGGTATTATTTTCACGGGCGGTCCTAACAGCGTTTACCTTGACAGTTCCCCCCGCATGAGCCGCGAGATACTTGAGCTTGGCATTCCTGTTCTGGGTATTTGCTATGGTGCACAGTTTATGGTGTACGCGCTTGACGGCGAAATTGGTCCTGCTCATGACAGCTCTCTTTCCGAATACGGTCGTACCGAATGCGAGTTTGATACAGCTTCCCCGCTGTTTGACGGAATTGAAAAGAACACAATCGTGTGGATGAGCCACAACGACTATATTACCCGCGTTCCCGACGGCTTTAAGTCAATCGGGCACAGCGAAAAGTGCCCGTTCGGCGCAATGGCCGACGAGAAACGCAGGCTTTACGGCGTACAGTTCCACCCTGAAGTAAATCATACCGTCCGCGGCTTTGATATGCTCGGAAATTTCCTGTACAAAATCTGCGGCTGCAAGGGCGACTGGAATATGAAGAATTACGCGCAGACAGCAATTGCGCAGATCCGTGAGAAGGTCGGAAACGGTAAGGTTCTGCTTGCTCTTTCGGGAGGCGTTGACAGCTCGGTTGCATGCGCTCTTCTTGCAAAGGCGGTCGGTCCGCAGCTTACCTGTGTTTTCGTTGACCACGGTTTTATGAGAAAGAACGAAGGCGACGAAGTTGAGGCGGCATTCAAGGACTGGGATATAAACTTTATCCGTGTTGACGCTTCGGAACGTTTTCTTGCTAAGCTGGAGGGCGTGAGCGATCCCGAAACGAAGAGAAAAACCATCGGCGAGGAGTTTATCCGAGTTTTTGAAGAAGAGGCGAAGAAAATCGGTACTGTTGATTTTCTTGTTCAGGGCACGATCTACCCCGACGTCATCGAAAGCGGAACAGGCGACGCAGCGGTTATCAAGTCGCACCATAACGTTGGCGGACTTCCCGATTACGTTGATTTTAAGGAAATCATTGAGCCGCTCAGACTGCTGTTTAAGGACGAGGTAAGGAAGCTCGGAACGGAGCTTGGTTTGTCGGACGTTCTGGTATGGCGGCAGCCGTTCCCCGGACCCGGACTTGCGATACGTATTATCGGCGAGATAACAAGAGAAAAGCTTGCGACCTTGCAGGACGCTGACTATATTTTCCGTGAGGAAATAGCAAAGGCGGGGCTTGACAGAAGCATAAATCAATACTTTGCCGTGCTGACGAATATGCGCTCGGTCGGCGTAATGGGTGATGATAGAACGTATGACTACACGCTTGCGCTGCGCGGCGTAACGACGACTGACTTTATGACGGCTGATTTTGCGAGAATCCCGTACGAGGTGCTTGAAAAGGCGAGCGTGCGGATTGTAAACGAGGTTAAAAATATCAACAGAATCGTGTACGATATTACAAGTAAGCCGCCGGCTACTATTGAGTGGGAATAATTTCGTAAGACCACTTTCCCGGCTGTAGAGCCGTAAAAGTCCCGATTTTGCGAAGTTGTGGCAACGATTTGGCAACAAAATTTCATTATTCACAAAAAGAGAGCTAACTGATTTTGATTAAGTCAGTTAGCTCTCTTTGATGTAGTATAATAAAACTTGACACAATCCTCACACTAAAATTGATGTAGTATAATAAAACTTGACACAATCCTCACACTAAAATATAATAAAAG
>CAZAXM010000062.1:0-10196 GCA_964489095.1 uncultured Ruminiclostridium sp. | reverse complement strand
TGTAAACCATGGCTGGCTTGTCATGGATTTAACGTCTAAATATATTATAGTAGAAAGGAAACAACAAAATGCTTGAAATGGGAAACGACAAGGAAATCGTATCGCTCGAAGCGGACGAACAGGAGCTTCTTTACGGACTGCTCGAAAATATGAATAAGGGAACTATCGACCCATCTCTTTATGTCGAATACGACGTTAAACGCGGTCTTAGAGATTCCAACGGAAAGGGTGTCCTTACAGGACTTACCGAAATCTCAGACGTTGTTTCCTACGACATTATTGACGGAAAGAAAATTCCCTGTGACGGCCGCCTTTACTACCACAACTACAATATCATCGACCTTATAAAAGGCTTTGAGAACCGCAGACACGCTTTCGAGGAAACAACCTACCTGCTCCTTTTCGGTTCTCTCCCCAACGAGGAACAGCTCGAACGCTTCATTCAGCTCATTTCCGACAACCAGACGCTTTCAATGAACTTTACACGCGATGTAATTATGAAGGCGCCCAGCTCGAATATTATGAATGCGCTTCAGAAAAGCATTCTGACTCTTTATTCTTACGACAACAACCCTGAGGATATTTCCTCGCAGAATGTACTTCGCCAGTCAATTCAGCTTATCGCAAAAATGCCGCTTATTTCGGTTTATGCGTACTGTTCTTACCGCCACTATAAGCAGCATGACAGCCTTATGATACGCAATCCGCTTGAAAATTACTCGACTGCTGAAAATATCTTGTATATGCTCCGCGAAAACGGCGAATTTACCGAACTTGAAGCGAAGGTTCTTGACATTGCACTCGTAATCCATGCTGAACACGGCGGCGGAAATAACTCTACATTTACAACACACGTTGTCACATCATCCGGAACTGACACATATTCTGCCGTTGCAGCAGCTATCGCTTCTCTTAAAGGCTTCCGTCACGGCGGTGCTAACCTGAAAGTCAAGCATATGTTCGAAGATATAAAGGCGAATATTTCGGACTGGAGCAACGAAAACGCTATCCGCGAATATATAACCAAAATCACACACAAGGAAGCCTTCGACAGGACGGGTCTTGTTTACGGTATCGGTCACGCGGTTTATACAAAGTCCGATCCGAGAGAGGTTATTCTGAAAGAATATGCACGCAGACTTGCAAAGGAAAAGAACCGTATGGCGGAATTTGAGTTCTACGATAGGGTTGAGCGAATCTCCAAGGAGGTTATCGCTTCTGAACGTCACCTTTTCAAGCCGCTCTGCGCAAATGTTGACTTTTACAGCGGCTTTGTTTATGATATGCTTCGCATTCCGGAGGAAATGTTCACACCAATTTTCGCTATTTCCAGAATTTCAGGCTGGTGCGCTCACCGTCTTGAGGAAATAATCAACAACGGTAAAATTATCCGTCCCGCGTACAAATATGTTGCTGAACATCTCGACTATATTCCTCTTGAGGAAAGAAAGTAATGACGTATATTATTTTTGATATGGAGTGGAATCAGCCCTCCTCACAAAAAGAAAAGAATCCCGCTCTTTTACACGGAGAAATTATTCAGCTCGGCTTCTTCATTGTAAACGAGAGTATGGAAATTATCCGTAAAGAGCGGCTCACAATAAAGCCCGTCTGCTACCCGACAATGAACAAGTACGTCAGCCTTCTGACAGGAATTACGCAGGAGGAAGCAGACGGCGGTCTGAGCTTCCGCGAGGCAATCGCGTCTATGTCGCACCACTTTTCCGACGACGCCGTTCTGTTCACCTGGGGCGACGATGATATGCCCATTCTTCGCGAAAATATGGCTTTCCACGGGATTGATATTCCGCTTCCGCTGCACTACAATTTACAGCGTATTTTCTGTGCGCAAACTAATACCCCGCAAAGACAAATTGCACTGAAAACAGCTGCTGAGAAGCTCGAAATTACCCCTGATATTCAGGCGCACGATGCTTTAAATGACGCCTACGTTACATTTCTCATCGCAAAAAAGTTAAAGCTTTCCGAGGGAATTGAACAATACAGCTCTTTTTCGGTAAAATCGTCCTCGCGTTCACAAGCGCATTGGGCAGTTTCTAAACCCGCCGTTAAGCTTGAAGCTCCGTTCAGTGGACGTTTCGACGGAATGGCTGCATTCTGCCGAGGTATGGTTATTCCCTGCCCCGAATGCCGCGAAACAATCAGGTTCGGAACGCTCTGCCGACACGGGAAAAATGCTTTTATCACAATTGGCAGCTGTGAAAAACACGGCAGCTTCTTTATTCGTTTCGAGCTTAACGACGAGAAGATATGCGCTTCGGCGTTTATGAATGACAAAACATTTGAAGGAATTTACAACACCAGACTCCGCCATAAGGAAAAGCGTGAAAAATATCGCCGCATTTATGCCGAGGAGGGAAAAAGCAAAACCACTTCAAAAAAAATCAGGCAATAAAAAAGCGCAGACGTAAATTTTACGCTGCGCTTTCGGTTCATTCCCACCACAGAATGAACAAAGGGATCCGAAATTTTTGAAGCATAATCGGAGGATTGCCCTTCTATAATATAATACGTTTTAAAGAGCAAAAAAGTGACAAAAATTTTGAAAGGAAACACGAATGAAGCTTTTTACCCCGACGATTCGCCTTGCCGCTGCAATAAAATGTATTACGCAGAGGTTCAAGCGGGATAACCTCAACGAATACGCCGCCTACTCCGCGCTGTTTATTGTGCTGTCGTTCGTTCCGTTTCTTATGCTCATACTTACCTTCATAAACAAGCTGCCTGTGTTTCCCAAAACGGACGGATACACCATAAGTCTTTTTTCAGACGACGTTACCGAGCTTTTCGTGCAGATCCTTGCGGAGGTTGAAGCGAAAACAAACGGCGCAATGCTATCGCTATCAACGATTGCCGCCCTTTGGTCAGCGTCTCGCGCACTTATAGGTATAATTAACGGGCTTAACCGCATTCACCGCGTAAAGGAAACGCGCGGATTTATTCGTCTGAGAATTGCCGCGGTATTCTATATGCTGGTTTTTATCGCGTCAACTGTGATCGTTCTGGTGCTGCTTGTTTTCGGGCAGGCAATTCTCGATAGGCTGCTTGTTAATCTGCCTGCATTGGAAGGAATGGACGGGATATGGTTTTCAATGCGCTGGGCGGTCGGTTTCTGCATTCTCATTCTGCTGTTTTTGTTTTTTTACACTGCGCTGCCTATACAGAAAAGCAAGCCTTTTTCCAAGCTTCCGGGAGCGGTTTTCAGCGCGACGGGGTGGATAGGCTTTTCCGCACTTTACTCATACTACGTCAACAACTTTGCCGATTATTCGCGGCTTTACGGGAGCCTTACGACAATCGTTCTCCTCATTCTATGGCTTTACATCTGTATGTACATTCTCTTTCTCGGCGAGGAGCTCAACGTTATGCTCGGCAGCAAATATATACAACGACTTTCGCGCTGGATTTTCAGCGGCAATACAAACGAACAGGAAAAGATAAAATGAACCTCTACGATTTGACCTTTGAACAGCTCGGACGATTTCTGGCGGAAAACGGCGATAGAAAATCACGAGCGGAGAGCATTTTTCGCGCGCTTTACGCGAACTGCGCCGAGAATATTTCAGATATTGACATAAACGTAAAAACGCTTGCGCTTCTTGAAAAACACTTCACACTTGCATTACCCGAATGTATCTCGGAAATAGACGGCGAAAACGCTGTAAAATACCTCTTTAAGCTCTCCGACGGGAATCTGGTCGAGTCGGTTCTTATGCGCCACGAATATGGCAACAGCGTCTGCGTTTCAACACAGGCAGGCTGCAATATGAGCTGTGCATTCTGCCGAAGCGGACGTATGAAAAAAGTAAGGAATCTCACTTCGGGAGAGATTGCGAGCCAGCTTGTTTACATAAAAAAACGTGTTGGTGAAATCAGCGGAGTGGCAATAATGGGAATCGGCGAGCCTTTTGACAACTACGAAAATGTTATGGATTTTGTTGACACTGCAATGTACCAGAAAGGACTTTGCATAGGACCGAAACATATAACCGTTTCGACTTGCGGACTTGTTCCCAAGATAAAAAAACTTCGGGCAAGCAAGTACAATATCAACCTTGCGGTAAGTCTGCACGCTCCGAATAACGAGCTTCGCAGCCGTCTGATGCCGATAAACAAGCGTTATCCACTTGAAACGCTTGTTCCCGCGCTTAAGGATTTTTCCGAAGCTACAAACCGACGCATAACGCTTGAATACGTTATGCTTAAAGATGTAAACGACAGTACAGAGTGTGCGAAACAACTTGCCGAACTTATCGGCGACAGCAAATGCTACGTGAACATTATCCGATATAATCCGAGCGAGGGCGACTGCTTTGAATGCAGCGATTTTGAGCAGATAATGAAGTTTTACGATATTTTGAAAAAGAACCGCGTTTCCGTTACAATGCGGCGCAAAATGGGCGTCGGTGTAAACGCGGGCTGTGGTCAGCTTCGCGGCGACGCAATTGAAAAGGAGTGAGAAAAATAAAAAAAGCCGTTTTTTATCATCACCTCACCGAGGCTTCGGAGCAAAGCGGCAAGCCGCTCCATGAAATAATGCGATATGTACGCTCGCTCGGCATTGATTGGGTCGAAATGGATTACGCGGTGCTTTCCGAGGACATTTCAGTTGCGGAAGCTTTGAAAAAAGAAGGACTTGGGATCTCATCAATTTACGCATTTTATGACTTCGGAAATAAACCCGATGGTTCGGTCGGTTTTTCGCAGATCGACTGTGCTAAAAAGGTCGGTTGCGATAAAATTATGATTATTCCCGGTTTTTACACATCTGACAGCAGCGAGCAAACTGAAAAGGAACGCGAAAATATGCTCAGTGCAATGCGGGAAATGTGCCGTTACGCAGCAGAAAACGGCGTCACACCGACAATTGAAGATTTCGACGACGCGAAAAGCCCGATTGCCACCGCTGAACAAATGCTCTGGTTCACGGAACGCATACCTGAACTGAAAATAACCTTTGACACGGGGAATTTTATGTTCAGCGCTCGGGACGAGCTTGAAGCGTTCGGAATGCTGCGAAAAAAAATCGTTCACATTCACTGCAAGGACAGAACGCTTGAAAAGAAAGCAGGCTGCGAGGTCAAAACAACCGTTGACGGCAGGAATATGTATCCGTCGGCTGTTGGTGCAGGCTGCATTAAAATGAGAAGTATTATCGGGGAACTGAAAAAGGACGGCTACCGCGGGATATTCACAATCGAACATTTCGGTGCCGCCGACCAGATGAAATATATAAAAGAATCGGCAGAGTTTCTTTCGGAGGTTTAAAATGATCAGGGTAACGGTATGGAATGAATATGTTCACGAGCGCGAATACGAGGGTATCGCAAAAATCTATCCGAAGGGGCTTCACGGCTGCATTGCCGATTTTCTCGGTAGGCAGGACGACATACAGGTAACCTGCGCCACGCTCGACATGGATAATCAGGGAATAAATGCCGAGCTACTGAAAAATACGGACGTGCTTATCTGGTGGAGTCACGCGCGTCAGGACGAAATCACCGACGATAACGTCCGGCTTATCCGCGACAGCGTACTTTCGGGAATGGGCTTTATCGGGCTTCATTCCGCGCATTTCAGCAAGCCCATGAAATCGCTTCTTGGTACAAGTATGACGCTTAAATGGCGCAACGACGACAGCGAAAAACTCTGGTGTACCGCCCCGTATCACCCTATCGCGCAGGGTGTTCCAAGCTGCATTGAAATTCCCGACGAAGAAATGTATGGTGAATTTTTCGATATTCCCAAGCCCGATGATGTTATTTTTACGGGCTGGTTCAAGGGCGGCGAGGTTTTCAGGAGCGGCTGCACCTTTACACGCGGAATGGGTAAGATTTTCTACTTTCAGCCAGGTCACGAATCCTATCCGGTATACCATATCCCCGAAATACAGCGTATAATTACAAACGCCGTGCGCTGGGCGGCGCCGCAGCTTCGCCTGCCCGAACCGCCGACCTGCATAAACAGCAGGCTATGAAAGTCGGATACTACGCACCGCTTCCCGAACACGCAGAACAAACGGCGGCGCAACGGACAACTCGTCTATACCCATTTTCAGAAACGCTTCGGTAAGCGATACGTCAGCTGCAAGCTCCCCGCAAATTCCTATCCACTTTCCGTTTTTATGAGCATTTTCCGCTGCAAGCGAAATCAGCCGCAAAACCGCCTCATGACGCTCGTCGCAGAAGCGGTCGATATACGGATTCTGTCTGTCGCAGGCAAGAGTGTACTGAATCAAATCGTTCGTTCCGACGCTGAAAAAGTCAACCAACGGAGCAAGCTTGTCGCTTATTACAGCCGCGGCAGGCGTTTCAATCATTATCCCAAGCTCGGTTTTTTCGGAATAGTCAATTCCCTCGCTCTGAAGCTCTTTTTTTACACTGTCACATATTGATAATGCTTCTTCCAGTTCCCACAAATTCGCAACCATCGGAAACATAATCCCAAGATTTCCGAATGCGGAGGCTCTGAAAAGCGCACGGAGCTGCGTTCGGAATATTTCGGGACGATTAAGGCAAATCCGCAGTGCGCGCACTCCAAGCGCCGGATTTTCCTCCTCGGGAAGCCCGAAATAACTGCACTTTTTATCTGCGCCTATGTCCAGAGTTCGGATAATCACCATTTTCCCTGCCATGCTCTCAAGCACACGCTTGTATATCCGAAACTGCTCGTCCTCGGACGGAAAATCGCTCTTTTCAAGATATATAAATTCGCTTCTGAAAAGACCTATTCCGCCTGCGTCGTTTACAAGAACCTCGCCTATATTATCCGCGCTGCCGATATTTGCAAAAATGTCGATACGTCTGCCGTCAAGCGTAACGTTATCTTTTCCACGAAGCCTATGGAGCAGCTCGCTTTTTTCGCGCTCCTCCGCCTGACGCTTACGAGCGTTTTCAAGCTCGGCTTCATCGGGGTTGATTATTACCTCTCCCGTAAAACCGTTCACTATTGCAAGGTCGCCGCTGTGGAGCTTTCCGAGAAACTCCTCTCCGACGCTGATAATCGCGGGAATGTTCATATTTCTTGCGAGAATAGCCGTGTGCGAATTTGACGAACCGTACGCCGTAACAAAGGCTAGGACCTTACCCTTATCCAGCGAAACCGTTTCACTGGGTGCAAGGTCGTCTGCACAGACTATTGCCGGCTCGCCGCTTTTTTCCATGCTATCGTCTGAACCTGACAGGCAGCTGATAATACGGTTTGAGATGTCACGGACGTCGGCAGCTCTCGCCTGCATATATGCGTCGTCCATTGACGAAAACATCTCCGCAAAATTGTCGCCCGTTACGGCAACAGCGTATTCCGCATTTACACTCTGCCCTGTTATCAGTTCCTCGACCGCTTCGTTATAATCCTCGTCCTCAATCATCATTTTATGGATTTCAAATATCGCCGCGTTTGCTTCGCCAACTTCTGTTAATGCCTTTTTATATATGCCGTCAAGCTGCTCCAAGGCAGCTTTTTTTGCATTTTCCAGCCTTTTCAATTCCTCAGTCGGATTGTCAGTTTTTTCACGCTTTACGCTAAGTGCACCGCGGCTGAAAACCGAGATTCTTCCGATTGCAATTGCACCATAAACGCCCTTACCTTTATATTTTGTCATTTTTTCACCTGCTTCTCTTTTCTATCAGAGATTATCCTCAAGAAATTGTCTGATCACCCTTTCTGCCTCATCTTCGTTTCCGCCGTCAATTGTAATTACAATTGTATCGCCGCACTTTATACCAAGTCCCATAAGCGCCATAAGTCTTGAAGCCGAAGCGGATTTGCTGCCGACCGAAACTGTTACAGCGCTGTTAAGGGATTTCGCCGTTTTAGCGAGCATTCCCGCAGGACGCGCGTGTATTCCAAGCTCATCTTTAATTATATAACTAAATTCTTTCATTCTGTTCACTCTACCTCTATAAATTTTTCACCGCATTTTACATTACCCTTTTTAACAGCTGTAATCGTGCTGTAATCCTCGCTGTTACAAATAATCATAGGCGTTATAGTTTTATATCCTGCGCTTCTTATTCCATCCAAATCAAAGGTTATCAGCAAATCGCCCTTTTTCACATTCTGACCGTCGGAAACGTGGGATTCAAAAAATTCTCCGCCGAGCTTTACCGTGTCAATGCCGATATGAAGAAGGATTTCACACCCGTCGTCGGAAATAATATTGACCGCGTGCTTTGTGTCGAAAACCATATCAATCCTGCCATTACAAGGCGAAAATAGTCTGCCGTCTGACGGGTCGATTGCCGCGCCATCACCGAGAGCACGCGAAGAAAACGCCTCGTCGTCTACCTCGTCCAACGAAATCACACTGCCGTTAAGCGGCGCGAAAAGCTCGGTTTTACGTCCTGTAACAGTTTGTTTTACGTTTTGGACATCGTATGACATATCGTTCAGCAGCGTGGACGCATTCTCCGCGTCGGGCGAGTCCAGAAAATCCTCAAGAGCCGATTTAACAACCGAAACCTGCGGTCCGTAGATGATCTGAACGCCATTTCCTTTGTGAATTACCCCTGACGCACCACTTTTCTTAAGAAGCTCATCGCGTACCAACTCAGCCTTATGAACGGTTATACGAAGCCGCGTCGCGCAGCAGTCAACGTCTGAAATGTTCGATTTCCCGCCAAGTCCGCCAACAATAAGTGCGCTTCTTTCGTCAAACCTGCCCGCAGCGAAGCGACCATTCCGCGCTTCCATATCCTTTCTGGTGTACAAACGGGTTTCCTCGTCGTCAGACTCACGTCCGGGGGTTTTATAGCCGAATTTTGTTATCATAAAATAAAAAACGAAGTAATAAACGACTGCGTAAAAAAGCCCGACAATTACAATCCATATCCAGTTGGTTTTTTCGTTTCCCTGCAATATTCCGAAAAGCGTAAGATCGATAGCACCGCCCGAAAATGTCATTCCGACGCCGACATTGAAAATGTGCATCAGCATATACGACAGACCCGCGAGAACGCAATGAACCGCGTACATTGCGGGTGCGATAAACAGGAAAGTAAATTCAAGCGGCTCTGTTATTCCGGTAAGCATTGAAGTCAGCGCAGCCGAAAGAAGAAGTCCGCCCGCCGCTTTTCTTTTTTCGGGACGTGCTGTTTTGTACATCGCGAAAGCGGCTGCGGGAAGTCCGAAAATCATAAACGGGAACTTTCCCGACATAAAGCGCGTTGCCGAAACGGAAAAATGCGCCGTTGATTTTGAGGCAAGCTCCGCAAAGAAAATGTTCTGTGCACCCTGAACGAGTGTTCCGTCAATCATCAATGCTCCCCCAAGCTCCGTCTGCCAGAACGGCATATAGAAAACGTGGTGTAGACCAAACGGAATAAGCGCTCTTTCGATTATGCCGTAAATCCATGTTCCTGCGTAGCCCGATTTAAGAACAAGCTGACCCAACCCCGCAATCCAGCTCTGTACAACCGGCCAGATGAAAAACATCACCGCGCCAACCACGAGATACACAACGCTTGTTATTATCGGAACAAAGCGAGTACCGCCAAAAAAGGACAGAACCTGTGGCAGGCGGATTTTATAAAACCTGTTATGGAGCGCCGCAACCCCAAGTCCGACAATTATTCCACCAAAAACGCCCATCTGAAGCGTTGTTATACCAAGAACGGATGCTGTCGAATTCGCAGCCATAGCTTCTACCCCACCGCGTGCCGAAATAAGTGCGCCGATAGCCATATTCATAACGAGGTAGCTGATTGCTCCCGAAAGCGCGGCAACCTCCTTTTCCTTTTTAGCCATTCCGATTGCGACCCCCATCGCGAAAAGCAATGCAAGGTTGTCGAAAATAACGCTGCCCGTTTTACTCATTATATCGAGAATGGTGTAGATCAGCCCACCCTCGTAGATTATCCCCGAAAGCCCATAGGTTTCGAGCGTTGTCGGATTAGTAAATGAGCTTCCAATTCCAAGCAGCAGACCTGCCACAGGAAGCAGCGCAATCGGCAGCATAAAAGACCTGCCGACTCTTTGAAGAACACCGAATACTCTGTCTTTCATTTTTAACGTTACCTTTCTGAAAAAACAATGTTAAAAATATTATCACGCTTTACGGCGATATTATACGCAGAAATACGGCTAACAAAAAAATGGCATTGATTTTTCATCAATGCCATCAGACTGTCGAAAAAGACGAAAAGAGAGAAAAAAAGAAATTGGGGACGCCGTCC
>CAZAXM010000061.1:0-10562 GCA_964489095.1 uncultured Ruminiclostridium sp. | reverse complement strand
ATATCTGTTGTTTTTGCAAGATTAGGGTGACGGCTCAGATTGTACGAAACAACTTCACCATTATACAAGTCAATAATCGGTGACAGATACAATTTGATTCCAAAGAAAAAATATATGACCTAATTATAAAAAAGCAAGGAATAACCCGGATAATGCTGCTGAAATCACACTATACGAAATTGATTATTCGATTAAAGCTACACCTGACATTATGAAAAGCTTAACCGGGTGGCTTAGGGAGCAAAAACTAATCAAAAAAGCTGAATGGATCGGTGGCAATCTTGTTCATTGTATAGTTCAAGAAGAGTACATCGACGCTTATATGCAAGAAAAAAATAAAATGTAAAATCATTTCGACCACCACTTACAGCGTGTAGCACTGCACCCGATTTTGCTTCAAACATCCCGCTTGGAACGGACTTTTTTCATAAATAGGCGGTTCAACCGTCATGATTAAGCGGTTTTCAGGCATAATATCCGTTTAGATCCGAAGTCCACCCGTCACATATAATTTACGGCTCTTCATACTGCCGAAAAAGAATGAAAAGAGGATATTTCCTTTTGGAATCCCGTATTTCACTGCAATTTTCCACCGTAACAAGAAGCGCGTAAAATTAAATTTACCGAATCCCCGCAGTATCCTCTGCGAGGATTTCCTGTTAAACGTCACAAAAAATATATCGGATAATTGTATAACCGCACGAAAATTGACAAAAAAGTTGAAATATAGGACAAGTTTTGTTATAATAATAAGGATACAATTATTATTCTAAAGGGGTCTAAAATGGATAACTTAATGAACATTGCCGCTGAGGGCGGCAGCTTTTTTGACGCGCTGATAAGTATTAACAATGCCGTCAACGATTTCGTATGGGTTAAAATCGGGCTTGTACTTCTTATCGGTACGGGCATTCTTATGACTGTTCTGACGAAGGTCTTTCAGATCTCACACCTTAAAACGTGGTGGAAAGCGACGATCGGCGGAATGTTCAGCAAGAAGGCACACAAAAAGGACGGCGACGGCTCGGTTTCTCAATTCCAGGCGCTCTGCACCGCGCTTGCCGCTACGATAGGCACGGGAAATATCGCGGGCGTTGCGGCAGCCATAGCGGTCGGCGGACCCGGCGCGGTTTTCTGGATGTGGCTCGCGGCATTTTTCGGAATGATGACGAATTTCTCGGAAAACGTGCTCGGTATCTACTACCGCCGTAAAAACGCCCAGGGTGAATGGTCCGGCGGCGCAATGTACTATCTCCAGCACGGTCTTGGCAGCTACAAGTACATGAAACACGTCGGAAAAATCCTCGCGGTTTTATTCTCGATTTTCGCAATTCTCGCCTCCTTCGGTATAGGAAACTGCGGTCAGATCAATAAAATCACCCTCAATCTCGAATCAGCGTTTTTCAGTTCGTTCAGCGAATGCTACGCGTTCGGCGACGTAAAGTGGACTTCGCTCATTATCGGTATCGTACTTATGATTGTCGGCGGGCTTATAATTTTCGGCGGGCTTCAGAGAATTGCCGCTACGGCGGAAAAGCTTGTGCCGTTTATGGCGATTGCGTACATAGTCGGCTGTCTTGTCGTTTTCTTTATCAACATTGATAAGGTCGGCGATATGTTCGCATCTATCTTCCGCTTTGCATTCGGCGTTGACGCAGTTGCGGGCGGCGCTGCGGGAATCGCTGTCCAGACGGTAATAACCCAGGGCTGTAAGCGAGGAGTTTTCTCAAACGAAGCGGGTCTTGGTTCGTCGGTAATGGTTCATTCCGCGTCAAATGTTAAAGAACCCGTACAGCAGGGTATGTGGGGCATCTTCGAGGTTTTCGCAGACACTATGGTCGTTTGTACAATGACAGCTATCGTTGTTCTTTCTTCGGGACAAATCGACCTCGAAACGGGACACATGATCGGCGAGGGCGACGGCTCTACGCTTGTCGCTTCTGCATTCGGAAACGTTTTCGGCGCACCCGGCGAGATGTTCGTAGCAATTGCAATGCTGATGTTTGCGTTTACGACAGTTCTCGGCTGGTCGCATTACGGCTCAAAGTCGGTCGAATTCTTACTCGGAATAAAGGCTGCGAAGGTGTACAAGGTTATATTTGTACTTATGATGGTATCCGGCGCTATTATGACATCTTCGATCGCCTGGGACATTTCCGATACATTTAACGGACTTATGATGCTCCCGAACCTTATCGGTGTAGTAGCTCTTTCGCCAACGGTAATGAGAATTACCAAGAACTACGTTGACCGAAAGATACGCGGAAAGAACGTTGAACCGCTCCTCTCGGCAATTCCTGAAATCCAGGTGGAAAATGCCGCCGCGGTAAAGGCAGAGGAAACATGATGGATCGGACTGCGGTTACAGCCTACGGAGAATGCTGCACAGGTTCTAAGAAAAATGAACGGAATTTGTCAGGACTGTATAGAGGGACGGGCGCTGCGTTGAATGGGTGCGATCCGGCGGCTGTCCGATACATAAATGCACAAAGAGGACGCAATGTGTAATTTTGCGGTCTGTACAGTGAATTTCCTTGTGAGTGGCTGATCAAAAAAATCTATTGGCGCAAAAACACTGTTGAAGAATCAACAAATCCGGCGAATTTATTTTGCCAGAAAAATGCAAAAAAATCCCCGCAGTTTTAGTGAACTGCGGGGATTTACTATTTAAGCCTCAATCGAGTCAACCGAATTAAACTCGTCGATTATTTCCTGAGAAGGCTTTTTGTCAAGAAGCGATACAATAATTATCGCCGCAAGAGCAACAATAAACGCGGGGAGAAGCTCGTAAATATCAAGCACTCCGCCGAGAGGTCTGATAATGAACTTCCATACGAAAACCATTACGCCGCCCGCGAGAATGCCCGCGAACGCACCCCATTTCGTTGTGCGCTTCCAGAACAGCGAGGTAAGGACAACAGGTCCGAACGCCGCGCCGAAACCTGCCCAGGCGAACGATACGATCTGGAATACCGAGCTGTTGGGATCCCAGGCAATTACCACACCGATGATCGCAATTATAATTACAGTAACGCGCGCAATCCGCATTGCGGTTTTTTCGGACACGTTAAGCTTGAAGAACTGTCTTATAATATTTTCCGAAACGCTTGAAGAAGCCGCGAGAAGCTGTGAGTCTGCCGTTGACATTGTTGAAGCGAGGATACCTGCGATAATAAGTCCGCCTATGATTGCCGTAACCGGTCCGAGCTTTGCGAGAAGGTCGGCGATTACCACGATGATAGTTTCGGGGTCTGACTGCGTAAGGTCGCCGATTGAGCCGTTTGCGGTCATAGCAAGACCTATAATACCTATCAGCACCGCAATCGCCAGAGAAATTACAACCCATATAGTAGCGACGCGTCTTGATATTTTAAGCTTCTTGCTGTCATTTATCGCCATAAAGCGGAGAAGGATATGCGGCATTCCGAAATAGCCAAGTCCCCATGCAAGCGTTGAGAATATGCTGAGCCCGCCAAATTCGCCGGTTTCCTGTTTAAGCACGTCAAACGTCTGCGTAAGGGAGAGATATCCCTCCATAGATGTGCTGTTGCTTATTACTGCGTCAATACCGCCCGCAGTTGAAATACCGAACACCATAACTACAATAAGCGCTGCCGACATAATAATGCTCTGAATAAAATCGGTCATACTTGCCGCAAGGAAGCCGCCTATTGTCGTATAAGCAATGATTACCGCTGCGCTTATTATCATCGCGAGGTGGTAATCCATTCCGAAAAGGCTTTCAAAAAGCTTTCCGCATGCCGAGAATCCGGAACCTGTGTACGGAATAAAGAATACTATTATAATAAGTGCCGAAATAAGGGTAAGGACTCCGCTTTTATCCCTGAATCTGTTGGAGAAGAAATCCGGTATCGTAATCGCACCGCACGCCTGAGAATACTTTCTGAGTCTTTTTGAAACGATAAGCCAGTTTATGTAGGTACCTATCGCAAGACCTATTCCCGTCCACGCAGCCTCGGCAATTCCGCAGGCATACGCAAGTCCAGGAAGTCCCATAAGCAGCCAGCCGCTCATATCCGAAGCCTCCGCGCTCATCGCGGTAACGAACGGACCGAGCTTTCTTCCGCCAAGGTAAAAGTCGCCTACGTTGTCCGTCTTTTTTGCGCAGATTACGCCAACCACTACCATTGCCACAAGGTACACAAAGATAGCGATCAGCATAATTATCTGTTCTGATGTCATTTGTTTTAAATTCCTCCTGTATTTTTTTGAAACGCGCCGCGCTAAGCGCTGATTTCGGCTATGCGCGGCGTATCTTTACTAATTATAACATATTCCGCCGCTTTTGGCAAGTGCTTCAAAGCATAAAAACAGGCTGAAGCTGGCGATATTCAAGAGCTTCGGAAATTGCGGCGGGAATAAGCGAAAAATCGCCCATCAGCGACGTTGGCTTTTTACGGAAATCGTCCTGCCCCATAGGCACAAAATAGTAATTCTTATAATTCATCAGCGCGAAAATATTTTTTGCCGACCCCGCGAGCGCGTCGTTTGTAGCAATGTTCAAAAGAACAGGCTTCTGATTGCGTATATGACTTTTTACAGCCATCGTTACCGGAGTGTCGGTAATACTCACAGCAAGCTTCGCAAGAGTATTTCCCGTGCAGTTTGCCACAAGCATTATATCGGTCAGATTTTTCGGTCCTATCGGCTCGGCGTCCTCAATTGTGTGTATCACAGGACGGCGGCAAAGTTCTTCAAGCCGCGCTATATGCTTGGCAGCAGCCCCAAAGCGGGTGTTCAGCGTATACGCATTGAACGAGGCTATCGGGACTATATCACAACCCATTTCAAGCAGCTTTTCCAGTGCTTCAAAGCAGCGTGAAAATGTACAGAACGAGCCGCACATCGCAAACCCAATCCGCTTACCTTCCAGATTCATTCAGCGCACTCCTTTCAGCAAGTATGTTTTCGAGCGTTTCAGCAATTATCCTCCCCGCCGTTACGGGCGCAGTCTTTCCCGGCAGGCTCCTCGCCCAGATAACCTTTACCCCGACGTCCTCCGCAAGCGTCAGATCCTCAACGCTTATTTTCGAGGCAAGGTCGATCATAACCGTGTCGCGGCGGATAAGCATAAGCCGCTTCCTGTCGAAAATATCGGCGGGCGCGGTATTTATTATCAGGTCGGCTGCTTTAAGAGCCTGTTCAAACTCCCCCGCCGCCGTCAGATTCACAGGCTTACAGCCGTAAACCCTCGTCCATGCCGCGTCGCTGTACTTTCTGCTTGCCGCGTAAACGTCCGCACCAAGCGCGCTGAGATCCTGCGCAAGCACACGCCCTATCCTCCCGAAGCCTGTGATAAGCACATTCGAGCCATGGATAGTGAACGGAAGCTCGCGCAGTGCTATTTCAAGTGCGCCCTCGGCTGTCGGAACAGCGTTCAGCACAGTAAGCTCTTCCCTTTCAAAATAATTGACAAGCGAAAAGCCCTCCTCTCGGCAAATCTTTTCCAGAGCGGGAAAACTCTTGCTTGTAAAAACCGTTCCGCCCTTTTTTACAGTCCTTTTTAAAATATCAAACCCAATCGGCGCAAGCGAATCGCTCCTGTACGGGCAGTTTATATTCTCCCCGTCCAGACTCGCCGGGAGCGGCAAAACCGCGTAGTCACAAGCAACAGGTTCGTTAAGTATATGCACATCGGCGGTCTGTTCGGGAAGATCAAAGCCGTAAGCGCAGCACGCATATCGCTTTCCAAGCCGCTGCGCTGCATAAATGCTCCGCATATCCCCGCCAATAAAAATAAAGCTGTTCATATTATTTCCATTCCTTTCTGAACGAATATGTAATATAATATGTAACAGCTTTGCTTTTGGTGATTAGGACACAAAATATCCCCGGCGCTGTTCACGTCGGGGGCATTTCGGTATATGGAAGGATTACTCGAAGTTGTCTTGTAAAAAGTAGTAGTCGCCTTTATATTCGAGGCTGTCATTTTCGGGATAGAACCGAATCTTATCGGTAAAATTCTCTCCGCCGTCAAGATTTGTTCCTAAAAAGTACATATCGGTAAGCGTAATTTCGCCCGTTGCTTCGTCTGTTGCGGCAATATCGTTCCACACGCGGAAGCGGTATTCATACACAGCGCCGTTCATTGTAAACGTACCGTCGGAGTTTATTTCAATTGTCCCGCGCGAAGCGTTTCCGTTAAGGCAGTATGTGCCGCTTTTTAGCACGGGGATACTGTCCTGAACCTCTTCCTGCGACTGTACATCGCCCGCGTTCGCACCGGAAAAAACGCTTATTCCACAAGCCATGACCGATAAACCGACGAGCATAATAATTATTCCCAGCATTTTAAGTTTCATGGTAAACCTCCTTGTTTTTCCGAAACCTGTTCTTTATGCTTTTATTATACCCCACTTTTTACCAAATTGCAATTACAAAGCGGTTAAAAATTTATTACAATTCGGTAACAAAGCCTTTCAAAAAGTTACAATTTGTAACCTTTTCCTTTTTTTCTTATTTTCATATTATCTGCATTGATTTTTCACAACGCGTATGTTATAATTTAAGTGCGGTGATGCCTTAATTAAAAAGCTGAAAGGAATGGTTTTATGACGGATAATTATACGACTGCGCTCCAGCGGCAGAACGGGTCGGGCGTTGAACGTTTTTTCGGAAGCACGGGCGGTGCCGAGCAGCTCCTCGAAACCGCGCAGCCCTTTATGGAGCTGCTTATGAGAAACGAATGCGCGCTTAAGGAAATTGAAACAAAGCTGAATGTTCTTAACGACGAATTTTCGCTCCAATACGACCATAACCCGATCGAATCTATCAAGACGCGCGTTAAAGACCCGATGAGCATAGTTGAAAAGATGAAACGAAAGGGCGTCGCACCTACTATTGAAAATATAGAAAACACGCTTAACGATATTGCGGGTATCCGCGTAATATGTTCCTTCCCACAGGATATTTATACCCTCGCGGATATGCTGACCCGACAGGACGATGTTACGCTTATTGCAAAAAAGGACTATATCGCCAACCCGAAGCCGAACGGCTACCGAAGCCTTCATCTTATCCTCGGAATACCGATTTTCCTTTCGGGCGGAAAGCGCCATATGAAAGTGGAAGTTCAGTTCCGCACCATTGCTATGGATTTCTGGGCGAGCCTTGACCATAAAATGAAATATAAACAGGACGTTGAAAACGCGGAAGAAATTGCCGCTGAGCTGAAGCTTTGCGCGGACGCAATAAGCGCGATCGATATGCGTATGCAGGCAATCCGCAACCGTATCGAACAGGATAGAGAAGCATAAATATAAATGAAAGGTGGAATTTATATGCCATACGGAGGAATGGGCGGACCACCTCGCGGAGGTCCGAGAGGTCCAATGGGCGGAGGACACCGACCGCCACCGCCGCCTATGCACGGAATGGGCAGAGGACACCGACCCCCGCCGCCGCCACCGCCTATGGGTAGATACAGGCGATACCGTCCCGGCTGCGGGTGTGGAGGGTGTATGACTATCGCGGCAGGTATTCTTGCGGGAATAGCCGCTGTTGCTGTAATTATCACAGCTATACTGTAAAAAGAAAACACGGAACTTGAAAAAAGCTCCGTGTTTTTTATTTTACCCTATTGACAAATGCACATATAGGTGCTATAATGTATATACGCGGTATATACATTGTGTGAGGTTAAGTTCATGAACATTTTAATCAGCAATTCTTCGGGTGAGCCTATCTACGAACAGATTGTCCGTCAGATAAAGGCAATGGTGATGTCGGGAGAGCTTGCGGAGGGGGACGCCCTTCCGTCAATGCGGCTTCTGGCTCAGCAGTTAAGGATCAGCGTTATTACAACCAAACGTGCATACGAGGAGCTTGAACGTGACGGATTCATCGAGTCCTATACGGGTAAGGGCAGCTTCGTGCGGCGGCAGAACCCCGAGCTTTTCCGCGAGGAAACGCTGCGGCAGCTTGAGTCGGGGCTTACCGAGGTGTGCATAAAGGCGAAAACGGCAAACGTCGGGTTGGAGGATCTTGTCGAAATACTGACGATGCTTTACAGCGAATAACGCTTTCGGAAAGGATTTACTATGGAAAACGCAATTGAGCTTTCGGGGGTATCTCACCGGTTTGACGGCTTTACCCTCGACAATGTGACTTTTTCGCTTCCGTCGGGGAGCATTATGGGCTTTGTCGGTCAGAACGGCACGGGAAAAACCACAACTATCCGTTCCATTCTGAACATTCTCAAAAATGACAGCGGTGAAATTAAAATTTTCGGTCTTGACCACGCAAAAAACGAGGCTGAAATAAAAGAAGATATCGCGGTCGTTTTCGACGAAATACCTTTTTCGGGCATACTCTCGCCGAAGCAGGTCGGCAAAATTATGGCGGGTCTTTTCAAAAAATGGGATATGGCAAGGTATAATGAGCTTTTAGAACGGTTCGGACTGCCACAGAAGAAAAAAATCAAAGACTTTTCGCGCGGTATGAAAATGAAGCTTCAAATCTGCACCGCCCTTTCGCACAACGCCAAGCTGCTCATAATGGACGAGGCGACAAGCGGACTTGACCCAGTTGTCCGCAGCGAAATGCTGGATATTTTCCTCGAATTTATAAGCGACGAGGGACATTCTATCCTGATGTCGTCACACATAACCAGCGATATTGAACGAATCGCCGACAGCGTAACCTTTATCAACAAGGGAAAAATCCTGCTCACGGGCGTGACCTCGGAAATTCTCGAAAGTCACGGCGTGATAAAATGTCCGCGCGAAAAAATTTCCGAAATCGACAGCACTGATATTGTCAGCGTTCGCATAAACGACTTCGGCGCAGACGTGATGATAAAAAATCTTTGCGAATGTTCAAAAAAATACGGCGGCTTCATCATCGACAAAACCACACTTGATGAAATTCTTCTGTTTTACGTTCGCGGCGCGGCGGGAAGGGAGTGGCGGTAATGCTCGGAGTGCTAAGAAACGACCTTTTCGCGCAAAAAAAACAGTTCATCATCGCGGCGATAACGGCTGCCTTGTTTCTTACGTTTGGTCTGCTTATTTGCGGAAGCTTCCGCTTTGGAAATCTCGCAAATCTGCCCGACGTGGATTTTTACAGCATTCGCTCCACTATGACGACGCTTTTCGGACCTATCAGCGCAGCTTTTATTTGTATGGCGAATCCGTTCGCGGGAGTTACGTTTACTAACCGACAGAGCAGCTGGTACACGTTTCTATATGCTTCGCCGGTTTCCGAAAGAACCGCCGCGCTCGTTCATCTTCTTGAAAGAGTCGGTTATATGATTGCGTGTGCTGTTTTCGGGTTGATCAGCACATTAGGCTGTTACGGACTGGCGGGGTGCGAAATTACTTCGACCGACATTTTCGTAATGCTAATGGGTGTTCTTCTAGCTTCATTCACTGCGCTTCTCCCGACAAGCTATCTTGTTAAAAGCGTCAACGCCGAGGTAATGGTAAGAATTATACTTATATTCGCGATATCAAGCGAAATAACGATTGTTTTCATGTCTTCACCCCCTGCCAAAGCCGAAAGGCTTTTTAACGAGGCGATTGAGATGATGCCGCAGATATGTCTTATACTGCTCGCTGTGAATATCGTCGTTTTCTTTATTTCTTGGTGGATTTCGACAAATGTTCTAAAAAAGAGAAAGATTTAAGGGGGCGGGATTATGCTTGCGATTATTTATAAAAACATTATAGAGAACAAGAAAAGTCTGCTGCTGGGATTTGGCGGGATAGTGGTTTTTATGTTTGCCGTGTTCTTTATGTCATTAGCAATAGATTCGGGTAGTCCCGAAAACAATGCTATTGTAAAAGAGATAATGTATTTTCTGGGAGTAATTGCCTCGTACTTCGTGATTGGCTCGGCTCAACCCACGATAATTTCCTGCGACTACAACTCGCGCTTTTGCAGCTTCATTCTTTCCGCACCCAACGGGCGGCTGAAATTCATCGCGGCGAAATATGCGGGAATGCTGCTTATCGGCGCTGCTGAAACAATGATTTTCCTGCTTGTTGCGATTTTGATTGAAATTGACCTTAATCCTACTGTGATCGTGACAATGACCTTTATTCAGCTTCTTCTTCGTGCGATAGAAGCACCGTTTATGGTAAGGTTCGGCGCAAAGACGGGGCAGAACGTTAAGGGGTGCATTGTTGGCGTGCTGATGGGAGCGTGTTTTATTTACACGCTTTACGGCGACAATACGTTTTTTACAGACGGGATCGATTATTCCACTGTGATTGAATTATTGACCAAGCTTCAGAACGACGAGGGATTTCAGCGGCTGATTCTGTTTGGCTTCTGCGGCGGAACGCTTGTTCTTTATGTGGCTTCGATACTGATTTCGACGCTTGTTATCAGAAAAGGGATTACACATCTTTCGGATAGTCAGGAATGTGAATAAACAGGAAGGCTGCTGCGAATTAACGCGGCAGCCTTTATTTGCGTTAAGGCGACTGACGGACGGGAGAACGGTCAGCAATTTTTTTGAGGATTCCGCACATAAACTGCTCAAGGAAAGTTGTAAAATAAAATAGCCAAAAAGAAAGACTCATATTGAGAACTCTGGT
>CAZAXM010000060.1:0-10623 GCA_964489095.1 uncultured Ruminiclostridium sp. | reverse complement strand
GTTGGCAAAGCCAACCCTTGCCACGTTAAATGACGGGGCAAGCCCCTTATTGAATGCTGCAACCGACCACGAAAGGAGTAAATATGAAAAAAGGAACATTATTAAAAAAGGCAGCTGCCGCGTTTCTCTGTGCAGCCATAGCGATAGGAAGTATGGTTCTTCCCGCAGCGGCGGAGGGAAAAACTGAAACGGCGCAGGAGGCTGTAAATAACATCACTGCGGGCTGGAATCTCGGAAACGCGCTCGACAGCTGCGGCGAATGGATAGGTATGTACAGCGCGGGCAAGCCCGAAAACTATGAAACCGCGTGGGGCAGTCCTGTTACATCGAAAAAGCTGATAACGACGGTAAAGAACGCGGGATTTAACGCGGTAAGAGTGCCGGTGACCTGGGCGGAGCATATTGATGAGGAAGGAAATATAGACGAGGAGTGGTTCGACCGCGTTCAGGAGGTCGTTGACTACGTCATTTCTCAGGATCTGTACTGCGTTCTTAACGTCCATCACGACGCAGGTTCGGACGGCTGGGTCGAAGCCTCAGCACAGTGTTACGAAAAAAATGGCGCGAAATTTGAAGGGCTTTGGACGAATATTGCCGAACGCTTTAAGGACTACGGCGAAAAACTTATGTTCGAGAGCTTCAACGAAATCCTTGACAGCGCGAACAGCTGGACGGATTCTAAACAGATCGACGCTTACGGCGCGGTAAACAACTTCAACCAGCTTTTTGTTGACACGGTACGAAAAACGGGCGGGAACAACACGACCCGTAACCTTATGGTTCAGGTTTACTCGGCGAGCTGCTCCGTTAAATCGCTCAACAATTTTGTTCTTCCGAAAGACAGCGTAAAAGACCACCTCATCATTCAGGTTCACAATTACGACCCGCAGGGCTTTACGGCGAATGACGCGACTTGGACGACTATGACTGACGAATGGGGCACAGACGCGGAAAAGAAATATTTCGACAACCTTTTCGAGCGGCTTGCGAAATTTTCCGCGAAGCATGGCGTGCCTGTCGTTGTCGGCGAATTTGGCGCGAATTATAAGGGAAACGAGCCTGCGAGAGAGCGCTACGTAGAATATTTTGTGACAACTGCCGCGAAAAACGGGATAAAATGCTTCTGGTGGGACACGGGAGATATGGCGGTAATTGACAGAAACAACAACACCGAAAAGTACCCCGGAATTATAGAAAAACTTACATCCGTAAAACCGGCGGCTGCTGAAACAGAACCTGAAAAAACTGAACCGGAAAAAGCTGAGCGTCTTAGCGCGCCAAAGCTTACCGCAAAGGCGGCAAAGAACGGGAAAATAAAGCTCAGCTGGACGGAAATTGACGGAGCATATCGCTACCGCGTGTATCTTTACAATCCCGAAACAGGAAAGTACAAGAGAATTAAAACGACGAGCAAAACGAAATGCACGATAAAAAATATCGAAAAAGGCGAAACGTATAAGTTCAAGGTCTGCGCAGTTCGTAAAACCGAAAGCGGAAAGAAGAACGGATATTACTCAAAGGCTGTTAAGGTTAAGGGCAAATAAAGGAAAAAGAGATTGGCGTCGGCGTCCCAATCTCTTTTCTTCTTTTTTCGGTAAAAAAACAAGCCGCGCTGAGCCGGCACGGCTTGTTTTCATATACGCCTTTATTTCAAACCGCCGAAAAGTCCGCCGATTTTTCCCTTGATGTCGTCAACGGATATTTTCGCTTTAACGCCGTCGATTACAGCGTTTATCTGGTCGTCGGGAAGGTCGATTCCGATAACGCCTTCAACCGCCTTTACGGGGTCGGAGGTGAATTTCGACGCGAAATCCTTGTCGTTTTTCACCTTGTTTACGATTTCATCGATTTTTGCCTTGATATCCATAAGCTCCTCCTTTTTAAATCAGAAGAATATGCGTTCCTCAACATACTTTCTTACGTCAGCGATCGGGATTCTGACCTGCTGCATTGTATCACGCTCACGGATCGTTACACAGCCGTCCGTTTCACTCTCGAAGTCGTAAGTAATGCAGAACGGAGTACCAATTTCGTCCTCACGTCTGTAACGCTTGCCAATAGCTCCCGCGTCGTCATAATCAACAGGGAAGTACTTGCAAAGCTCGTCGGCAAGAGCCTGAGCAGGTTCAGCCAGCTTCTTGGAAAGGGGAAGGACCGCCGCCTTTACAGGCGCGATGAACGGGTGGAAGTGCATAACGGTTCTTGTTGTGCCGTCCTCAAGCGCTTCCTCGTCATACGCTTCGGTAACAAGCGCAAGGAACAGACGTTCTACGCCGAGAGAAGGCTCGATAACGTAGGGAACGTACTTTTCGTTGCTTTCCTGGTCGAAATATTCAAGGCGCTGCCCGCTTGTTTTGATGTGCTGATTAAGGTCATAGTCGGTTCTGTCCGCAACTCCCCAGAGCTCGCCCCAGCCGAACGGGAACATATACTCAAAGTCGGTCGTAGCCTTAGAATAGAAGCAAAGTTCTTCAGGGCTATGGTCGCGCAGACGGAGATTTTCTTCCTTAATATTAAGCGAAAGAAGCCAGTTCTTGCAGAAATCCTTCCAGTAATAGAACCAGTCGAGGTCTGTACCGGGCTTGCAGAAAAATTCAAGCTCCATCTGCTCAAATTCACGTATGCGGAAAATAAAGTTTCCGGGTGTGATTTCATTTCTGAACGATTTTCCGACCTGTCCTACGCCGAACGGGATTTTTTTACGAGTTGTACGCTGGATATTAGCGAAGTTTACGAAGATACCCTGCGCGGTTTCGGGACGGAGATAAAGTTCCGACTTGCTGTCCTCGGTTACGCCCTGGAACGTCTTGAACATAAGGTTGAACTGACGGATATCGGTAAAATTTGCCTTTCCGCAGTTAGGACAGGTGATACCCTTTTCCTTGATATAATCGGTCATCTGCTCATTTGTCCAGCCTGCAACGTTTGTACCGTCGAAATCCTCGATAAGATTATCGGCGCGGTGACGAGTCTTGCACTCCTTACAGTCCATAAGCGGGTCGGAGAAGCCGCCGATATGTCCCGAAGCTACCCACGTCTGCGGGTTCATCAGGATCGCGCTGTCAAGACCTACGTTATACTTGTTCTCCTGGACAAATTTTTTCGTCCATGCCTTTTTGATATTGTTTTTAAGCTCAACGCCGAGCGGACCGTAGTCCCATGTATTGGCAAGTCCGCCGTAGATCTCACTTCCGGGGTAGATAAAGCCGCGTCCCTTACAGAGGGCAACGAGCTTATCCATAGTTTTTTCGGTGTTTTTCATTATCATTTATTCCTTTCGGGATTACTTAACTTCAACTGTCCAGCCGAGCTTATCCTCGCTTCTGCCCCACTGAATGCCTGTAAGGGTATCGTAGAGAAGCTGGGAAATCTTGCCGATTTCGCCGTTGCTGAGCTTCATAACCTTATCCTTGTACTTCAGCTCGCCGATGGGGGAGATAACGGCAGCAGTACCTGTTCCAAAAGCTTCATCAAACTTGCCGTTGTCGTAAGCTTCAACAAGCTCGTCGATAGAAAGGTCGCGTTCGGTTACCTTATAGCCCATATTGCGGAGCAGCTCGATACAGGACTTTCTTGTGATACCGCCGAGGATAGAACCTCTGTCAAGGCTGGGGGTGATAACCTCGCCGTCAAGAACGAAGAACACGTTCATTGCGCCAACCTCATCGATGTACTTTCTGTGAACGCCGTCAAGCCAGAGAACCTGAGCGTAGCCCTGTTTTTCAGCTTCTTCCTGCGCCTTGAGGGAAACAGCGTAGTTAGCGGCAGCCTTTGTGAAGCCCGTACCGCCTGTTACCGCGCGGACATAGTTTTCTTCAACGTAGATTTTAACGGGAGCAAGACCGTTTGCATAATATGCGCCAACGGGCGAAAGGATAATAGCGAAAATGAGGTGCTTTGCGGGGTGAACGCCGACCATGGGATCGATCGCGAAGATGTAGGGTCTGATGTAGAGAGATGTGCCCTCGGCTGTCGGGATCCAGTCCGCGTCAACCTTAACAAGCTCCTTTACAGCTTCAACAGCGAAAGCCTCGTCGATTTTCGGAATACAAAGGCGGTCGTTTGAAACGTTAAGTCTTGCCATATTCTGTTCGGGGCGGAAAAGCTGGATTTTACCGTCTGCTGTACGGTAAGCCTTCATACCCTCGAAGTCAGCCTGACCGTAATGCAGGCACATAGAAGCGGGGTCCATCGGGATAGGTCCGTAGGGAACGATTCTGGGGTCGTGCCAGCCCTGTCCCTCATCGTAGTTCATAAGGAACATATGGTCGGTAAATATCTTGCCGAAGCCGAGCTTTGACTGGTCGGCGGGTTTTTCTTTCGGAGAAGTTGTGCGGGTGATTTTGATTTCCATACTGATTTCCTTTCTTTCGTGGCTTTTGCCGTATATTTCTTTTATTATACCATTTTTTCTTTAATTTGTAAATAACTTTGCAAAAAAAATCGGCGCGTGCGGAAAATTCCTTTACAATTGCGGTAAAATCGTGTATAATAGTCATACACAGGAGAGGTGAGGCATATGGAAAACAGAAAAACAACCGACCCCGTTCGCGGACTTACCGACGAGGAAGCCGCCGAGAGAGCGGCTGACGGGCGCATAAACGGCGACCCGAACGTTAAAACGAAAACGGTAAAACGGATTTTTTTTGACAATATTTTTACATTTTTCAATCTTATAAACATCGTGCTTGTTGTTATGGTAATGCTTGTCGGCTCGCCTAAAAATGCGATGTTCGGACTGGTTATCATCTGCAACACGGCAATCGGCATAATTCAGGAACTTCGCGCGAAACGCACGATCGACCGCCTTACTCTTGTTTCCGCGCCGAAAGCGCACGTAATACGCGGCGGGCGGGAAATTGAAATTCCGACCGCTGAAATAGTCGCGGATGAGCTTGTAATTTTCCGCACGGGTATGCAGGCGGCTGCGGACTGCGTTGTTGTTTCGGGAGAGTGCGAAGTGAACGAAAGCCTGATCACGGGCGAAAGCGATCCCGTGTACAAAAAAGACAGCGGGAAAATTCTCTCAGGCAGCTTTATCGTAAGCGGCGAGGCGCGCGCAGTAGTTACTGCCCTCGGCGCGGACAGCTTTTCAAGTAAAATCACGGCGGGCGCTAAATATTTCAAGAAAAACGAATCGAAGATGATGCACGCCATAAATACTATTTTAAAGGGCATATCGATCTGTATAATCCCGATAATGGCAGTGCTTATTTTAAACGGGGTTTTTGTTACCGAACAGCCGTTTGACCGCGCCGTTACAAGCAGCGTTGCGGCAGTTATCGGTATGATACCCGAAGGACTTGTGCTGCTTACGAGCGTTGTTCTTGCGGTAAGCTCAATCCGGCTTGCGCAAAACCGGACGCTTGTACAGGATCTATATTGTATAGAAACGCTCGCGCGGGTGGACACGCTCTGCCTTGACAAAACAGGTACGATAACCGAGGGCGCTATGGCGGTCGAGGAAGTGCGGCTCCTCACCGATGAGCCGATAGACGAGAAGCTTAACGCGCTTATGGCCGCGCTTACCGATATGAACCCTACCGCCTGCGCTATGCGGGAAAAATGGGCGGCGGGAAGCGAATATGCGGCTGAACAGGTAATTCCGTTTTCATCTGCGAAGAAGTGGAGCGGCGCTTATTTTCACAATTTCGGCAGCCTCGTTATGGGCGCGGGCGAATTTATCCTCGGCGAGGAATATGGAAAAATACGCGGCGCGGCGGAAAAAATGTCCGGGGGCGGAAGGCGGGTTATTCTTCTTGCACATTCGGAACAGCCGTTCAGCGGCCGCGATCTGCCCGACGGACTTATTCCGCTGGCTTTGATCGCAATTACCGATAAGGTGCGCCCCGAAGCCCCCGAAACCCTCCGCTTTTTTGAGGATCAGGGCGTTGATATCCGCATTATATCCGGCGACAATCCTAAAACAGTCAGCGCGGTTGCGGCTAAGGCAGGCGTGAAAAATGCGGAAAAATATATTGACGCTTCGACAGTCGCCGATATTTCAGCCGTCGCGGGTGAATACACCGTTTTCGGGCGCGTGACCCCCGACCAGAAGCTTGCGATAATAAAAGCGCTGAAAGCACAGGGGAAAACCGTGGGAATGACAGGCGACGGCGTAAACGACGTGCTTGCGCTTAAGGAGGCGGACTGCTCGATCGCAATGCAGAGCGGAAGCGAGGCCGCGCGCAACGTTTCCAACCTTGTGCTTCTGGACAGCAATTTTGCTTCTATGCCGATGGTTGTTGCCGAGGGTCGGCGCGCGATAAACAATGTTGAACGCTCCGCCTCGCTGTTTCTGTCTAAAACGACTTACAGCCTGCTGCTTGCGGTGCTATTTATAATAATAAGGCAGCCTTTTTTGTTCGAGCCGATACAGATGACGCTTATCAACGCGCTTTGTATAGGTATCCCAAGCTTTTTCCTCGGACTTCAGCAGAACAAGAGCCTTATCCGCGGCAGCTTCATCGGAAATGTTATGGAATACGTTGCGCCGAACGGACTTTCGGCGGTACTGGCACTTTCGGCAGTGTTGATCTGCGCTTCGGCTTTCGGCTTTTCTACCGCTCAGACCAGTACGCTCGCGACAATCGTGCTGGCGGCGGTTTCGTTTATGATAACGATTCGCTGCTGTAAGCCGTGGAGAATGTGGAAAATCGTGATGATCCCGCTGCTGATCGCAGCGTTCTGCCTCGGAAATATACTTTTCCCCGATTTTTTCTGCGTAGTTCCCCTAACTCCGGAGATGGGCGTCTGCGCGGCGGCGATAGCTGCGGGGGCGGGAGTCTTAATGGTATTATTGTCAAAGCTTTCGCATAAGCTTGTACGGCGGCTGCGGGAACGTACCGCCGGGAAAGGAATTATATGACAGACAACAAAAAAAAGACGGTATATATTTTTTCCGACGGAGCTTGTTCGGGAAATCCCGGACCCGGCGGGTACGGAGTCATACTCCGCTGCGACGGCTACGAAAAGGAGCTTTCGGGCGGCGAAGCTCACACCACCAACAACCGTATGGAGCTTATGGGCGTGATAACGGGACTTTCCGCGCTTAAATACCCGTGCAGGGTCATTCTTCAGACGGATTCGCGGTACGTCGTGGACGGGATAACAAAGGGCTGGGCGAAGAGCTGGCGAAAAAACGGCTGGGTAAAGAGCGACAAGAAGCCTGCGCTTAACAGCGATTTGTGGGGGCGCCTTCTCGATTTGCTGGATATTCACGAAGTTACGTTCACGTGGATAAAAGGACACGCAGGTCACCCCGAAAACGAACGCTGCGACCGGCTCGCCGTAGCCAAGCGCGATGAATGCGCAAAAGCAGCGCGTAATAACTGAGTTTTACAGCAGCGATCGGCCGATGAAATGCAAAACTGTTAAAAAATATTAAAAAGCTATTGAAAAGAACCTGATTTTATGGTATAATATATGTATAATTTGCCTTATGATAGTGAAAGGACGAGATAAAATGGAAGAAAATAAGAGCATATTCCCCGATCTGAAGAACGAAGATCTTGTAAAAGCTATGAATGAACTTAAACAGAACGAAAATCCCCAGACGCAGGGCGCATTCGTCGCAGCAGCCGTAAAAGCAACCTATTTCGCGCCCGTTGACGTTCTCGACAGCGAGGGCAACCCGATAGAGGGCGACGGAAAAATGCAGGTTCCCAAGGACGCAAAGTTCAGCTTTAAGCTTATTAAAAACACCGAGGGAGAAAGCTATTTCCCTGTTTTTACAGATATTAACGAGTTCCAGAAATGGAATAAGGACGAAAAAATCAAGACTATCGTTGTGAGCTTTTACCAGATGGCCAGCCTTTCACTTAAAAAGGCGGACGAAAAAATCGGTATCGCTATAAATCCGATGTCCCAGAATCTCGTTTTCTCACAGGAGCTTATCGTAAACTTAGTAAAGCATTTACAACAGCAGCAGGCTGCCCGCGAAAATGCGGAACAGGGTAAGCGCGAGGTCAAGTTCTACTTCGGCGAGCCTAAGAATATCCCTGATTCGGTTATCGAGTCGTTCCGTAAAACTCTTGCAAGAACTCCCGAAATCAACGCGGTTTATTTCGTTATGATGAAAGAAAGCGATCGCGAACACTATATGTTCGTTTTCGATACAGAGCTTTCGCCAGAGGAGGAGAAAAAGGCTGCGGATAAGTTCTGCGCGTCAGCAAGACTTGTATTAACAAAGTTCCCTGTTGTTGCCGCATCGCTTAAATCGCCTGTCGGTGAACACGTGCCGAAGGTCACTAAACCGTTCTATACGAAATAAGACGAATGCCCGACGCCGCACAATGCGCCCCGTTTTTGTGGGGAATTGTGCGGCGTTTTTATTATCAATGGCATACTCTTACTGCTTGTTTCATAAAATGTACAAAAAAGAAAGGTCGGTACAGATTATGAAGTTATGGCAGGTATTAAAGCGGCGCATTCCCCTTTTAGCGACAATGGTATGCTGCTGCATAGTCGCGGTAATAGCGAGCGTCGCGGGTGACTCGGAAAACGTCCGCGAAACCGCAGCGGGAGCTGTTCCAAAAAAAATAATAGTTCTTGACGCAGGGCATGGCGGCGCAGACGGCGGGTGCGTAGGCGTAAACGGAGTGTACGAAAAGGATATAAACCTTTCAATCGTGAAATATCTCGGAACATTGCTGGATTTTTCGGGCTACGAGGTTGTTTACACGCGCGACGAGGACGTTTCGATCTATGACAGCGGCGTTGAGGGGCTGAGAAAGCAGAAGATTTCCGATATGGAAAACAGGCTTGAGATCATAGAAAGCTATCCCGACAGCGTTTTTATTTCAGTTCACCAGAACCAGTACGTAAAACCCGAATATTTCGGCGGGCAGATGTTCTATACGACAAATAATAACGGGAATTTTCGGCTTGCAACAATAATGCAGGGACTTTTTTCGGAATTACAGCCCGAAAACGACCGAAGCGTAAAGCTTATTGATAACGGGTTATACCTGTTCAAAAATACGGAGCAGCCCGCGCTGCTTATCGAGTGCGGATTCCTCTCCAACGAAAATGACGCAGCCAATTTAAGCAATACGGAATATCAGAAAAAGGTAGCCTTCACGATTTATAAGGGGCTTACCCAGTTCCTTAAAGAATCGGAAGCAGAGGAGATGTCGAAAAATGGCGAAGCAGAGAGCTTCTTATATATGCAGTGAATGCGGTCACGTCTACCCAAAATGGGTAGGGCGCTGCACGAAATGCGGCGAATGGAACACGGTTTCGGAGCAGGTCGAGCTTCCGCGTGCTGAGGTAAAGAGCGGGCGGACGCTTAAACCGAAAACGCTTTCCGAGATCACCGGTCAGGACGATATACGGATAATGACCGGCTCGGCGGAGCTTGACCGCGTTCTCGGCGGCGGTCTTGTTGCGGGGTCGATCGTGCTTCTTAGCGGCGACCCCGGAATAGGAAAATCCACGCTTTTGCTGCAAATCTGCAAGTACCTTAACGAGAGCTGTAAGATCCTGTACGTTTCAGGCGAAGAGAGCGAGCGGCAGATAAAAATGCGCGCCGACAGGCTCGGCGTCGAGGGCGAGAACCTGTATCTGCTTTCGGACAACGACTGTGAGGCAATAAACGCAGCGGTGCTTGAAGAAAAGCCAGACGTTGTTATAATCGACTCGATACAGACCATGCAGATAACGGAGCTTTCCTCCGCACCCGGAAGCATAACGCAGGTAAGGGAATGCACTTCGCTTTTCCTGCGTACCGCAAAAACGGCGGGGATACCCTTTTTCATTGTCGGACACGTGAACAAGGACGGCGGCATAGCGGGTCCGAAGGTGTTGGAACATATCGTGGACACCGTGCTTTACTTTGAGGGC
Source organism: uncultured Ruminiclostridium sp. (assembly GCA_964489095.1). GTDB lineage: Bacteria > Bacillota > Clostridia > Oscillospirales > Ruminococcaceae > Ruminiclostridium_E. The sequence continues at coordinate 780 of CAZAXM010000060.1, read as the reverse complement.
GATAAACAGCTCTCGTACCGGCTTTTGCGCGCGGTAAAGAACCGATTCGGGTCAACGAACGAAATCGGAGTGTTCAGAATGATCGGAACGGGACTGGAAGAGGTTCCGAACCCGTCGGAGATGCTGCTTTCGGGACGACCCGAAAACGTGAGCGGAAACAGCGTGCTTTGTACAATGGAGGGGACGCGCCCTCTTCTCGCCGAGGTGCAGGCGCTTGTAACAAAAACAGGCTTCGGAACGCCGCGCCGCGCTGCCGAGGGGTTTGATTACAGCCGATTGTGCCTTATTCTTGCCGTACTGGAAAAGCGGACGGGCTTTATGTTCGGACAGTTCGACGTGTACATCAATGTCACGGGCGGATTGCGGCTTGACGAGCCTGCGGCGGACGCTGCGGTCGCGCTTGCGCTGTATTCGGGACTTTGCGACCGCGTTTTACCCGACGGGCTGGCTGTTTTCGGGGAAATCGGGCTTGGCGGAGAGCTGCGCGGAGCGGTTCACGCAGGCGAAAGGATCCGCGAATGCCGCCGAATGGGGTTTAAAGCATGCATCGTTCCGAAAAGCGCGCTGGGTTCGCTCAATAAGTCGGAATGCGAGGGAATCCGCGTTATCGGCGCGTCAAATCTGAATCAGCTTTTTAAAGCCGCTGAAACAGTCTGCGGCGGAAAATGATCCAAGTGCATTAAATGGACTGTTAAATCAACAGATCTCTAAACAAATTTTTAAAAATGTATGTTTGTCAATGATATTGTACACGGAAGGCAGAAAGAAATTCAACGGGAG
>CAZAXM010000059.1:0-10676 GCA_964489095.1 uncultured Ruminiclostridium sp. | reverse complement strand
AGATGATTTTTTGGATTTTGGGTAGAAAATGTGTCAAGGGATATTGACAATATCAGTATATTCATTGGCAAATTGACAGCGCGGGCAGGATCAGAGATTTTTCCGACAGGCTTACAGATATTTTTGAATGTACACCGAATAAATTCTTTGAATTTTTTGCAAAGTATGAAATGGCGGGTCAAAGAATAATATGGCTTATTATAATTTGTGGAACGATAAGATTAAAAAACTTGATTTTTCAAGCGATCTTCCGTTCTCAAATATGTATATAGCGAAAAAGCTCGCCGAGGTTATCCCGGAACGCTCTGTACTGCATCTTGCAATATTAAACAGCACAAGAACAATGCAGTTTTTTGACTTGAAACCTGATGTAAAAGTTTATAGTAATATCGGGGCGCTTGGTATTGATGGGTGTTTATCAACATTTTTGGGACAGGCTGCTTCAACTGACGAACTGGCATTTTGCGTTGTGGGGGATCTTAGCTTTTTCTATGATATGAATTCCGCCGGCATTCGTGGGATTGGCAATAACGTCAGAATTGTATTACTTAACAACGGCGGCGGCTCTGAGTTTCACTATTTTATGGGTAAAAGCAGGATACCAACTATTAACAGGCATATTTGTGCCGAGCATACTAAAACGGCAAAAGGCTGGATTGAATCGCTGGGTTATAAGTATTATTCGGTTGGTTCAAAAGAGGAAGCAGATAGAATCATTCCTACCTTGACCGAAAAAACTGATTCACCGGTTTTTGTTGAGATTTTTACGGATATGGAAAAAGACGCCGAGTTGATTAACAGGCTTTATCATCACAACCGTGTTAAATTTGGCGGTATGAAATTAAGAATTATGGATAAAACAAAAGCAATTCTTAGCCCTTCACAGCTTCAAAAAATAAAAAGAATTATATATAAAAGGTGATAATGTAAAATCGTGTATTAACGCTTTTGTTTCATTTGCTTCGGAAGTACCTAAAATGCCGGATCGGCGAGGAATGGAGATCATTATGAAGATTGCAGTTGCAGGCACGGGATATGTTGGACTTTCAAACGCGATTTTGCTTGCGCAAAACAACGAGGTCGTGGCGTTAGATATTATTGAGAGTAAGGTTGAAATGATCAATAACCGTATTTCTCCCATTGCAGATAGGGAAATCGAATATTACCTTGCAAATAAGGAGCTTAACCTTACTGCTACGACTAATGCGAAAGCCGCTTATGAAAATGCCGATTTTGTTATTGTTTCAACTCCCACGGATTATGATGACGAAAAACATTTTTTTGATACATCTTCCGTTGAAAGCGTAATTGGACTTATTATTAAGTACGAACCGAATGCTTTTATTATCATAAAATCAACAGTTCCGGTAGGGTATACTGAAACGGTGATAAAAAAGTACAGCTTTGAGAATATACTGTTCAGTCCGGAGTTTTTACGCGAGGGTAAGGCATTATATGATAATTTATACCCATCCAGAATAATTGTCGGAACAGATTTGCAAAATAAAAAACTCATGGAAGCGGCTGAAGTTTTTGCCGGACTTTTGAAGCAGGGCGCTGTTAAAAAGGGAATTGACGTATTATACACGAATTATACCGAAGCCGAGGCAGTAAAACTGTTCGCAAATACCTACCTTGCACTGCGCGTCAGTTTTTTTAATGAACTTGATACATACGCGGAAATCAAGGGGCTGAATTCAAAACAGATTATTGACGGTGTTTGCCTTGATCCTAGAATAGGAAATCATTATAATAATCCCTCTTTCGGATATGGCGGTTATTGTCTTCCGAAAGATACAAAACAGTTGCATTCAAATTTCTCAGACGTGCCGAATGAAATCATAGGCGCTGTCGTAAGAGCTAATCAAATACGCAAAGAGTTTGTCGCGTCACAGATTCTGAGCCGAAATCCCAAAATTATCGGGATTTACAGACTCACTATGAAATCAAACTCAGATAATTTCAGGCAAAGCTCGATTCAAGGCGTTATGGAGCTTTTGGAAAAAAGCGGTGCCGAAATAATTATTTATGAGCCCTCTCTTTCGGATAACAGCTTTGAAGGGTACGCTGTTAAGAATAATTTTGAAGAATTTGTTTTAAAAGCTGATGTAATTGTCGCTAACAGAAACAGCGCGGAGCTTGAATGTGTAAAAGAAAAGGTTTATACTCGTGACCTGTTTTTCAGGGATTAAGGTGCCGCTCAATTAGCAGCCGCCTGACAAATCCGCATAATCCCCCTTGCATTTTTTCGCCGAAAGTGATATAATACCATTACGGAATACACGCTTCGGAGTAAACGGAAATGTCAAATCTCACTAAATCCGCAATCAAGGCTTCGGTCCTGAAGCTGCTGGAGGAAAAGCCTGTAAACAAAATTACCGTAAAGGACGTCGTTGAGGACTGCGGAATTAACCGCAATTCTTTTTACTATCATTTTCAGGATCTGCCCGCGGTGATTGAAACAATTGTCACCGAGGACGTTGAAGCAATAATTGAGCGCTACCCGAACATCGAAACGCTTGATCAATGCCTTAACGTTGCCATCAGCTATGCGGTAAGTCATCGAAAAGCGGCGTACCATGTTTTCAACTCCGGAAACCGCGAGCTTTTTGAACGTTGTCTTTTTAACGTTTGTGAATACGTCGTAACCGCTTATATGAGCAAGCTTCCCGAAGTCGAAAAAATCGGCGAAAAGGACAGGGCTATTCTCATGCGTTTTTACAAGTGTATGTGCTACGGTCAGGTTATCGACTGGATGAGCAGCGGAATGAAGGAATCCGACCTTGATGATTTCCGGCGGCTTTTTGTTATACGACAGGGTATTGCTGAGCAGTTCATAGCCCGCTGCGCTGAAGAAAAGTAAGAGTATTACCGCTAATTTTATACAAAACGCCGCTTTTGCACAAAATTTTAACATAACACTTCCCGTGTCTTAATTTCAGACACGGGATTTTTTTTGCCCGTTTCCAAATTTCCTTCAATGAGATATAATATAGACAAAGGAAATGGGTGAATAAAATGAAATCGCCATTACCCGTTACCGCCGCAAAGGTCGGCTACATCGTTATGTCAGCATTCCTGAGTCTGCTCGGAATTATCTTTATTCTGAAGCCGGGCGGATCGGCAAAGGTCATCGGAATCGCTCTTGGAGCAGCGCTTATTCTTTTCGGCGCTGTAAAGCTTGTCGGATATTTCTCAAAAGATTTGTTCCGTCTGGCTTTCCAGTACGACTTGTGCTTCGGGGTAATTTTTATCATTCTCGGAGTCGCAATTATTGCAAACGCTCAGACAGCGGCGGGATTTATCAGCTGTATCGTAGGAGTTGCGGTTATTTCCGACGGAATTTTTAAGCTTCGCATTTTCGACGATTCACGTCGTTTCGGGATACAGGGCTGGTGGCTGATAGCAGTTTTTGCAGTGCTGTCGCTTGATGGCGGAATACTGCTGCTGCTTTTCCCGTCAAAGGGCGCGGAGGTTATGGTCGTGCTGCTTGGTATTTCGCTGCTTTCAGACGGGCTGCTTAATCTTGTAACAATTCTGCTCGCGGTGAAAATCGCAAGAAACCAGAAGCCTGACGTTATTGAAATAACGATTGACAAGCAAGACTGATATTAACAACGTAAAGAAAAGGAGGTGCTGTTATGAACACGTGCGACTGTTCGGCTCTTATAATTATGACTGCGATAATATCTTTTCTCGGATTTGTCGTTGAGGACACATGGATGCTCTTAAAATATGGGTGCATCGACAACAGAAATATGACGATGCCTTTTTTGCTTGGGTACGGTCTGGTTGTAGTCGGAATGTTCGTGCTTTTTGGCGTTCCCGACTCGCCGAGGCTGTTTGGGCTAAGCTTTGAAGGGTGCGACAGGGCGGCTTGCTGCGCGGTTTATTTCCTCATCTCCTTTGTTGTTGTAAGTCTGGGTGAGATTGCGCTGGGGCTTTTTGTTGAAAAGTTTTTTGGTTTTGAATACTGGAATTACAGCGATATTCCGCTGCATTTCACAAAGTACACGTCCGTCCCGACAAGCGTCGGCTTTGCGCTTCTTATTACGACTTTTATGGGTGGATTTTTTGAGCCGATTTTCAGTGCAGTCCGTCGGATTCCGACTGCCGCATCCAACATTGCAGCCGCAGTTCTCGCGGCAATGCTTATTGTAGATTTTTTTGCAAGCTTCGCGGCGATGTTCCGGAAAAGGGGGCTTAATCCGAAGTGGAAAAAAGAAATAACGCTAAATAGAAAAGAAGAAAGGAAAGATAGAGTATGAAATTTTCAAAGGCGGTTGTAAAATACCGCATACCGATTCTGATTATTACGCTTGTGCTGATGATACCATCGGTTATTGGAATGATTGGAACAAGAATCAACTATGATATGCTCGACTATCTCCCGGAGGATATGGATACCGTAATCGGTCAGAAAGAGCTTATGGACGACTTCGGAAAGGATGCGTTTTCGTTTATTGTCGTGGAAGATATGCCGAACAAGGACGTTGCCGCGCTTGCCGATAAAATAAAGGGCGTTGAACACGTTGATACAGTTTTATGGTACAGTACGCTCGCTGATATTTCAATCCCGATGGAGCTGCTGCCCGACAATCTTTACAACGAGTTCAACAAGGACGGCGCAACAATGATTGCCGTTTTCTTTGACAGTGCGACCTCGGTGGACGTTACTATGGACGCTATTCGTGAAATACGTTCCGTTTGCGGGAAACAGTGCTTTGTTTCGGGAATGTCGGCGCTTGTTACCGATTTAAAGAATTTGTGCGAGCAGGAGGAGCCGATTTATGTTGCGCTTGCTGTTGTCTGCGCGTGTGCGGCGATGGTTGCGCTTTTAGACGGCAGGCTTGTTCCGTTTGTATTTCTGGCGAGCATAAGAATGATGATACTCCTTAATCTCGGAACAAACTTCTTCTTCGGCGAAATATCCTACATAACAAAGGCACTTTCCGCGGTATTACAGCTTGCGGTTACGATGGATTATTCAATTTTCCTCTGGCACAGCTACAATGAACAGCTTACGCGCTGCTCCGATAATAACGAGGCTATGGCTGCCGCGATACACGAAACGCTTACATCGGTTATCGGAAGCTCTTTAACGACCGTGGCTGGCTTTATCGCACTTTGCTTTATGAGCTTTACGCTCGGATTTGACTTGGGACTTGTAATGGCTAAGGGCGTTATTCTCGGCGTAATCGGCTGTGTAACAGTGCTTCCTGCGCTTATTCTTCTGCTTGACAAGCCGCTCAGAAAAACGAAGCATAAGTCGCTCATACCTGATATGGGAAAATTTGCTGCGTGGGTCACAAAGGCTTTCCCCGCCTTTCTCATCGTGTTTGCAGTGCTTATCGCCCCCTCGCTTTATGGCTATAACAAGACAAACGACGAAGTTTACTACGATATGGGACAATGCCTGCCTGAAGATATGGAATACGTAATTGCCAATTCAAAGCTGTCCGATGATTTCAATATTGCTTCAACTCAAATGGTTCTGGTCAGCGCTGATCTACCCGCGAAGGACGTGCGGAATATGCTTGACGAGATGGACAAGGTGGACGGAGTTCGATATGCATTGGGTCTTGAAAGCGTTGTCGGTTCACTTGTTCCCGAAGAGATACTTCCCGAAAGTATAAGCGGGATTCTGAAAAGCGACGAATGGGAGCTGCTTCTCATAAATTCGGAATATAAGGTTGCGAGAGACGAGGTAAACGCGCAAATAGACAGTCTTAACGAGATTCTGAAAAGGTATGACGGAAAGGGAATGCTTATCGGCGAAGCACCCTGTATGAAGGATATGATTGAAACGACCGACCGCGATTTTCAGGTGGTAAACGCGGTGTCGATAGCGGCAATTTTCGTGATAATTGCGATTGTAACGAAGAGCGCAAGCCTTCCGTTTATACTGATTGCAGTAATTGAACTTGCTATATTCATTAACCTTGGAATATCGCATTATCTTGGACAGTCGCTTCCGTTTATTGCGCCCATTTGCATAAGCACAATTCAGCTTGGCGCAACGGTTGACTATGCTATTCTTATGACAACGCGCTACAAGTCCGAAAGAAAATCGGGTGCGGACAAACGTTCGGCAGTTACGACCGCCCTTTCAGCGTCAGTTCCCTCGATAATTGTAAGTGGTACGGGACTTTTTGCGGCGACATTTGGAGTTGCGATTTATTCGGACATTGACATTATCGGCTCGATGTGTATGCTTATGGCACGAGGCGCAGTTGTAAGTATGCTTTGTGTAATATTTATTCTGCCTGCGCTGCTTATGCTTTGCGACAAGCTTATAATTGCAACAACAGCAGGAATGAAGAAAAAAAGAACAGCCGGCTGAAAAATGTGATTTACGAAAAGAAAGGAAATTGTTATGTGCATCAAATCTAAGAAAATCATTGCGGCTGCGGTAAGCGCGGCGGTTATATTAAGCTCTGCGGGGATTGCTTACGCAGCAAGCACCACAAAAGAAGATGCGACAGTCGAAAACACGGCAGTCGAAGCTGTTAAGACAGATAATACAAAGCAGAAAACCCAGAAGGACGAAACGGTATACGCTTTCATCAACGCAGATGGAAGCGTGAAGAAAACAATTGTGAGCGACTTGCTTAAAAACACGCGCGGTGAAACCGAGCTTGAAGATTATTCCGAGCTCGACGGCATTGAAAATATGAAGGGAAGCGAGAGCTTTTCAGGCAGCGGGGAGATGACGTGGAGCGCAGACGGAAACGATATTTATTATAGCGGCACCGCCGATAAGACGCTGCCTGTGGATATTAAAATCACATATTTTCTCGATGGTAATGAGATTTCCCCGAATGAGCTTTGCGGAAAGAGCGGGCGGGTCACGATCCGCTGGAAGTTCAGGAGCAGCGAGTACGAAACACGTGCTGTTGACGGAGAGTTGTGGGTATTGCCTTTGCGGGATTGTCGGAGAATCTGGAGCTTGACAGTGAGAAGCTGAATATTCCGGACGGCTTTGAAATCAGCGCTGATGTTGAGAATTTCTCGCTTTCAAACACCTTTACAGTTGTCACAAATGAAATATTCAACAACATTGAAATTGACGGTTTTGATGATCTGTCTGATCTGACGGGTGCAATGTCACAGCTTAGCGATGCAATGGATAAGTTAATAAGCGGTTCAGGCGAGCTTTCGGACGGACTTGTCACCCTTGCGGACAGCTCTGCGGAGCTTGTTGAGGGAGTAGGCGCGCTTACGATTGGAGCTGCAAATCTTTCCGAAGGCAGCCTGACGCTTTACACTGGAGCAAGCGCGCTTAACGAGGGAGTAAACTCATTGAGCGGCGGTCTTGAAGAACTTGACCGTAACAGTGCAGCTCTTAACGAGGGTGCAAAGCAGGTATTTGAAAGTATGCTTGCATCGGCTTTCGGACAACTCACCGCTGCCGGTATTCCGGTTTCCTCGCTGACGATTGAAAATTACGCCCAGACGCTTGACAGTGTTATAGCGCAGCTCGGAAACGATAAGTCAACCGAACAGGCGCGTGAAAGTATCTTGATGTTAAAAGCCCAGCTTGATAGCTACAACGGATTTTACAGTGGTCTTTCCGCTTACACGCAAGGCGTAACCACGGCAAGCGAGGGTGCAAAACAGCTCGGAGCAGGTGCGAAAACGCTTGCTGATGGCGCTAAAACGCTTTCCGACGGAGCAGCGCAGTTAGACGATGGACTTAAAATGCTGAACGAAAGTGTTCCAAAGCTTAAAAGCGGGGCAGAGCAGCTTCGTGATGGCGCTAAGGAACTGAATGCAGGCATAATAAAGCTGAATGATGAAGGTATTTCAAAGCTTATTGACGCGGTAGACGGCGATATTGAGGGTCTGCTCGAACGAATCGGGCTTACGTCTGATGTGTCATCGGATTACCGCACTTTTTCGGGTCTTTCGAGCGAAGCTGACGGTAAGGTAAGGTTTGTGTACCGTACAGACGCGATTGAATAAGTTAAGGTATCATTGCATACTAAAAAGCCGCACATTTTCGTGCGGCTTTCTGTATTGATATGATGTCGGCGCGGTGAGGTGTGAGATTAAACCTTGAATTTGCCGATGTTTTCTTTTAGCATTGTTACCTGACCGTCAAGCTCCTCGCTAGCAGCTGCACTTTCCTGTGCTGTGGCAGCAGTTGTCTGAAGCACGTCGGATATTGACTCCAGCTTTTCTGATATTTCAGAAAGATGCGCTTTTTGCTCAATAGCTGTCATTGCAATTCCGTCAACAGCCTGTTCGGTAACGGAGGTTTTGTTTACGACATCACTAAGCGCTTTCGCAGATTCATTCGCAAGCTTCTTCCGCCTTCAACAACATTCACTGTTTGTTCGATAAGCTTGCTTGTACTGCTTGATGCTTCACCCGATTTGTTAGCGAGGTTTCTGACTTCATCTGCTACAACAGCGAAGCCTTTTCCGGCTTCACCGGCTCTTGCCGCTTCAACTGACGCGTTAAGCGCGAGAATATTTGTCTGGAAGGCAATATCCTCTATTGTTTTATTTATTTTGACAGTTTCAGAGGCTGATTCGTAAATATCGGACATTGCGTCTAAGAGAGCGGTCATTTTCTTGCTGCTTTCCTCGACAGCCTGCGTTGCTCTTTGTGCTTCTTCGCGTGCCGAAACAGCGTTATCTGCTGCGTCAGTCATCTGCGTTGATATTATTGTAACACTGTTCATAATCGTGTTGATAAGTTCGGTTTCTTCAGAAACAGCGCTTGCAAGTCCGGCAGCTCCTGTTGAAACGTCTTTTGAGCCGAAAGCAACCTGAAAAGCAGCATTGTCGATTTGAGAAAACGCATTTCGGAGTGCATTCTGAATTGTTTTAAGGGAAGCGTCTATGGCGCTGAATTCGCCGATATACTGAACTGAGGCTTCGTTTGTGAAATTGCCATTTGCCATTGCCGAAAGCCGGTTGCTTATATCGCTTATGTAGCTGTCAAGACTGTCGCAGGTGTTGCTAAGCGCGGAACACATTGCACCGAACTCATCATTCATACAATCGGGAAAGTTGTTTTTAAGTTTTCCCTGTGCCATAAACTCGACAACGTTCTGCATCTGAGAAATCGGCTTTGTGCGCATTTTTACAATCTGGGAAATAATTATTGCTGTAACGGCTACCAACAATACACCCAACACAATTACAAATAATGTAAGTTTTAACGTAAGAGACATCGCGCTGTTGTAATCTGCAACATACATAAGCTTCCAGTTGTAATTTCCGACAGATGCCGATAAAACATAGCATGATGTTCCGTCAGGATCACTTCCGCGCGTTACACTGCCTGTTCCGATTTTATTTAACGCCTCGGAAAAAAGCCCGCTGAGCCCGGCTGCCGAAGTTACGGTTTCATTTTCGTTTTCAAGGTGGTGGGAATACGCGCTGTTGCCGCTGTGAAGAGCTATATTGTCCGAAGCGTCAATAAGAACTGCGTAACCTTTTTGTGAAATATTAAGATTGGTTGTTTCTGTAACAAGCTCGGTCATATCAATATCCATTCCCGAAATAGCTACCATATTACCGTTTTCAAAAATAGGGGTGCATACAGTAATAATGAGCTTTCCCGTTGCTACATCGACATACGGGTCGGTGTAAATGGTTTCGCCTGTCGCTTGCGCTTGTTTATACCAGCCGCGTTCTGCGGGAACGTAGTCGTCCGGGAGAACAGCAATGGCGGTAGTGACCTTCGGCGCTTCATCATTCCATGCGAAATAGCAGTCCATCACGTTATCCGAAAGGTCAATAACACAGCCGGAAAGATAACTTTTCAGTTCATCGCCGCGCAGGTTGTTCTTATAAATAGAATTTGAGAACGACTCTGAAAGCATCTTATGTGTATCAAACCATTCGGTAAGTTCCTCTGCACAGGCGTTCACAGCATGTCCTGTTCCTTCCGCGATTGTTGAGAAATAGCTTGAAACTACTATCGTGCTGTATACGGAGCATATAACCACTATTGTTAGCGTCATAGCTATAATAAAAATGGTTGTAATACTTTTCCCAAAACTCTCTTTTTTCCTTTTATTGCAAATTTGTTCATTGCCAGGCACACTCCTTACAAATTAATTAAATTACTATACCACATTTTAGCGCAATTGTCTACATTTTTGTACATATTTTGGGGGATTTTTCAATTGTACGGGATAAACAGACATTTGTATAAGTACATGGCGTATTGCCGTACAATTAGCACCTGACAAATCTGCCTGACGAAATAATCAGCTTGTGTACCGCGCAGCAGATGATTGTGCGGAGAAACGAAAAAATGCTCCCAATTCACATAAGAAATCGGGAGCATTTTTTGTATTCTCTTACTTAAAGTATCTGTTCAGCAGACCCTCAAAAGCCTTTCCGTGTCGTGCTTCGTCCTTAGCCATTTCGTGAACAGTGTCATGAATTGCGTCAAGGTTAAGTTCCTTTGCGCGCTTTGCAAGGTCAAGCTTGCCCTGTGTTGCGCCGTGTTCCGCTGCAACTCTCTTTTCAAGGTTTTCCTTAGTAGAAGCGGAAACTACCTCGCCGAGCATTTCTGCAAACTTAGCCGCATGTTCAGCTTCCTCGTAAGCTGCCTTTTCCCAGTAAAGACCGATTTCGGGGTAGCCTTCTCTATGAGCAACTCTTGCCATAGCAAGGTACATACCAACTTCGGTGCATTCGCCCGCAAAGTTC
>CAZAXM010000058.1:0-11000 GCA_964489095.1 uncultured Ruminiclostridium sp. | reverse complement strand
CCCATACAGCGTTGTTCTTTTTGACGAAATAGAAAAAGCGCACCCGGACGTGCTCAATCTGCTGTTACAGGTGCTTGATGACGGGACGCTTACCGCGGCGGACGGACGGCGGGTTAGTATGAAGAACTGTATAATTATTATGACAACTAACGTCGGGGCAGGGCAGCTTGTTTCGGGCAGGACTGTCGGTTTCGGAAAAACAAGTGAACAAAACGCGGAGGAAGGTGTAAAAAAGGAGCTTACCCGGCACTTTCGTCCCGAACTGCTCAACAGAATTGACGAAATAGTTATTTTCGGACAGCTGAAAAGAGAGGAAATCGAGAAGATATGCCGTAAAATGCTCGACAGCTTAAAGGCACGGGTAAGCGCGGCAGGTTATGCGCTCAGGGTTACGGACGGGGCGGTAAAAAAACTCGCGGAGCTCGGATACAGCGAGAAATACGGTGCAAGAAGCCTTTATCGGACAATAATCCGTGAAATCGAGAACCCGCTCTCGGAGCTTGTTCTTGCTAAACCTGACGAGCGTGAAATTATTTTTACGGAAAACGAAATATCCCTTGAAAAATCCGCGAATATATGTTAAACTTTATGTATCAACTATTGTAGGAGCGGATTATGGGAAAAAGAGTTGGAATTATTGACGAGGTGCGCGGTGCGGCAGTTATTTCGATGGTTATATATCATCTTTATTTCGACCTCGTGTATTTTTATGGGCTGGATTTCGGCGGGATCGTCGATATGATTTTCGGCTGGTGGCAGCCGCTTATTGCGGGGACGTTTATCTTTGTAGCAGGTGTTTCCTCGCTTTTTTCTAAGAACAATTTTAAGCGCGGCGCGCTCTGCTTTTTTATCGGAATGGCTTTTACCTTCGTGACAGCCTTCATAACTCCGAACGCGCCGATTTATTTCGGTGTGCTTCATTTTCTTGGAATAGCAATGCTGATTTACGGTTTTATCGGGAACGTTGTCGAGTTCATTCCCGCCGTTCTCGGAATTATACTTTTCGCGCTTCTATTCGCTTTGACGTGGAATGTTCCGAACGGTTATATAAGCCTGTTCGATCTGTTCAGGATTTACTTGCCGTCGGAAATATATTCTGCGCGGCTGTTGTTCCCGCTCGGTTTCCCGTCCGCGACATTTTCGAGCCTGGACTATTTCCCGCTCATTCCGTATTTCTTCCTGTTTCTTTCGGGAGCCTGCGCGGGACATCTGTTCAAGTCGGGACGCGCGGCGAAGGGTTTCTATATGACGCGCTTTAACGGACTTGCGTGGACAGGCCGCCACGCGCTCATCATCTATATCCTTCATCAGCCTGTGCTGGTTGCGGTTTTAGAGTTGATTTTTAAGCTGCTCGGTAAGCACACTATGTTTTTATAACTTAGGCAAGATGTCCCCCGCCTCTTAGGCGGCGGGTTCCATTTGCCATTCAGTAGGGGATACAATCCCCTACTGAATGGCAGGTTGGGAAAGCCAACCCTTGCCACGTTAAATGACGAACAATTGACAATTGTGGTATTGGCTGCGCTGATGGACTGACAAATCAGTGAAAATCACAGCAAAAATCGGGATTCCAAAGGGATTAGATCCCTTTGGCAGGAGAATGGTGGCAGCGCCCCCATTCTCTTTTTTCCTTTTTGTCTTTCGGCAGCCTTTTTGTTATGGCTTTCCAGCGGAATTGTCAAATTCGTACCGCAGCTTTTCAAGCGCGCGTTTTTCTATTCTCGAAACATACGACCGTGAAATCCCAAGCATTTTTGCTACCTCGCGCTGCGCCAGCGGTCGGGAAACCGTGCCGTTTTCGTCTGCTAGCCCGTAACGCTTGCGGATAATAAGCTTCTCGCGGTCGTCAAGCGCGCTGTTTACGAAACGGTACAGCTTCTCCATATCTATTTTTAAATCAACCTCGTCGTCTATGCAGACGCTGTCGCTGAAAATGTCGGCAATCGTGATCTCGTTGCCGTTTTTATCGGTGTCGATCGGCTCGTTCATATAAACCTCGGTGTTCTGGTGCTTCGTCTTACGAAAGTACATTTTTATCTGATTGCGTATACAGGTGCTTGCGTAGGTTGAAAAGCTTATTGACTTTTCGGGGTCGAACGTTTCTGCCGCCTTTATAAGACCGATTGTTCCTATCGAAATTAAGTCCTCTTGTTCACGCGAATCGCCGTAGTGCTTGTTGACGATATAGGCTACAAGCCGGAGGTTGTGTTCGATAAGCCGGTTCCGCGCTTTTTCGCTGCCCTGTGCGATTTCTTTTAAACATTCCTGTTCTTCCTTTTTGGACAGCTGTTTGGGATATGCGCCGCCGTCTAAGTGGAGCGCAAAGAAAAGCAGGTTTTTTAAAGCTTGTTCAAATAGATCCGAAAACATGATCTCCCCCCCTTTTTTTCTAAGCTTATGATATACGGCTTGAACACTATTCGGAAATTTTTTCAAAACCCTTGCGCTGCGGTAGGATTTATGGTATACTATTATAAATATACGTAAAGGAGATGATTATTGTGTTGGTATCAACAAAGGGGCGCTATGCCCTGAGGGTAATGCTGGAGCTTGCGCAGTTTACCGAAAAAGGATACTTCCCGCTTACCGAAATCGCCGAACATCAGGAAATATCGGTAAAATATCTTGAAAGTATAATTGCTGTTTTGTCTAAAGCAGGTCTTGTGGACGGCGCACGGGGAAAGGGCGGCGGCTATCGGCTTAACAGGGCTGCGGACGAGTATTCGGTCGGAGAGATCCTGCGTCTTACCGAGGGTAGTCTGGCACCCGTTGCGTGCCTTGACTGTAAGCCGAACAAGTGCGAGCGGTCGTGCGACTGTAAAACCCTTCCGATGTGGGAAAAGCTTGACGAAATTATCTGCAACTATCTTGACAGCGTTACTCTCGCCGACTTGCTGAAATGAATTTTCAAAATATTTCAAAAACCTATTGACAAGGTAGGAATTAAGTGATATAATATAGAAAACAAAGAACTTACCGTGAAATTATTGCCGGGAAGCAGCGCGGTAACGTCTGGCGGAAAGGGTTGAGAAGGTTGGCTAGTATATTTGTTAAGCTGGTACGGTTAAACTTTCGTTTTGGGCGAATGTGCCGATGTTGAATCCTGAATAACATCAAAATATGCTCAAAAGAAAGGAAATAACAAAATGAACAAAGAATTAAAATTTGAAACGCTTCAGGTACACGCAGGACAGGAAACCCCCGACCCGACAACGGACGCGCGTGCTGTCCCGATTTACGCAACGACCTCGTATGTTTTTAAGGACTCCGATCAGGCGGCAGCGCGCTTCGGACTGACCGAAGGCGGAAATATCTATACGCGCCTTATGAACCCGACATCTGACGTTTTTGAAAAGCGCATTGCCGCGCTTGAGGGCGGTGTCGGTGCGCTTGCGACAGCTTCCGGTTCGGCTGCGATTTCCTACGCGGTTCAGAATATTACCCGCGCAGGCGACCATATCGTTTCCTCAAAAAATATATACGGCGGGACATATAACCTTTTCGCGAACACTCTGGCAGAGCAGGGACTTGAAACGACATTCGTTGACCCGTCCGAACCGAGCAGCTTTGAAAAGGCGATTAAGCCGAATACAAAGCTTATTTACGCGGAAACTCTCGGAAATCCGAATTCCGATATACTCGATATTGAAGCGGCGGCAGAAATTGCTCACCGCCACGGAATACCGCTTATTATCGACAGCACTTTCGCAACGCCGTACCTTCTCCGCCCGATTGAATACGGCGCAGATATCGTCGTTCATTCGGCTACAAAGTTTATCGGCGGACATGGTACCGTAATGGGCGGAGTTGTGATCGATTCGGGAAAATTCGACTGGGAGCAAAACGATAAGTTCCCCGCGCTTTCTAAGCCGAATCCGTCGTACCACGGGGTCGTATTTACTCAGGCTTGTGGAAACGCGGCGTATATCACAAAAATGAGAACAACGCTCATGAGAGATCAGGGCGCGGTAATTTCTCCGTTCAATTCGTTCCTGCTTTTACAGGGGCTTGAAACGCTTTCGCTGCGCGTTGAGCGACACGTCGAAAATGCGCTGAAAGTTGTCGAATATCTTAAAAATCACCCGCAGGTTGAAAAAGTCAACCATCCGTCTGTACAGACAGGCAGACAGAAAGAGCTTTATGACAGATACTTTCCGAACGGCGCAGGTCCTATTTTTACATTTGAAATAAAAGGAACTGCACAGACGGCAAAAAAATTCACGGAAAGTCTTGAGCTTTTCTCGCTTCTGGCGAATGTCGCGGACGTAAAATCGCTTGTGATTCACCCCGCGTCAACTACTCATTCCCAGCTTTCTGAGGAAGCGCTCCTTGAAAACGGGATTACTCCGACGACGGTTCGGCTTTCGATCGGAACAGAGCATATAGACGACATCATTTCAGACCTCGAAAACGGTTTTCAGGCTGTAAAAAACATAAAATAGAGGAGTAGTCATTATGAACGTATATAAATCAGCAGACCAGCTCATCGGCAGAACGCCGCTTCTTGAGCTTACGCATATAGAAAGGGAATACGGCTTAAAGGCGAAGATCCTTGCGAAGCTGGAGTATCTTAATCCCGCCGGCTCGGTCAAGGACAGAATAGGTAAGGCTATGCTTGACGAGGCAGAGGCTTCCGGTGAGTTAAAGTCGGGCTCGGTAATTATCGAACCGACTAGCGGCAATACCGGAATAGGGCTTGCGTCTGTCGCTGCTGCGCGCGGATACCGTATTATAATAGTAATGCCCGATACGATGTCGGTTGAACGCCGTCAGATTATGAAAGCGTATGGCGCAGAGCTTGTTCTCTCCGAGGGCGCAAAAGGAATGAAAGGCGCAATTGAAAAGGCAGACGAACTTGCTAAGGACATTCCCGATAGCTTTATCCCCGGTCAGTTCGTAAATCCAGCAAACCCGAAAGCGCATTTTGATACGACAGGACCCGAAATCTGGGCAGATACGGACGGCACGGTCGATATTTTTGTGGCCGGCGTCGGAACAGGCGGAACGATTACGGGAACGGGAAAATTCCTTAAATCGAAAAAGGCTGACGTTAAGGTAGTCGCCGTTGAACCTGCAAGCTCGGCTGTTCTTTCAACGGGAATAGCGGGCGCGCATAAGATACAGGGTATCGGCGCAGGATTTGTTCCTGAAATATTGGACACAAGCGTGTATGACGAGATTATAACGGTTACAAACGAGGACGCTTTTGCGATTGGTAGGCTTATCGGAAAACGCGAGGGTGTTCTGGTGGGCATTTCTTCGGGAGCGGCTGTTTCGGCGGCAATTGAGCTGGCTAAACGCCCCGAAAATGAGGGGAAGAACATTGTCGTTCTTCTTCCCGACACGGGTGACAGGTACTTGTCAACCTCACTTTTCGCTGAATAGAATAAATGCCCGCGAGCGGCTTAGCTGCTTGCGGGCATTTTTGCTGATTGGTCAGGCGGTGTATACAATAAGGGCTGTTGCAGCAAATGCTGCAGCAGCCCTTTCGCTATTATGCCTTAGGAGTTTTTGACTTAGTGCCCGAAGCATACCATTTTCCATCAACATAAGCGTAAACCTTGAACTTGTACTGCTTACCGGCAGTAAGTCCCTTTATGGTGTACGAGGTTGTCTTGATGGTCTTGGTGTACTTGGTGCTTCCGTCTGCACTCTTGATGAGGTATCCCGTTGCGCCGTTTACAGCGTCCCATGAAAGCGTTATGCTCTTGCTTCCTGCGGTTGCCTTAACATTCTGCGGTGCGCCGGTCGGGGTTACGGAAGATGTTTTCGCGGTGTACCACTTACCGTCAACGCAAGCGTAGATTTTGAACTTGTATGACGTTCCGTTAGTAAGACCGGTTACGGTATACGAGTTTGTCTTGATTGATTTAGAAGTATACTGAGTTTTTCCATCTGCGCTCTTGATAATATATCCCGTTGCGCCGTTTACAGCCTTCCATTTAATCGTCGCGCTCTTGTTTGAAGCGGAAACGGTCACGTTCTGAGGAGTACCCGACGGGGTCATGGTCTTGGTGCTGGAAGCAAACCACTTACCGTCAACGTAAGCGTAAACCTTGAACTTATAGGTTGTGCCGTTTGTAAGACCTGATACGGTATACGAGTTTGTCTTGATTGTCTTTGTGTACTGGGTCTTTCCGTCTGCGCTCTTGATAAGGTAGCCTGTTGCGCCGTCAACAGCATCCCATGAAAGCGGAACGCTCTTGCTCGCTCTTACAGCCTTGACATTCTGCGGTGCGCCCGTAGGTGTTGCGGAAACTGTCGCAGAGCCGTACCATTTTCCGTTAATGTAAGCGTAAACCTTGAACGAATGCTTTTCGCCATTCGTGAGACCCGTTACAGTATAGGAGGTTGTCTTAATCGTCTTTGTGTACTGGGTCTTTCCGTCAGCACTCTTTACGATGTAACCGGTTGCGCCGTTTACTGCGCCCCAGGAAAGCGTAACCTTTTTGCTTGACGTGGAGGCAACTGTTACCTTGATTCCTGTAACAGTTACAGGAGCGGACGGGTCGGTAACGATGTCGTTGTCCTTATCGTAGCAGGCAACATAGTATGTATAGCTTCCTCCCTTAACAGCCGTTGTGTCGGTATATGTCAGCCCTGTCGTTTCACCGATTTTGTCAAGGCTGTCTGAGTCTTCGCTGCGGTAAATGTAGTAAACAACGTTGCTGAGAGGGCTCTTGTTCCAGGAGAGCTGTATGTGACCATTACTGAGCTGCTTCGAGGTAACATTTGTTGAGAAGTAAATGTTTACGAAGGGATGCGCGTCTTCTTTACAGTAGTTATCAGCCGCCGAACCTGTTTTACCGTAAATTGTAATGCCTGTACAGCCGCTGAATGCATTGCTGCCTATTGTTTCTACGGTAGAAGGGATAACTACCGATTTGAGGTTTGTACAGCCGTTAAAGGCTTCCTCGCCTATTGTGGTAACGCTCTTAGGAATCGTGCTTATAACTTCAAGCGTGGTGCAGTGGAAAAACGCGCCCTTTCCGATGGTTTTGGTAGTGCCTGAGAACTCAACCTTTTTGAGGTGTTCCGCGTCACCGAAAGCGTTTTCTTCGATAGTTGTAACGCCGTTGAGCATTATAATTTCCTGAAGATTATCCTTTATAACAGGCTGAACGAGATCGCACTCCTTACTGTTCGTCAAGAATACCTTATTGTAGAAATTCTTAACGAGAACGTTGCTTTCTACCGTAAGCTTGGTAAGAACGTCGCAGGAGCTGAACGCGCCATCGTCGATAGATGTTACAGACGCAGGGATTTTAATTTCCGGGAGTGTAATGCAGTTCTCAAAGGCGTACTTGCCGATAGATTTAAGCGTTTTGCCGAGCTTTACATTTGTGAGCGCGCGGCAGTCGAAGAAAGCGTAGTCGGATATTGTGCTGACCGAGTCGGGAATAGTGATCGACTTAAGAGCGTGGCAGCCTGCGAATGTCATTTTTCCGATTATTGAAAGAGTCTTAGGGAGCTTTATTGACTCAAGCGAGGTGCAGTTTGAAAACGCGCCGTCGTATAAAACCTGCGACTTTTCTGTTTTGTTGTCTGCCTTTGTGCCGTTCACGATGGTTGTGATATTTTCGGGGATAGTTACGTCGGTAAGACTGCTGCACTGCGCAAAGGTGTCCGACTCAATTTTTGTGAGCTCGCTGTTTGTCGGTATTACGATACTTTCGAGGGAGGAGCAGCCCTTGAACGCACCCTTTCCGATATATTCAATGCTGTTCGGAAGAGTAATTCCCTTTAAGCTTGTGCTGTGGGCAAACGCATAGTTGCCGATATTGGTAATGAACTTATCTTCGAGGGTCACCTTTGTAAGATTTTCACATTCGGATAACGCATACGCACCGATGTCGGTAACGCCGGGGAGAGAAATCTCTTCGAGCGAGGTGCAGTAGCCGAAAACACCGTCATTTCTCTTTGAACCGGTATTGAAGCTTGTACCGCCTTTAAGAGTTGTAACAGAAGGGGGAACAGTTATACTCTTAAGTGATGTACAGCAGCTGAATGTGCCGGCGTTGAGAGTTGTAACAGACGTGGGGATAACTACGTTATCGAGAAGAATATTACCGCTGAACGCGAGAGAGCCGATTTCCGTAAGACCTTCGTTAAGGCTTATCGTTTCAATTCCGAAGCAATCGGAGAAAGCGCACGCGCCTATTTTCTTGAACTTTTTATGGAATGTGAGGCTTTTGAGTGATTCACAGTCCGAGAAAGCACCGTCGCCTGTCGGGGTTTTACCGGAAGTGGATTTACCGTCTGCAATTGTTGTGATACTTTCGGGGAAGGTTACCGCCAATAAGCTGGTACACTGTGCGAAAGTACCCTTTTCGATAGTTGTCATACCGCTCGAAAGTGTGAGGATTTCGAGTCCCGTACAGCCTCTGAATGCTTCCTCGCCGACTTCGATGACTTCTTTTGTCATCGTAACTGTTTTAATTCCGGTACAGCCCTGGAATGATTTGGCAAGAATTTTTGTAACGGAGGAGGGGAATATGACTTCCGAAATTGTTGTACAGCCGCTGAAGGCTTCCTTTCCGATTTTAACTATACTGTTGGTAAGGGGAACTTTCTTAAGCGATGTACAGCCTTTAAAAGCGGCTTCGCTTATTTCTGTAACCTTTGAAGAAAGGTAAACATTTTCAAGCTTTTTCGCGCCGAAAAATACCTCCTTACCGAGCGTCATCACTTCGTCGCCCTCTTCAATGGTAACGGTTACTAATTTGGCGTTGTTTTTGAATGCTCCGTCGGCAATTTTAATAACGGGAAGCCCGTCTATTTCAGCGGGGATAGTAATATTATCCGCGCCGGTTGAAACGCCTGTAATAGCAATTCTTTTTCCCGTAATGTCATATACATAGCTGAATACGACCGCGTTTGTACAGCCCTCAAAAGCTGTACCGTCTATTTCCAGTCCTTCTCTTGACGCAAAGGTGATCACGCTATCAGAAAGAGATGTGCAGTTCAAGAAAGCCTTTGAACTGATTTTTGTGATTGAATCGGGGATCGTAATACTGCTCAGCGAGGTGCAGTTTGCGAAGCAGCTGGCGGGTATAGTTGCTACATTCGAGGGGATATTTACAGTCGTAAGGCTTGTACAGCCGCTGAAAGCACTGTTTCCGATCGACGAAACCGAGTTGGGAAGATTAACGGTTTCAAGCGTCGTTGCACCTGCAAACGCATTTGCAGCGATGGTTGCAACGTTATTTCCCACGGTTATACTTGTAACAGACGTTCTTGCAAAAGCGTTGCCCGCGATCTCAGTAACGGGATAATTGTCAATTGTGTCGGGGATCGTTACAATAGTATCTGTGCCGACATACTTTTTAATTTTGACGCTGTTTGTTTTTGAGATAACCTCATACTGAAAATCGCCTTCTGTAAGAACAGCGCCCGCGTCGATTTCCGTAAGCTCGTTGTCTGTTTCTTCATCAACAGAGATAGCTTCTATGGGAGCGGGTGCCTCATCAACAGCTTCAATGGGCGCTGCTCCTTCCGTAATGGTAGTTTCTGCGGGAGCAGGTTCGGCGAAAATCGTCAATCCCGATGACGCTACCATAAGTGCGCTTACAATGAGCGCGGTTGCAATTTTTCTGGATTTGTTCATTAGATTTCCTTTCCTTGTACATTTTGCGCAAAATAAGATTCCCCACGGATTTATACCATCATTATACTCCATAATATGTGATTTGTCAAGTCGCTTTCGCTATTTTGTAGGTCTGTTTATGGCACAACCGGGGGATGAAATTATAAATTGTACAAATTATTTAACGGTTAGCTTGAAATTACCCTCCTTTCTGACTTCATCGACGACCATGATTTATTATAACATAAGTACGTACTTATATATTTTTTACAATTTATGTGCTATTATAATAATGTATAATGTGTAAAACAGCTTTGGAGGGAAGATATGTCGAGTGATAATCCAACATACAGAGCAATCGAAAAATATAAAAAGAAGACCTACGATAGGATAGAGCTGCTCGTATATAAGGGTGAAAAGCAGCAGATAAAGGATTTCGCAGAGAGCCGCGGAAAGTCGGTAAACGGCTTTATAACTGGCCTTATACGCGAAGAAATGATGCGGGAAGATAAAACGAGGGAAAAGGATAACGAAAAGTCTTGAAAAGTCAAGATGTTTCTGGTATAATCTTTATAGGAAAGATAGCGGAAAGGGGAAAATATGGGACTTCTTCATATATACTGCGGCGACGGAAAGGGTAAGACTACGGCTTCTCTCGGGCTTGCGCTGAGGGCGGCGGGCGCGGGTATGAACGTTTGTTTTGTACAGTTTATGAAAGGCGGGGATACCGCCGAGCTGAATACGCTCCGACTTATCCCGAATATTTCGGTCAAACGCTGTGATAAGGCTTATGGATTCGTGAAAAATATGAGCGAAAGTGAAAAAAAGGAAATCACGGCTTGTCATAACGAGCTGCTCGAATACGCGTTCGGCGGCGGATTTGATATGGTTATTCTCGACGAGTTTAACTCTGCTTACGGGTATGGGCTTATGGAAAAAGCGCGCGCCGAGGAGCTTATATTGGGCGGGAGGGATAAATGTGAAATTGTCCTTACGGGACGGGATCCCGCCGATATTTTTGTACGGTCGGCGGATTACATAAGCGAGATACTTTGCGTAAACCACCCATATAAAAAAGGTATAGCGGCGCGAAAAGGAATAGAGTATTAGTATATCACCACGCAATCAACGTCATAAATTTTTGCTTTTTGACGGAAAATACTGCGTGGTGAAATCTTTTTTTGGCTTTTTTTGCATATCTGTTGACATAATCATGCAAAAGTGATATAATTGTGACAAAGTTATTGATGTTTAGGGAGGTAAAGTATGAAAATTAAAAAAATTTTGAAATTCATATGCTCGGCGGCGGCTTGCGTGATATTCGCGGCTGCCGGAACGATTTTTTCGAGCGCAGAACAGTGCGGCGATTTCACCGTAACGGGAAGCGGCTACAACTACGACGAAACAAATAACG
>CAZAXM010000057.1:9530-11213 GCA_964489095.1 uncultured Ruminiclostridium sp. | reverse complement strand
TACGCTGTTCGCTCCACTCACAGCGCACCCCCGGCGGCGGGCGCGCCGGCTTCGCTTCGCAGAACCGTGGAAAATCGCAGTAAAAATCGGGATTCCAAAGGGATTGAATCCCTTTGGTGGGGGCTTGGGGGCGGAGCCACCAATCTCTTTTAAAAGCATTGCATAAATCGGGAGAAGCGCGCCCGCCTAGTGGGGATACGCTGTTCGCTCCACTCACAGCGCACCCCCGGCGGCGGGCGCGCCGGCTTCGCCTTGCTGAACCGTGGAAAATCGCAGTAAAAATCGGGATTCCAAAGGGATAAAATCCCTTTGGCAGGGGTTTGGGGGCGGAGCCACCAATCTCTTTTTCTTCTTTCTTCGTCTTTTTGACAGGCTAAGGCTTCGCCGCATAACAATTGCGCGGTTAAGCCTTAAATTTATCTAAAAAATCCCGAAATTTAAAAAAATCCCTTTTCATTTCGCGAAAAGTGTGTTATAATGTAATATGAATACCCATGCATATCCGAAAGGGGAAAAGCAAGTGATTTTTACGGAAAATCTGAAAAAGGCGAAAAACGGCGATGAATATGCATATAAGCTCGTCTGTAACGAATTTGTGGACGGGCTTTACGCTGCTGCACGCTTTACTTTAAACACCTCCGGGGACGCGGAAAAGACTGTAAAAAGCGCATTTTCCGACGGCTTTAATACAGTCGCGCAGATAAAAGACCGCGACCATCTGTGCGCTTGGCTTGCTCATGAGCTTGCTAAGCATATAGTAGCCTGCCTGAAAAAATACCGCGACGAGGGCGAGCCGGATTTGGAAATCGGCGAAAATACGAATATCCGCGGACTCGACTATACGGAATCGGTTTACCTTATAAAAATCCGTCGCGATATCTTCGGTAAGCTAGCCGGACTTGACCGCCTGGCTGCCGCGCTGAATGTTGTTTTCGGTTATGACAGCCGTGAGGTTTCTATTATAACAGGTCTTTCCGAAGCGGCGGCTGTGCGTAAAATACTTAACGCGGAAAACGCTTTCGCCGCGGCAAGCTGTACAAAAGAAACAGCCTCCAACATCATAAAACGCGCGAAAGCTCCCGAGTATCTCTATACGCCCGAAAAATCGCGCGCGATCCCCTTTGATCCGCCCGCTCAGGCTGAACCGGAAGAAAAAACAGCCGAAAAAACCGAACCGACCGAAAAAGCTGTACAGGAATATCCACCCGAACAGCTGTCCGAAAAACAGCCCGAACAGCTCCCCGACCCCGTTCAGGAGCAGCGCGAGCCTGTACAAAATGAAAAAAAAGAAGATCCGAAAAACCCGCCGCGCGAAATTAACGCAAGAATGTTTATCGGGATCATTTCGTCGCAGCATATAAAGGGCGGCGAGTTTCTTCAGCTTATGGGAAATACGCGCATAAGCAACAGCGCGTACCGTGAAATCGAGCAGAATCCGAATCTTACAAAGGAGCGGCTTATTGAGCTGCTTGAGGAATCGGGGCTTACAACCGCCGATTATTACAAGGTTCTCACCGCTATAAAATATCAGAAGGATATTGACTCGGCAAGCACGCGTGCGTTTTCCCCGCACGAGCTGGAAAGTTTAAAGCGGTCCGAAAATGCTCCGACAGAGCCTGCCGAGGATATAAAACCCGCGAAGCCCCTTGTTCTCACCCCAGAGGAAAAGCCTGTCCCGACTCC
>CAZAXM010000057.1:0-9430 GCA_964489095.1 uncultured Ruminiclostridium sp. | reverse complement strand
CCTTTAAGCGTTACGACCCTGCTCGGCGAGCTTCCGACAGAGCGCGATGAGGTAAAACCCGCGAAGCCCCTTGTTCTCACCCCAGAGGAAAAGCCTGTCCCGACTCCTGCTCCCGAACATAAGTCCGCCCCGATATCTGAGCAGCCTTTAAGCGTTACGACCCTGCTCGGCGAGCTTCCGACAGAGCGCGATGAGGTAAGACCCGCGAAGCCCCGCGTCCTCACCCCTGAGGAAAAGCCTGTCCCGACTCCCGCTCCCGAAGATATGCCGGATTCTATGCAGGCTTCCGAGAGCAGTTTTGAGGAAAAGGAAAAACCTGCGCCCGTTCCCGCACCTGTTGCCGTCGGGCAGCCCGAAGCGGAAGAAAAGCCGTTTTTCCCCGAAAAAACCGTGCCTGTCGAAACCCCGCTTGTAACGCGGATCGAGGAAAACGAGGGGCGCGAAAAGTATAAGAGCAACGAGTTTTTCTATGACGACGACGCTTATGAACCCGGCGTAAATAACGGAAAGATCGCATTCTGCGCGGTCTGTGCCGTACTCCTTTTTGCGGGCAGCTTCCTCTGCCGCTATCTTATAACGGGCGATGCTCTCCCGACGGAAAAGCCTGCCGAAAGCGTCGTTACGGAACAGGTGCAAACCGGATTTTCAGCCGAGAAGATCGTGACGGACGAGGACGTTATCGCCGCAGTCGGAAAGCTGACCATAAACGAGCGAAGAAACAGCCTTGGCGAATACTATGTCAGCAAAGCTTACGAATCCATTCTTACCAGCGATTTCTGTGAGGTCGGAGAAAGCATATACGTGTACAATAAAGGCATACTGACCGTGTTCGATTTAGGCGGCGAGGAACCGAGCCTTACAGCGACGGCTGAAATTACGGGAAAGGGCGAGTTTATCGGCTTTGCCGCTGATCCGGAACACGTCTATGCCCTGACGCAGACAAAAAATGACGAAAGCGGACGTAAAACCGTTACCGCTGAGATTTTCGACAGTAAGCTGACCCCGCTCGGAGTGTACGTCCAGGACGGCGATTTTGCGGCGATTCACGAGAATAACGGAACGCTTACCGTTCTGACTGTACTTAAATCGGCGGGCGAGGAAAATCCCCTCCCGACTTATAGCATAAATGGCGAGAGTAAAACGCTGACGCGCGGCGAGATTGAGATTCCCGATAATATCGTGTATAACGATTTTACTGTTTTTGGAACACTTAGCGGCTCTGATGTACGGACAACGGCGGTTCTTGGCGGATATGACGCTTACGTTTCGGGCGAGGGCGACAGCTTCACGCTCCTCCTCCCCGATTATAACAAAACCTACCTCCGGACGTATCGCGTAGTCGGAATAACAGCCGAGCTTCAGTCTGAGGAAATTATAGACGGCGAGCTTTACGGCGCGGAGGGATATAACGCGGAAAAAGGAACGTTTGTCGTTTATGACAGCGCGGAAAGCTGCACAAAAATTTTAAAGAAATCGGAAAGCGGAGTCGGCGAAATTGCGGCATTAGGTACAGGCGAAACGCTTAAAGGCGCGGCATTCTCCGACGAGCTTACATACGTTATCACCGAAAATGCGGAGGGCGCGGCGGTATTGTATTGCTGCGGCGCGGACGGCAGTGAAATTACACCCGACTCCGAGGCTGTCTATTCAAAGAGGCTTTCAGGCTATGGCGAAAACCTCATAGGACTTTCGGCGGCGGCGGACGAAAACGGCGCGCGTGCTGGACTTCGGCTGTCGGTTTACGGCTATGACGGAAAGCTCAGCGAAAAGTACGGAACGGATATAACTGTCGATGAAAAAACGGCGGCGGAGTATGTTCGTTATCTTTCGGGCGACGCGGAGGAAAACAGCGCGCTTATCGCGCAGAGCGGCGAGTACGCAGCGGTTTCGTGCGTTTATTTCGACGGCGTTTCAGAAATTGAGCGATTCCTTTGCTTTAAGGACAATTCCGGCGAGTTCGAGGTTATTTCGGACATTCTCCTTTTCGACATTCAGTCGGATTACAGATACCTTACGATCCGCGGCGAAACGCTTTATATCATGACCGATTCAACCATAGTGACCGCCGACCTGACGACAGGAAAAGCGGCGGGGTATTTTCAGATTGGTGAAGATGAATAGCCAAAAATGAAATAAGGCTGGTGCGAAATCTACGCGCCAGCCTCAATTTGTCTATAAACCTTTTCAGAGAACCTTGATTCGGAGCCGCCATTCGCCTTTTCGCCAGCCTTTTTATCCGCCGCAAGCCCGCTCCCCGTTATAAAGCTCACCCAACAGAGTGAAATACCACCCCGCCGCGCCCGTGTAAATCGACCAGCCGCCGCGCCCGTAGGCTTGCGGGTTGGTGTATATGTCGGCGGTCATATAATACGGCTCGTTCCCGAAATTGTCCCCTTTCGCGCAGGGACTCAGCATTTCAGCAAGCTTCTTCGCTTTCGCCCTGTCCCCAAATCGGAGAAACGCGAGCGCAAGCCAGACCGCCGCGTGGGTATACTGACCGCCGTTTTCGCGCACTCCCTCCGGATAGCTTTTCACATAACCGGGGTCGGTTTCGGGTGCTATTTCTTCCCCGAAAGCAGGGTCGAACAGCTTTACAATGCCGTTTTTCTCATCGACAAGCCGCGCGTATGCATTTTCAAGCGCGCTCTTCGTTTTTTCCCTGTCGGGCAGCTTCGCCAGAGCGGAAAAGGCTTGCGGGAGCAGGTCGATTTTACAGTATCGGTTCTCCTTCCCGCCCAGCTTTTCCCCGCTGTCAAAAAAAGCACGCAGGTAATACCCGTTTTCAAACGCGTTCTCCTCGATCGCCCGCGTAAGCTCCGCGCCCCGCTTTTCAAGCTCCTCCGCGTAGGTCTCGTCGCCGTATCCGCGCGCTATCGGCGCAAATTCCTTTACGACGAGGACGTAGAACATTGACAGCCAGACGCTTTCTCCCCGTCCGCGAGTGCCAACATTATTATACCCATCGTTCCAATCGCCGCCGCCAATCTTAATAAGCGCGTGACCGCCCGTCTTATATCCTTTTTCAAGTGCCTTCTTGCAATGGCTGTATACATCTTCGAGAATATCACCGTTTTCGACCTCCATATATTTTTCATGACGCTCGCCGAGCGTTTCACCCTTGATATATTGAACCTTTAAGCCTAGAATATCCCTTTTCCCTGTTTTTTTTACATATTCCGCCGTAACAAGCGGAAGCCACAGCATATCGTCCGAGCAGGTCGTCTTTATCCCCTTTCTCCCCCTATCGGTTCGATGCCACCAGTGCAGTACGTCGCCCTCGTAAAACTGCGAGGCGCAGCAGCGTAAGACCTGCCGCCGCGTTTCTTCGGGCATAAAGCCAATCGCCGCAAGGCTGTCCTGAAGCTGGTCGCGGAAGCCGTAAGCACCGCCGTTCTGATAAAATCCCGCCCGCGCCCACATCCGGCAGCCAACCGCCTGCCACGGAAGCCACGTGTTATAAAGCCTGTTAAAGTTGGGGTTGTCGCAGGAAATTGTCGGAGCAAATTGTTTTTTCCATTCCGTTCCGATATTCGCGAAGGCTTCGAGCTGCTTCCGGCTGTCGCCCTTGCTGTATGCGAGTATGAATTTCACCTTTTCAACGCTTCTCGGCGGGAGTTTTATTTTAACAGTCAGCGCCGCGCAGAAACCGGCGTATGACCGAAGTTCGCCTTTCGCTTCACCCGCAAAGAACTGTTCGCGGTCGGTCGTCATAACAGGCGCGCGGTCGCAGTAAACTGCCATTTCCCCGCGAAAATCCTCGTTCGCGGTGTTGCGGATATAGATGGCGTTGCTGTCGGAGGAGCATGAGAACGCTGCGCCGAAATTACTTTCTTCCCTGTCCGCGCCGAGAACAGGCTCGACGTAGTAGCTGAGTGCGCAGCTTTTTTCGTGCGCGGAGGTGTTTTTTACGCTGACCGTTATTTCCTTCCCCATGCCCCTCTCGTAAACCCGCACCGAGGTGTGGAACTCGGTTTTTCCGACAAGCCCGTAATAATCCGCCTTGTTTGGAGAGAAAACCGCCCGCGCGCCCGAAATGATGTCGTAATAGCAGCCGTTTCCGCGAACGAGAAGCATTTCACCGTTGTTGTCGTGCATAATGTCGTTGTACCAGGGGGTGAGCTTGTTTTCGCGGCTGTTCAGCGCGTAGGAAAAGCCGAGGGAGTTTTGTGAAACAACCGTACCGAATCCGCGGCTCGCGATAACGTTGCACCACGGACGGTTTTTCTGTCCGATAACGAACTTGTCGTCCGAAAAGCCGACCTTTTCGCCTGTTTTTAACATTTCGCACGGAAAAAGCTCCATAAGCCTCTCCGGCGGCTTTCTCTGTTCCGTTTTTCCGAGCAGGAACGCCGCCGAACGCGTCAGCAGCGCCTTTTCCTCCTCTGTCAGCAGACTTTCTGTAAGCACCGTTACGTTCTGCTGAAAATCGGGAATAAGCCTTACGACCTTTTCCCTCTGAGCATTGTTTATACAGGTTATCACAAGCTCCGCGTCAATTCCGCTCACCGCCAGCCCGTCTATCGTAAGAAGTGCCGCTTCAAGTTTCGCGGAATCTCCGTCGTGCCTGTACAGTATGATCGGCCGCGTGCCGCTTATCCCGAACCTGCGGAGCGCGCTTTTCCCAAGCGACGATTCCGCAAGCAGTATCTCCTCGCTGTAAACGTTCCTGCAAAGTAAGGCGGGGAGAAGCTGCCGCGCTATCCTTCCCTGCACAGTTGAAAGCGGGAGCGGCGAAACCGCCTCTCCGACGCCGCTTTTTCCGCGTATTTCACGGCAAATTCCCAGTACCTCGCTCCTGCTCGCTCCGTAGCACACGAAAAGCTTTGCGCTGAACCGTTCGCCTGCGCCGACAGCGGCAGGCAGGTCGATAAACACGCACGGCGACGGAACGTCCGAGGGGTCGTTGACGGCGGACTGTTCCGAAAATTCCATCGGCTCGTTGGGCGTGCAGACTTTTTCGCGGTTGAAACAGTAGTTGAACGCGGCGGCGTCCGAAAAGCCGATACAGCACCAGACCTCCTCGTCGGAGTGCCGCTCTTTCCGGTGAATAAGAACAGTATTGCTCTCCTCGTCATATTCCGTTTTAAGGAACAGATCCATAAACGCAGGGTGAGCGGCAATATCGCGCGAGCCGGTCAGCGCAGGCTCGAAATACGCGGTAACAGCGAGATTTTTCGGGCTGCCCGAAATGTTCTCAACAGAAAATTCGCGGATCTCAGCAGCGTTTTCCCCGAAAAGCGAAGCCCTCATTCCACAGTGCAGACCTGCGCCGTTCACGTACCATTCCGCGCTGTTTTCTCCGAAAATAACCGAACGCCCGAAAGGTTCGCCCTTGTCATAAAAGGTATAATAAAACGGAAGCGTGCGCCCGTCCGCGGTTATCCCGAAGAACATTCCCCGCGGTCGGCGGAGAAAGTCGGGCGATTCGACCATAGTTGATCTCCCCGCACAGCGACCGTAATAAAGCCCCGTATCTGTCATAAAAACGGAAAGCCTGCGGTTCGCGATCACGTTAAACCGCGGGCGAAGCAGCTCGAAAACGCGGTATTCCTCCTCTGTCCGTTCTGGGGCTTTTTTTTCACGCAGCTTTTCAATATCTAAAATAATTTCTCCTGACATAACTCGTTCCTCCAATAGCTCGTCCGCGCGCCGCATTTTCGGGTCGGAGAGAAAAAGGTTCTGGAGAATACCGCCGCAGAGCGCGTTTGTTATTCCGGCGATACTCATTCCAACGTGATGCGCCATATGGCTTTTTATAACAGCGTCCGCGCCGCCCGTTCTGCGTTCCGTGAGGTCGATTGCTTCGTAACAGCCGTAGCGTGGGTGGACGAACTGCGGCTGACAGAGCCGCGCAAGATTATCCATACACGCGGAAAAGCTGTGCGAAAGTGCAAGGAATGTCGAATACGGGCTTATGACATATTCCCTGTCCATTCCGTCGCAAAGCGCAAGCTTCTGAACGCCGTGAGCCTTATATTGATAGTTTAGCTCGCGGTCAAAGGAAAAATACGCGCTTTCCGAAATTCCGAACGGAAGCTTTTCACGCCTTCCGCGTTCGCGCTGGCAGTAGACCGCATAGCCGAGTGCTTCGTGAGAAAGGCTTCCGACCTTTGATTTAAGGAGAAGTTCCGGCATAAAGAACTCGAACATTGTTCCCGTCCAGGCAACGGGACCCGCGTAATGCCCGTTTTTGCTCATCAGCCGTGAAAGCGCGCGCCAGTGTACCTTGTCGGCGCTGCCTGTCGCGATCGCGTAGTAGCTGAGCATACGCGCTTCGGACATCAGCATATCGTAGCAGTTCGGCATAATTTCGCCTGTTTTTCCGTTTACTCCTACCGAAAACAGCCGCCTTACCGGATTATAGAACACCTTTAGATCCGTTTCGTCCAGTATTCTTTGTATTCTTTCGGCAGTACCCGCCGCAGTTTTGTTTAATATAAGCCATTGCCTTACGGCGGTAAGACAGCAGAGGAAATTCCCGCTGTCTACCGATGAAACGAACTCTCCGAGAGCGGAAAGGGTCTTGGTATCGTACCAGTTGTACAGGTTTCCCGCGTACTTTTCCAGTTTTTCTACGCTTGAGATCGTTCGGGAAATATACGCTGACGCTTCGGCCCTGTCGATAAGATCAAGTTCTGTCGCACCCACGCAGGAGAGCAGGTACATTCCGATATTTGTCGGAGATGTGCGGTGAGCAACGCGGTAGACGGGGGCGTACTGAACGTTGTCGGGCGGGAGAAAATGCTCGTCCTCGGTAACGTAGTCGCTGTAAAAATTCCAGAGCTGCTGCGCCTGTTCGGATAAATCTTCCCTATCGCGTTCTTTTATTTTTTTGACGTTTCCGCTGAGTGTGCGGTCGAGGGTTATAGCGGTCGGAAGTGCAAAAATCATAGGTAAAGCGATAAGTCCCGTAAAAACATTCCCACCCCTTATACTGAACCAAAAGAGGGCAAGCGCGATAATTTCGGGGATTATCATATCCGTATACCCGACTGCGCTGATATTGTCAAGCTGAGAGGAGGTCTGCCATTCCAGCAGCCTTTTCCCTGTCATAAGCCGAAAGCCTGTTCGGATAAGTGCGTCCGCGCAAAGTACGGCGTTTTTCGGGAGGAGTATTATCTCGGCGAAAAGCTGGGAGAAAAGCCGCCTTGTAAGCGAGTGGGTCGGCGAGTAGAATTCTCTTGTGTTGGAAAATCCAAGCCCCCTCAGCGCGGCGGGAACAAGTCCGAACAGGAACGGCAGAATTACCGAAAGAACCGCGGCAGCCGCGCAGAAAACGTCGCCCTTTACCGCGCAAAGAAATAGGGTAAGCATTGTATAAATCGGGAAAAGTCCTCGGCGGATATTGTCGGAAAGCTTAAAGCGTGTAAGAAGTGAAAAGCCGTCCATACGCAGGAAACTTACGTTCTGAAAATCGCCGCGAACCCAGCGGTGAAGCCGCTTAAAGTAGCCTTTGACAGTTGGCGGGAGGCTATCGGAAAATTCGACTGCGCCGTAGTAGGCAGTGTTCATAAGACCGCCTTCAAGAATATCGTGGGACAAAATTTTTTCGTCAGGAAACCGCCCTACGCATTCGCGGTAGAATTTGTCGGTACGGATAAGCCCCTTTCCCGTGAATGTGCCCTCGCCGAAGCAGGAGAAGTAAAGCTCGGCGTCAGCTCCGTCGTAAACGCTTGTTCCGCAGTTTCCGCCGAAAAGACGGGATAGGTTTGTTCTCGAAGCGCTGTCGAGTGAAACGGAAAGGCGAGGGACGAAGATCCCGTATTCGGAGTTCACGGGGTGAAGCGCGGCGGCGATAAGGCTGTTCACGCTGTCCATAAGCGGCACTGTATCGTAGTCGAGCGCGCAGACGAACGGAATGTGGCGAAGCCGCGCGGCGCTGCCCGAACAGAAGCGGAATGAAACGTCCTCGCCTGCGATAAACCGCATCAGATCCTCAATAGCGCCGCGTTTACGCTCTTTTCCCTGATAGCAATTCTGCGTCAAAGTATAGTCGCGGTGGCGAATAAGAATGATAGGATTATCGGGATTTTCCGCGAGTTTTTTTGCAGCCGACAGAAGCTCCTCGTCAGCATCGGTTTCACGTTCTGCGGCATCGGGCAGGTCGCAGAGCAGACAGCATAGGATATTATCGGAATTGTTCTTGATTTTCGCTGTATTAAGCCTTCCGACAGCCTCACGGAGGCTTTTTTCGCTGTCGCAGCGTGCGCTTAAAACACAGGCTGCTTCTATGTTTTCCGCCTCGGAAATTTCAACCGTCGGGACGGGTTCGGGGGTTATATTTCTCATAAGGATATGGTCTACGATAGCTTTTCCGATAGCGAGAGCGGGAGTAAAAACGCTTAATCCGACCAGCCAGCCTGAAATTACGGCAGCAGCCGCGGTGATCCCTGCGGCGAGTGAGAGCTGCCAGATTATATAGGCGGCTGCGGACGGGCGCGGGAAAATGCGGAGGCTGTCGGAATTTATAACCGTGCAAAGGTCGGTCCGGCTGTCCTGCGCGGTTTTAAGGTATTCATGAGAAAGGCGCGCTTCGGGTATGTCGATCGCTTCGGAAGCGCGGGTTGTCTTATAGCGGAAGAGGTCCTTTGTTTCACGGCTGCTGCGGCGGTAAACGCTGTCGTGCATAAAGCAGAGGTGCAGCGGGTTAAGGGTATCGGAAATGTAATTGCAGTCAATATCCGAAGCGGCGAAAAACCGCCCCTCAAGTTCGGTTTTTTCCGCGCACCTAAGTATTGCCGAAGCTCTGATTTGCCATAAAAGCGAGATAAAGTCGGAGTTTGTGAGCTGTGCGGCATAGGGCGAGAGAAAATCGCGGACAGTTTCGGTTGTAAGGGACTGTTCATTTTCGGCGAGGGCGAAAACGAGCGGCATTTTGCCGAGAAATGTAACTCTGAATAAGGGCGCGTTTCCGATAAGAACGCTGCATTCGGCGTAAAGGCGCGTCCTGCCTGCTTTTTTTAACGTTCGCCGTGTTTTTTTCAGTTTTTTAACGATCTCCGTCATGTATTCTCTTGTCATAATCTACATTCCCTTTCAGTCGGCATAAGTATTCAGGGATAGTATTGACAAATGGCGCGGAAATAATCTTTACACTGCGCGAAAAAATGAACCAAAATATAATAAGGCTGGGCGCGCCGGCTTCGCCTTGCAGAACCGTGGAAAATCGCAATAAAAACCGGGATTCCAAAGGGATTGAATCCCTTTGGCGGGGGTTTGGGGGCGGAGCCACCAATCTCTTTAAAAAGCAATGCGAAAATCGGGAGAAGCGCGCCCGCCTAGTGGGGATACGCTGTTCGCTCCACTCACAGCGCACCCCCGGCGGCGGGCGCGCCGGCTTCGCTTCGCAGAACCGTGGAAGAACGCAGTCAAAATCGGGATTCCAAAGGGATTGAATCCCTTTGGCAGGGGCTTGGGGGCGGAGCCACCA
>CAZAXM010000056.1:0-11282 GCA_964489095.1 uncultured Ruminiclostridium sp. | reverse complement strand
TGATTTTTTGGATTTTGGGTAGAAAATGTGTCAAGGGATATTGACAATATCAATTCTTCTACTACATTTTTTCGCCAAACAACTTTTTGAATCAACCATTCACAAGGAAATTCTTTACACAATCCACAAAATTGCACATTATGTTCTCTTGTACATTTATGTATTGGACAACCATTAGACTGCTCCCATTCCACACAATGTCCATCGGACTCTATACAACCTTGACAAATGCCATCTTCTTTTTTCTTGCATCCTATACAACATTCTCCACAGGCTGTAATTGTTGTAAAATCCATATAACACCTTACCTCTTTTCATCCGTAAAAATTAATTCATCTCTCCGCATCGTCGAAAATTATCGCTTTATATTAAAACTTTACTCCTCTAAAATAGGACGGAACAGAGTTACCAGATCATCTGCTATCCAAGCTCCGTAGCTTTTTGCGTTTTTCAATTTAATCGCGAACAAAAGTACGGACTGTTCAAAAAGGAAAAAGCCGGTAATACGCCAAACCTTAACGCACTAATCTATTTTCTTAGCTTTATTCTGCATTTTCTTCATTCCAATCATTATAATCGGAACTATCGCCACAAGCGCAACCCAGAACCAATATTGTGCGGCAGTGGTTTTAACCTGCACCGTTCCGAGTTTACCCGACTGAACCCAATCCGCGCCCTCTGAACGTCCGGCTGTCCTGCTTAATTTAAGCGTAGGTGCGCGGAAATAAACGCTTTCCTCACCCTCAGATTTAAGCACAACCCTTACCTTCTTAGCACCCTCAGGAATCGGTAGATAACCGTCCTCTATACCTAGCTGGTAACGGTAAAAACTCCCGTCCGAGCTGAATGTTTTTTCATATTTTTCGACAACCTCGCCATTATCCGAATAGAAAATTATCCCGACAGATCCGCCGCCTTTTCCGTTATAGCCGCCGCAATCCGCGTAAAACCAAAGCGCAAGCGCGTCCTCAACGGGAAATTCTGTCCAAGCTTCTCCTGTACCCTCGGGAAAAGCAAATGTGCTGTGCTCCGAATTATAGACAAGCTGCGCGTTTTCCCAAAGGACTGCGCTGTAATCACCAAGCAAATTCTCATCAAGTGCAGACGGCGAAATTGCAAATACCAGCACGGCAGCTACTGCCGCCCAAAAAGCCGTCAGCGCCCTCATCTGCTCCTCTCCTTCATTGCGCGGTCAATCGCTCGCTTTGCGTCACGCTCCGCAATACTATCACGCTTGTCGTGAAGCTTCTTACCCTTACACAATCCAACCTGAACCTTTACACGGCTGCCCTTAAAGTACATCGAAATCGGAACAAGCGTAAGCCCGCCCTGTTTGACCTGTCCAAAAAGTCGCTCAATTTCCCGCTTATGCATAAGCAGCTTCCGCTCCCGAAGCGGATCCTTATTGAAAATATTTCCCTTTTCGTAAGGGCTTATGTGCATCTGCTTAACATAAGCCTCGCCGTTTTCTATCGAAATCCACGAATCCTTCAGATTAACGCCGCCCTGTCGGATAGATTTCACCTCTGTGCCCGTCAGCTCAATTCCAGCTTCTATGCTTTCGAGTATGAAATACTCGTGGCGTGCCTGTCTGTTTTCGCTTATTGTTTTGACATTTTCAGCCATATCGTACCCTTCTTCCATTTGTCACTCTATTTTAAAATTATACCACATTTTGCTGCACATTGCAATACTGCAAGGCTGACTTTTTTACGACATATGCGGATATTCCGACTCCTCGCCGATACAATACTCCTTATCTGCACCGGTAATCGCCGTCAGAACAACACTTCCCCGCTCCGCCGCACTGCCGTAAATACGAACGGGGGTATAATTCGGCGTAAGCCCTGCCGCATAATCGGGAGAGGTTCTCTTCTGAATCAACACCTTCTGGACTGTTCCGACCTGCTCTCTCAAAAATTTTTCGTGCAGCTTTTCATCAAGCGCACACAATCTGCGGAAGCGTTCTTGTCTGAGCTGTTCGGGGATATGGTCGGTGCGCTTTGCGGCAGCCGTTCCCTCTCGTACCGAGTACGCAAAGGCGTGGATCTTAGCGAAGCCTATCTCTTCCGCAAACGCCAGCGACTGTGCAAATTCCTCCTCTGTTTCACCTGCAAAACCAGCCATCATATCAGTAGTTATGCTGCACCCTGAAAATGCGCGGCGAATATTCGCCACAATTTCCGCATATTCCGCGCAGGTGTATCGGCGGTTCATTCTTTTCAGCGTTTCGTCACATCCGCTTTGCAGTGAAAGATGAAAATGCGGACAAAGCTTTTTCTGAGCAGCTAACCGAGCAAGCATTTTTTCGTCCAGCAGCTCAGGTTCAAGTGAGGAAAGACGCACGCGCTCTATACCCTCAACCGAGCATGCTGCTTCAACAGCATCGGCAAGTGAAAGTCCGCAGTCTGTGCCGTAACAGGAAAGGTTTATCCCGACAAGTACAAGCTCCTTAAACCCCTCCGCCGCACACTGCCGTGCTTCGTCAAGCAGCGAAGCGATGCTGCGTGAGCGAACACGTCCCCGCGCATACGGAATGATGCAATAAGAACAAAAGCGATTGCAGCCGTCCTCGATTTTGATAAACGCGCGCGTTTTTTCGCCGCCGCGCTGAATATGCATTTCCTCGAAAGCTGTTGGCAAGGCGGTAACACTGAGTTTCACAGCGCCGTCAGATATGTATTTTTTTACAAGCTCCGCTATTTTTCCACGCTCGCCGTTTCCCGTAACAATATCTGCTCCGCTCGCCGCGGCTTCTTCGGGAAAAGCCTGCGGGTAACAGCCCGTAAGTACAACAATTTTTTCGGGACTGCGCCGTTTCAGCTTTGCGGCAGTCTGCTTAGCTTTTTTGTCACCGCCAGACGTGACCGAACACGAGTTTACTATCACTATATCCGCTTCGCTCTCGTCAGCACACTCCTCAAAGCCGCTCTCCCGCATTGCAGCCGCAATCGCAAGGCTTTCGTACTGATTCACCTTGCAGCCAAATGTCTTTACAGCAAATCGCATAATTCCAACCTCATCTTATAGTTAATATTGCACAAAAAAAGCGCCTGAATTTTTCCATTTATCTTAAAATTTCCGAATTTTTTAAAACCCTCTTGACATTTCGCTTATTTATGATATTATAAAATCAGTTACAGAAATGTAACACAAGCGTGTAGCAAAAAAGGAGGCTGACATCATGACAAAAAGAACAATCAAGCTTGTATCTATCGACGACGTAAAGGACTTTGTAAAAAAGTCAAACGCCTGCTGTCACGAAGCGGACTTAACACTCGGAAAGTATACCGTTGACGCGAAGTCAATTATGGGTATTTTCAGTCTTGATCTAAGCCGCCCGCTGGAGCTTACGGTTCACAGCGACAGCTGCGATGGTTTCCTTGAAGAAATTGCCGCTTATTTCGTGTAAACAAAAGTGTAAAACAAACAACAGGAGGAATTTATTATGAAAGAATTTACCGTAAAAATCAATACCATTGACGATGTTAAGAAGTTTGTATCAACAGTTATGAAGTTCGATTACGAAATCGACCTTATTTCGGGCAGATACGCAATCGACGCTAAGTCCATTATGGGTATTTTCAGCATCGACCTTTCTAAGGAGCTGAAGATGGTTGCTCATTCTGATGATACAGCTGAGCTTGAATCCTCGCTCGCTGAATTTATCAAGTAAGTCAGACGTCAAAAAAAATCGCGGTATGGAGTTTTCCATACCGCGTTTTATTTTACCACTTAATTGGCTTTTTGTCAATACGGGCTGTAAAGCTCGCTGAGCCGCCAGCCGTCCGTTTTTTTTCTGTACAGCAACTTCGTGCGTTTCGATAATTTCATCTGTCGGCTCGTAATTCTCGTCATTGCCGTAAACCGTGTACACGATAACCGCCGCGTTCTCGGTCTTATCCTTTATCGAATATGAAACGCCCGACACCTCTATATTTGAGCCGCGTGCGCCGCCGCGTGTGTAACAATTCCAATTCTTTATCGTATAATCGCCGCTGTACTCAATTTCAGCATAGCTTTCCGGTGTGAAAATGCTCTGAACATAATTACTGAACATAAAAGCGTCAGTATACGGCAGGTCGGTGATACGATACCATATTTGTTCGTTCCCGTTTTCGTCATATTCCGTATAGCTATCGTCCGAATCGTAATTCGGCGCGCAGATGAACTTATCGAAGAATATGCTCTGGGCGCTTCGTGTTAAGTACCACAAGCGGTCCTCCAAATCATGTTCGTCTGTCGAATATACGATCTTCTCACCGTCAATTTCGATAACAAAGCCGTTTTCGCTACGCTCATAAACCTTATCGGCGGTCGTTTTGCCGCAGTACTCAAGGTACTTTGAATAAAGCGCTATGTCGGCTGTACCGGATTCGTTGCTGTAAATCAACAGCTATTCCCCGACAACCTTTATACTGAAATCAAACGGGAACATTCCGTTTTCAATATAGCGCTCCCGTATCAGCTTTTCTCCGCATATTTCGCCGTTGTTATAAGCGCGAAGCCGAAGCGAATGTTCATCGTCAAGGAACAGCGCGTAAATTATACCGTCAATTTCTTCTACCTGACAGTTGATCAGACCCGTATCAAAATCGGTATAGGTATTTCCGTCCCATCTGTACAGCTCCGTTTCGTTGTGGGAATCCATTTCCAGAAGCCTAGCCGCCGCGATATACATCCCATCTCTGTCATTGAAATACTCGACATCATATTCACTTCCCGATGTACCAAGCGGAACAAAGGACGCGGTATCTGTAATCGCCCATTCGCCGTCAATTTTTTCGACAGTGAACGTAAAATATCTCATTACGGGTCGTATTTCGTCAAACTCGCTGTTGTAAGCGCCCGCTTTAGAATATCGGCGGGAGAACACTATTTTATCCTCGGTCGGAAGGTCGTTCAGGTAAACATTGCCATAACCAACGAGCATACTCGCATTGCCACAATCATAATTTTCTCCGTTAAATTCGAGCGTATCGGGGGCAATTGTCCATATATCGACCCCGTACCTATACTCCAGCTTATCCATACCGATAGTACTTATAACACCCGTCGAAATCTCCTTATTTCCGCGCGATTTAAGCTTATAAACCACAGCATAAGAATTTTTAGGAATAGTCAAACCCTCAACATCCATATAGTAATAAATCTTTTCGAGTTCATCTTTCGAGATAAAGTACAGCTGTCCGCAGCTGCCGCTCGTTTCCATAAGATACCAGCCTTCCTCTTTTTCAACAGCGTAGTTGATATGAGACCATACGAGATTGAGATGGTCTTCGGTATACGTCATCATAAACTTTTCGCCGTTATAGCTTTCCCACTCGCCGTAGAATACATCTTCGATAATCGGAACCCGTGCCGAAACATTATAAATGTCATAATTCACTTCTCTTAACACTTCAACGTCAATCAGCTCCGTATTAGTCGCAAGAAGGTCGGTTTTGAAAACATTCCCTTCCCTGTCAACCGCAGAGGCGATTATCCAGCCGTTTTTCTCACGCTTCAATGTAAGTGTAACATTCACAAGCTGACTTCCGCCGCTGACCTGACAAGGCGCGGTAATTGTAATTTCATCGGGCTTTTCTTCGGTAATGTCGTTTTCGAGAACAAGGTTTTGATCAAGAATGGTATAAGCGGCGTCATTTTCATCATAAAGCACCGTTGAAGTAATTTGATGAAGCTGCCATGCTCCGTCATTTTCATTATATTCCATAAAAGAATCAAGCTTCTTTTTACCAAAGCCGTTAAGGTTTCCGCTCTGTAAAAGAACCATGCTATTTGAATAGCTATCGCTTCCGAGTTTTGTGTACACACGTGCGTTGTCGATTTCGGAAGTCTTATAAACGTACATTATATCGGGTTTTTCATTATAGATACAGAAGTGTGTTAGTTCGTCACTACTCTGACCGGAAACCTGTAAATAATAACCTTCGTCCCAGCTACGAAACGAAACATATGTGTCAGCATTAAAAATCTCCGATTCGTTATAGTTCAGCCAAATCGTTCCATCTCCGCCTCTCCATCCGCCCCAGAAAAGACTCTCAAAGATTTCGAGTACCTCATCGCTAGGAAGAACAGACATCTCAGAATCATACGGTTCGGGCAGGTCATTCGGAATTTCAATAGGCGTGGTTTCTATTGGCGGGAGAACGGTGGTGGTGCTTGTCGGCGATAGAGTTATTTCAACTCCATCGTTACGCGCGCCGACGTTCGGCAAAAACCGTAAAGCTGCCGCGCCGCCGACAACGCATACAACTGCCGCTGCCGTTCCGTAAATCTAGCCGCAGCTCTTTTTCTTTTCCTGCGGACGGTCAACGTGAATTTCCTCAAGCTCGCGTCTTTCGCCGAGATGTTTGAACATTTCATCGGCTGTTTCGTCAATAAACCGCCCATCAAGCTCATCCATTGTCTTTTTCCAGAATTGTTCGTTTTTACTCATACCGTTACTCCCCTTTCCGTCAGAAAGGCTTTAAGCTCCGTTCTTGTTCTTGACAGCCGCGATTTTACGACTGTTTCAGTCATATCGAAACTGCTTGCGATTTCTCTTATCGACAGGTTGAAATAATACCGCGCGGTGAAAATCTCTCGGCTTCGCTTATTGGCTGAGTTTAAGTATTCGTTGATGAGCGCGGCGGTGTTGGAACTGTCAAACTGTTCCTCAAGCGAATTTTTGCCTGGTATAATTTCATCAAGCTCGCCGTAAACCTGACCTTGTTCCCACTGTTTTGATTTTTCATACTCTGAGAGTGCAATATTTCGGACAGCCGCACACAAATAGACGCAAAGCGAATTTGGGCGATTTGGCAGTATAGCATTCCAGAGCCTGTAATAGCCTGTATTTACACACTACTCAGCGTCCTCCCGGCTGCGGAGAATGTTATAAGCGATAGTTTCACAAAGCCGCCCATACTTATCCGCAAGCTTTCGTATTCCATCCTCGGAACGTGAAAAAAATAATTCAATAATGTTCTTATCGTCCATTCCGATTCCCCCTTTCTATATAATAAGACAGGTAAAAAAGAAAAAGGTTGCAGAAATTTCCGAAAAAATTTCCGCAGCCTTTTACTATTTGAATTTCTTATACGATTGCGTCTTTATTTACAAAAACAGGGTAATCGGAGGTTCCGCAAAGGCTTCTGTAATCGCCGACCTTAACGTTCTTGTCTGCAATTACGTAGTTAAGCTCACACTTGTCACCGACAACAGAATCCTGCATTAAAATACAGTTCTTAACAACTGCGCCCTTTCCAACCTTTACACCGCGGAACAGGATCGAATTTTCAACCGTTCCTTCGATTATACAGCCGTCTGCGATAAGACTATTCTTAACCGCCGCGTCAAGTCCATACTTCGCGGGAGCCTCATCACGAACCTTGGTGTAAATCGGGTCATCAAGATTGAACAGCGTGTCGCGAATCTTCTTATCCATAATATCCATATTAGCCTTGTAATAAGTCTGGATACTGTCAATCTGAGCGTAATAATCATCAAAGCGGTAACCGATAATGTTGAACTCCTTGAGACGGTGCTGAAGTACGTCAACCTCGAAGCTATAAAGATTTCTGCTCTCCGATTCGTTTACGATTTTGAGCAGGAACTCACGTGAAAGAACGAAGATGTTCATACTCGTATCAAATTCTCCGACCATTTCGGGACGGATAAGAACATCATAAACCTCGCCCGCATCGTTGATTTTAAGTACCGTTCTTGTCTTAGTTTGATCAGCCGTGTTGATATTTCTGCCGTAAACCACGGTTATATCCGCACCGCGCTGCTCATGATAATCGACAATTTTCTTATAGTCGATATTCGCTACACAGTCGCAGTCGGTCATAAGAACGTAATCTGCATGGGAATTACGGATAAATTCCTTAACGCCGGCAAGCGCTTCAAGTCTGCCGCGATAAAGTCCGCCGTTTTCATAGCGGCTGTACGGAGGAAGGAAATGAAGTCCGCCTGTTTTACGGGATAAATCCCATTCATCGCCAGAACCGATATGATCGAGAAGGGACTGGTAATTTGATTTTGTGACAACTCCGACGTTGGAAATTCCGGAATTCACCATATTGGAAAGCGGGAAGTCGATAAGTCTGTATCTGCATCCGAACGGAACGGAAGCCATAGCGCGGTTTTTGGTCAAGTCTGTTACGGTAAGCTCATGCATATTGGCAAAAATCAGACCGAGTACGTTAGACATATTAGCCATTTTTGTTAATTCCTTTCTTTAATCAATAATCAAACTCAGATGTCTTTTGAAATCATAGCCTTAGGAGCAATCTGGGTTTTATCGGAAACCTTTACGCCGTGTCCGACAACCGCAACGCCCCATTCGTCTCTGTTTTCAACATTTTCAGGTCTTTCGCCGATATGAACTTCTTCGCCGATTTCGCAACCTTCACCAACGATTGAGTATTCAACAACTGCGCCTTTTTTTATTACAGTATTGGGCATTACAATACTGTAACGGACTGTCGCGCCTTCCTCAACTGTTACGCCGTCAAAGAGTACCGAGAAGTCGATTTCACCGTCAATTGTACAACCTTCGGCAACCATCGAATTTTCAATCTTACTGTTAGGGCCTGCATAGTGCGGGGGCATAACAGGATTTCTTGAATAAATCTTCCACTTAGGGTCATAAAGATCAAGCGGAACATTCGGGTCGAGGCAGTCCATATTTGCTTCCCAGAGGGAGTCGATCGTTCCAACGTCCTTCCAGTATGCGTCAAAGTGATATGCGACAAGCTTACAGCCCTCGTTAAGCATAGCGGGAATAATATTCTTACCAAAATCCTTTGTTGCACCCTCGTCCTGTTCGTTTGCAATAAGATGGCGTTTAAGAGTTGACCAGGTGAAGATATAAACGCCCATTGAAGCAAGGTTCGACTTAGGCTCAGCAGGCTTTTCAGCAAACTCGGTAATTGTTCCTTCTTCGTCGGCTGTCATAATACCAAAGCGCGAAGCCTCCTCCCACGGAACTTCGAGAACGGCAATCGTAGCTTCGGCGTTCTTTTTCTTATGATATTCGAGCATAGCCGAGTAATCCATCTTGTAAATATGGTCGCCCGAAAGAACAGCGACATATTCAGGATTATAGCGGTCGATAAAGTTGATGTTCTGATAAATCGCATTTGCCGTACCAGCGTACCAGGACTTACCCGAAGCAGTTTCATAAGGCGGGAGAACATGTACGCCGCCGTGAACGCGGTCGAGTCCCCAAGGGTGACCGTTTCCGATATACTCGTTAAGCACGAGAGGCTGATACTGAGTAAGAACGCCTACGGTATCAATGCCCGAATTAACACAGTTGGAGAGCGGGAAGTCAATAATTCTGTACTTTCCGCCGTAAGGAACTGCGGGCTTTGCCATATTCTGCGTCAGCGCATAAAGTCTGCTGCCCTGTCCGCCTGCGAGGAGCATTGCCACGCACTCTTTTTTTACATGGTTCATAATCTTTAACCTCCGATTATATGTTACTTATTTTATTACTTTTTCTTTACCGCCGTCTTTTTTTCACCTGACGCGACGGTCTTTTTTGCAGTTTTTTCGGTATCCTTTACAGCCTTTGGTCTTCCGCGCTTCGGCTTTTCCGTTTCAACCGCTGTTTTCTCAGTTGAAGCGGATCTGCCGCGCTTTTTCGCAGGCTTTTCATCTTCCGCGACGGCTGCCGCTTTCGGATC
Source organism: uncultured Ruminiclostridium sp. (assembly GCA_964489095.1). Lineage (GTDB taxonomy): Bacteria > Bacillota > Clostridia > Oscillospirales > Ruminococcaceae > Ruminiclostridium_E. The sequence goes on along the minus strand of CAZAXM010000056.1, from coordinate 1,602 downwards.
TCTTCCGCGTTTCGATTTATTCGCACGCGCAGCTTTTTCCGCAAGCTTACGCTGTTCTTCTTCATAGTCCTTTATTTTAATAGGTCGGAAGAACATCACCGACATAGGCTCGATATGGATTGTGACCGCAAATTTTTCGCCGTGCATATCCTCGCGCCGCGAAGATATTTTCCCATTGCTGAAACCGCTTCCGCCGAACCGCTTTTCCTCCGAAGTGAAAATCTCCTCGTAATCCCCGTAATACGGAACACCGAAGCTGTATTCTTCATGGCGTTTCGGTTGGAAATTGCAGACAGCGATGATTTCCTCGCCCTTTTTATTGAAGCGGCGAAAAACGATAACGCTGTTATGATTATCGTCGCTGCTTATCCACTTGAAGCCCGACCAGTCGTTGTCGATTTCCCAAAGCTCATTTGTATCAAGATAGAATTTATTGAGTGCCTTCTGATACTCCCAAAGCTGATTATGTTCAGGAAAATCAAGCACGTCCCAGTCAAGTCCCGTCTTGTAGTTCCATTCCTTGAATTGTGCGAACTCCTGTCCCATAAACAGAAGCTTCTTTCCGGGGTGCGCCATCATATATCCAAGGAAAGTTCTGTACGACGCAAAGCGCAGTTCTCTCGGTCCGCTCATCTTGTCAAGCATTGAACATTTGCCGTGAACAACCTCGTCATGTGAAATCGGGAGAATGTAATTTTCCGAAAAAGCATAGTAGAACGAAAACGTCAGCTTGCTGTGGTGATTGGGTCGCCATTCGGGATTCATCGACATATACTGGAGCATATCGTTCATCCAGCCCATGTTCCACTTATAGTTGAAACCAAGACCGCCGATGTCGGCAGGCTTAGTAACCATAGGCCAGGCGGTAGATTCCTCCGCAATCATAAGTATATTCGGGAATTGTCCGAATAATGCCGTATTCAGCTTCTGAAGAAAAGCAACCGCTTCAAGGTTTTCATTTCCGCCGTAGCAGTTGGGTCGCCATTCTTTCCTGTCGTAATCGAGATAAAGCATTGAAGCGACAGCGTCTACACGCAGACCGTCAATATGATACATATCGAACCAATAGGTAGCGTTTGAAATAAGAAAGCTCTGAACCTCAGGCTTGCCCCAGTCAAAAACACGCGTTCCCCAGTTACGGTGCTCGTTTTTAAGCGGGTCGGAATACTCATAGCAGCACTCGCCGTCAAATTCATAAAGCCCTGCCGCGTCCTTCGGGAAATGTGCGGGAACCCAGTCGAGGATTACGCCGATGCCGTTCTGATGGCAGTAATCAACGAACTCCATAAAATCGTGCGGCGTTCCAAAGCGCGAAGTCGGCGCGAAATAGCCAATTCCCTGATATCCCCACGAGCCGTCAAACGGAAACTCCGCAATAGGCATCATTTCGATATGGGTATAACCCATCTTTTTCACGTACGGCACAAGCTCACGCGCGCACTCCATATAATTGAACAGCTCATCCTCGTTGGTCTTATGCTGCCACGAGTTAAGGTGAACCTCGTAGATATTAACTGGGGCGGCGTAAACGTCCTTCGTTTTACGTTCTTCCTGCCACTTATCATCATTCCATTTATAGCCCGAAAGGTCGTATATTTTCGT
>CAZAXM010000055.1:0-11293 GCA_964489095.1 uncultured Ruminiclostridium sp. | reverse complement strand
GCGGGCACGTTCTTGTCGGACTTTTCAGCGAATGTTCCGAAATAATCGAAAGCAGATACATACGGGTGCGATTTCGCCAAGACCGTTGAAAACGTCCGTAAACGTCTGCGCCGAGGGTCGCTCGCTCATAAACAGCAGCCGATAAAGCCGCGGCTCTTCTGAGGCGAAAATTACCATCTGAAGCCCGACCTGCTTGAAAGCGGGCACGTTCTTGTCGGACTTTTCAGCGAATGTTCCGAAATAATCGAAAGCAGCCTTCTTAACCTCTACCAGAACTTCCTCCATATTTTTAAAAGCTGTAAAAATCGGACGGGTAGACGTTCCGAGCGCGGCGCCGAGTTCACGCGCCGTCAGCGCGTCCGATCCCTTTTTTGCGACAAGCTCAAGCGCGGTTTTAACAATCTCGTCACGCGTATATTTTGCTTTTGGCGGCATTTTATTCCCTCCTTTCTGAGAATTGCAACCTTAGTTGTGTAACACTTGTTTTATTATAGCAGGTTATACTGCGTTTGTCAAGAGAAAATCGCGAATTATTATGGAAAAATGTTATCAACCCCTTGACAAATGCGTAAAAATGAGATATAATATTGACAGTATAGTAAAGGAAAGGCTGGGTTGATGAATCCAGTCTTTCTTGTTTAAATGGAGGTGTCTGTTACGGCAGAAAAGAAAAAAGAAAACGGCGGGCGGATCGAGGAACGCGCTTACGCTTTAGTTGCTCCGATTTTAGAAGAAAAGGGTTACCGCCTCTGGGACGTCTGCTTTGAAAAAGAAGGCGCAATGTGGTATTTACGTATCCTTTTTGATAAAGATGGCGGAATCGACAGCGATGAGTGCGAGGAGGTTTCCGAGCCGCTCAATAAGCTGATCGATAAACAGGACTTTATCGGGAAAATTGATATTTTAGAAATAGGCTCTCCGGGACTTACAAAAAAACTTCGTCGTCCTGAGCATTTCCGCGCTTGTATCGGCGAACGTATCCGCGTTACTGTCCGCGATGAAAAAGGTAAGGAAGTAAGTGTCTACGGCGACCTTTCCGCTTATGACGAGGAAAACGGCTCCTTTACTATTTTAAAAGAAAACGGGGAAACGGAAGAATTTTCGGTTTCGGACTGTGTTAAGGTAAATTCTGATCTATAAAAATAAATAATCTAGGAGGACAACAGAAAAATGGCTAAATCATCAGGAACAGGCGAGCTTTTTGAGGCTCTTGCGGCTGTCGCAAAGGAAAAGGGAATTGAGCCGGAGCTGCTTGTTGAAAAAATCCAGACCGCACTCGTTATCGCTATAAAAAAGGATTATCCGAGAAGCGAGGACGTTGATTTCGACATTGATATAACTAAGGGAAGATTTAACGTCGCTATCCGTAAGCAGGTTGTCGAGGAGGTTCTCGACGACGCGAACGAAATTTCACTTGAAGAGGCGCGAAACGTTAATAAACGCTACAATATCGGCGACACCTGCTCCATAAAGCTCGACACGAAAAATTTCGGACGTATCGCAGCTCAGACTGCTAAGCAGGTCATTAAACAGGGTATAAAGGAAGTCGAACGCAGCCAGCTTGTTGAACAGTGGGGCGGGCTTCAGAACGAGGCAGTTTCCGCTTCCGTTATCAGAGTTGAGCCTGAAACGGGCAACGCTTCCGTTATGGTAAACGGAAATGAAGTAATGCTCTTTAAGAGCGACCAGCTTCCCGCAGATGTACTGAACGTCGGAGATATTGTAAAGGTATTCGTTTCGGGTGTTTCCGCTAACGACCGCCGTCCGACTCTCCGTATTTCCAGAACACACCGCGACCTTATAAAGCGTCTTTTTGAGCTTGAAGTACCCGAAATCTACGAGGGAGTTGTTGAGATCCGCTCGATAAGCCGCGAACCCGGTTCGAGAAGCAAAATTGCTGTTATAAGCAATAACGAGAATGTTGACGCGCTCGGCGCTTGTATCGGTCCGCAGAGAAGCAGAATTTCAAAAATCTGCGAGGAGCTTCGTGGTGAGAAAATCGACGTTGTCAAGTACAGCGATGATCCGAAGGAGTTCATCAAGCAGGCGTTAAAGCCCGCCGACGTAATTAGCGTAGACATTCCCGACGAGGAAGTAAGAGCCTGCTCGGTTGTCGTTCCCGATAACCAGCTCTCCCTTGCAATCGGAAATAAGGGTCAGAACGCTAAGCTTGCCGCCCGTCTTACAGGCTTTAAAATTGACATAAAGCCCGAAAGCGGATTCTTCGAGGGTTAAGCCTATGGGAAAAACCGAACCGCTAAGGAAATGCCTCGGCTGTGATGAAATGCTCGGAAAAAAGGGGCTCCTGCGCGTTGTAAGGAGCAAGGACGGCACGATTTCTATTGATGAAACAGGAAAAAAATCGGGCCGCGGCGCGTATATCTGCCGCGATATGGAGTGCTTTTTAAAGGCGCAGAAGCGGAAAAGCCTTGAAAGATCGCTTAAATGCGAGATTTCGCCTGAGGTTTATGAACAGCTTAAACAGGAGATCGAAAAGCTTGAATAATTTTTTAGGAACACTCGGTTTGTGCCGACGGGCAGGAAAGCTGCTCTACGGCTTCGATTCCGTAACCGAGGAAGTAAAAATGCCCGCGACAAAGGTCGCGGGGGTAATCGTTGCAGACGACCTTTCCGAAAAATCAAGGAAGGAAGTTAAATTCATCTGCGAAAAGTATGGCGTTCCCGTCTGTGAGCCGAAAGTAACAATGGCTCAGATAAAGCAGATAATGGGAAAGCAAACAGGTATCATCGCAGTCCTCGATGAGGGACTGTTCAAATCTATAACCAAATCTTGTTAGTCTGGGGGATATCGAATGGCACAAAAGGAACAAAAAACCAAAATCAAAGACGCGGCTAAGGATCTTAACCTTTCCGCTAACGAAATCGTTGAAATGGTAAAAACGCTTACGGGCGCGGAGAAAAAGCCCGCGGGAAGCCTTTCCGAGAATGAGATGAACGTCGTTCTTGAACAGCTTTCACAAAAGCGTCAGGTTAAGAATTTTGAAGCATATTTCGCTGCCGGCGAAAAGAAGGCTGCTGAAAAGGCTGCACAGGCTGAAAATCCCGCACCCAAGCAGGAGGAGAAGCCTGCCGCACCTAAGCAGGAGGAGAAGCCTGCCGCACCTAAGCAGGAGGAGAAGCCTGCTGCACCCAAGCAGGAGGAGAAGCCTGCTGCACCCAAGCAGGAGGAGAAGCCTGCTGCACCCAAGCAGGAGGAGAAGCCTGCCGCACCCAAGCAGACGGAAAAAACTGCTCCGAAGCATGAGAATAAGCCGCAGAACGACCGCAAACCCGGCGACAGACCGCAGGGCGACCGCAAATTCGGCGACAGACCGCAGGGCGACCGCAAGCTCGGTGACAGACCGCAGGGCGACCGCAAGTTCGGCGACAGACCGCAGGGCGACCGCAAGTTCGGCGACAGACCGCAGGGCGACCGTAAATTCGGCGACAGACCGCAGGGCGACCGTAAGTTCGGCGACAGACCGCAGAATGACCGCCGTCAGACGCCTGCGCCTAAGCCTGAAATCAAGGTTGATATCAACGCAGTCAAGACGAACGACCCGCCTAAGGCTAAGGTGAAGGGTGAGGCTGTTCAGCGCGGCGAACAGGTCACAAAGCGCGTAGATACACGCGGAAGCTATGTTGACCTCGATAAGTACAACGAACGCTATGAAACTATCGCGCCGCAGGGTCAGGGCAGAGGCAATGACGACAGCTTTACGAAGAAGCAGAAAATCAATCAAAAATCCCAGAACAAGCGTCAGTTCGGCAACAAAAACCGCGAAACCGAGGCGCAGAAGCTTAAGCGCCTTGAGCTTGAACGCGCAAGAAAGCAGCAGCTCAAGGTTCTGATCCCTGATGAGATCGTTGTTTCGGAGCTTGCTCAGCGACTTAAAGTAAATGCAGCCGAGGTCATTAAAAAGCTGATGGGTCTTGGCGAAATGTGTACAATTAACCAGACTATCGACTTCGATACAGCTTCTCTCGTTGCTGAAGAACTTGGCGCTAAGGTTGAAAAAGAGGTTATCGTTACTATCGAGGAACGTCTTTTTGAAGAGGTTGAGGATACTGATGAAAACCTCCAGCCGCGTCCTCCCGTTGTCGTTGTTATGGGACACGTTGACCACGGTAAAACCTCGCTCCTCGACCGTATCAGAAATGCGGACGTAGCGGCGGGCGAAGCGGGCGGTATCACCCAGCACATCGGTGCGTACAAGGTTGTCGCGGACGGAAAGGATATTACCTTCCTCGATACTCCCGGACACGAAGCGTTTACCGCTATGCGTGCAAGAGGCGCAAGTATTACGGATATTGCAATTCTCGTTGTTGCGGCGGACGACGGCATTATGCCGCAGACGGTTGAAGCTATCAACCACGCAAAGGCTGCGGGTACAAGCATTATCGTTGCTATAAATAAGATGGATAAGGAAGCCGCGAACCCCGACCGTATCAAGCAGGAGCTTACCGAACATGGTCTTGTTATCGAGGAATGGGGCGGCGATGTGATCTGCGTTCCTGTTTCCGCGAAAACAGGCGAGGGCATCGACAACCTCCTTGAAATGGTAAACCTTACCGCCGAGGTTCTTGAATTAAAGGCGAACCCCGACCGTTTAGCGCAGGGCGCGGTTATCGAGGCTAAGCTTGATAAGGGCAGAGGTCCTGTCGCTACGGTTCTTGTTCAGAAGGGTACGCTCAGAACAGGCGATATTATTATTGCGGGCACTACCGTCGGAAGAGTAAGAACGATGCGTAATGACAAGGGCAGAACCGTAAAGGAAGCGGGTCCTTCGACTCCTGTTGAAATCACGGGTCTTTCCGAAGTTCCGAGCGCAGGCGACACGTTCGCTGTCGTTGAGGACGAAAAGCTTGCAAGAGAACTTGTTGAAAAGCGTAAATTTGACGCTAAGGAAGAGCAGTTCAGACTTTACCAGAAGGTAACTCTCGACAACCTCTTCTCGCATATCGAGGAGGGCGAAATGAAAACCCTTCCGCTTATCGTTAAGGCTGACGTACAAGGCTCGGTTGAAGCGGTTACTCAGTCGCTCGAAAAACTCTCCAACGAGGAAGTCCGCGTAAAGGTTATCCACGGAGCTGTCGGCGCTATCAGTGAAAGCGACGTTATGCTTGCGAATGCTTCAAACGCTATCATTATCGGATTTAACGTAAGACCCCACCCCGCGGCTGCCGATAACGCAAAGCGTGACGGAGTTGATATCCGTATGTACCGCATAATCTACGACGCAATTGAAGAAGTCCAGACCGCTATAAAGGGTATGCTTGCACCGAAATACCGCGAGGTTGACCTTGCGAGAGTTGAGGTAAGACAGGTTTATAAGATCACGAATGTCGGTATCGTTGCGGGCTGCTATGTTCTTTCCGGTAAGGTAGAGCGTAAGTGCAGTATCCGTATTGTACGTGACGGAATCATTGTCGGCGACGATAAGATCGCAGGTCTGCGCCGCTTCAAGGACGATGTTAAGGAAGTCGCCGAGGGTTACGAGTGCGGTATCAGCCTCGAAAAGTTCACCGACATAAAGGAAGGCGACATTTTTGAAGCCTACGCAATCGAGGAATACAGAGATTAAAAGGCGCTCCGCACGGCTTTGCTCCGTTATACGCCAATAGCTGTGCGGGAAAGCCTGTAAAAATCCGATAAGGAGGTCTTGTTATGGCAAATCACAATATAGACAGACTGACCGAGGACGTTAAACGCGAAATATCCGTGGCTATGCACGAAATAAAGGACAGCAGAATTGCTGATAAAATCGTTTCTGTTTCACACGTTGAAATCACAAGCGACCTTTCGTACTGCAAGATTTACGTTTCGGTGCTTGGCAAGGAAAAAAGCACGGGAGAAGCTATCGAGTGTCTTAAAGGCGCGGCAGGCTTCTTCAAGAGGAGGATAAACGCAAGGATCAAGCTGAGAAAAATGCCTGAGCTTATATTCCTTGCGGATAACTCGCTCGATTATTACGAAAAAATAAGCAAGATTATCGACGCTCTCCCTAAGCCCGCCGAGGGTGCAGAGGAAGCGCAAGAGGACGACGAATGACATCTGAAAAAATCACAATTGAAGAGGCTGCGGCGTTTCTCCTTGAACACGACCGCTACACGATACTTTCCCACGCCAACCCCGACGGCGACACGGCGGGCTGCGCCTACGCGCTCTGTTCCGCGCTGCGCTCAATAGGAAAAAAAGCGAACGTGCGCTGCGCCGATAAAATATCCGACCGCTTTAGCTTTATGTGGGCGAATGTGCCGAAAGAGGAATTTGACGAAGAAACCGTTATTTCCGTTGATGTCGCCGACAGGCTTCTGCTCGGAAAAATCGACGAGGAATACGGCGGGCGCGTCGAGTTGGCTATTGACCATCATAAGTCGCACGTCTGCTTTGAAAAAAGGCTGCTTAACGAGCCGGAGGCGGCTGCCTGCGCTCAGACGGTGTTCAAGGTTATAGGCGCGATGAAAATTCCGCTTGATAAGGACATCGCTGCCTGTCTTTACACCGCGATTGTAACGGATTCGGGCTGCTTCAAATTTTCGTCGGTTTCACCCGAAACGCATCGTATTGCCGCGCAGCTTCTGGAGTTTGATTTCGGTTTCGCAGAGCTGAATTATAACCTTTTTGACCTTAAAACAAAGGCGCGCGTTGCACTTGAGGAACGTATATACCACGATATGGAGTACTATTTCGACGGGAAGTGCGCGGTTGTGGTTCTGCCTAAAAGTGCGATTAAAGACGTGGACTCGGAGGATACAAACGGTATCTCCTCTCTCCCGCGTCAGGTCGTGGGCGTTGAAGTAAGCGCAATTATAAAGGAAAAGGACGACGGCTGGAAGGCTTCTCTGCGCTCGAACAGGTATGTTGACGTACAGGAGCTTTGCATGAAATTCGGCGGCGGCGGACATATCCGCGCAGCGGGCTGCTCCTTTAAGGGAATCACGGCTGAAGAAGTAAAACAGCAGCTTCTCGCCGAAATCGGTAAGGTGCTTAAATGAACGGGATAATCTGTATTTATAAGGAAAAGGGGTACACCTCCTTCGACGTTGTTGCTATCATGCGTAAGCTGTGCGGAACGAAAAAGATCGGGCATGGCGGAACGCTTGACCCGATGGCGGAGGGGGTCCTCCCCATATTTGTGGGAAATGCGACAAAAGCGGTGGATTTCTGCCCCGATACAAGCAAGGAATACCGCGCGGAAATGCGCTTCGGCGTTACTACCGACACGCAGGACGTTACGGGAAAGGTAATTTCTACTTCGGACGTACAGGTCGGGAGAAATATGCAGTATATACTTGAACAGCGGTTCAAGGGTGACCAGCTCCAGACCCCGCCTATGTACAGCGCAGTCCAGGTAAACGGGCAGCGGCTTTATGACCTCGCACGGCAGGGCGTAGAGGTGGAGCGGAAGGCGCGTCCGATCACCGTTTACTCAATTAAATTTGATGAATTTGCCGATAACAGGGCAACCGTAGTTATTTCCTGCTCGAAGGGAACGTATATCCGCACGCTCATTCACGATATGGGCGTTGAAGCGGGAACGGGCGCAATTATGACTGCGCTTACAAGAACGCGGTCGGGCAATTTCGGGCTTCGGGACTGTTATAAGCTTTCCGAGGTAAAGGAGACTTTCGCGCAGGGCGGAACGGCGGCGGTCGAAAAGCTGCTTATGCCGATGGAGTTTTTGTACAGGAGCCTGCCGCGCGCACTTCTTGACGAGGATCAGACGCGGCTATTCCTGAACGGGGTCACGCTTGACGCAAGGCGCGTTGCCTTTGAACACGAATATGACGGCGCATATCGGATCGTAAGCGAAGCGGACGAGCTTTTAGCGATTGGCGAGGTTACGGAAAACGGTGACCTTAAAGCAATTCAGCGGTTTTATGTGAACACGCCGAATCCGAAAAAAGACGAAAAGACTGAAAAATCGGAGCAGGACGACCTGCGCGATATTTCGGAATTAAAAGGGGTGTTCTTATCTTGACGGACATTACGGAAAAGACTCTTGAACAGCCCTCTGCGGTGGCGCTCGGCTTTTTTGACGGGCTTCACCTCGGACATATCGAGGTAGTGCGTCGCACCCTTATGCGTAGGGGACTTAAATCAGTGCTGTTCACGTTCAACGAAAAAACCGCGCTTCCGAAATTCAAAAAAGCCAAAGGGCGCTGTATAATTACCCATGAACAGAAAAAACTCCTTCTCGGAAAAATCGGGGTGGACTATATTTACGCGCCCGATTTCGGCGATATCAAAGAACTTTCCGCACGTGATTTTGTTGCGGAGATACTTATAAAAAGGCTTTCGGCGAAATATGTCGTATGCGGGTATGACTTCCGCTTCGGAAAGGGCGGCGAGGGCGACCCTGAAATGCTTAAAGCACTCTGTGCCGAAATGGGAGCGGAGTGCGAAATCGTCGCGCCCGTTAAAGTTGATGGTGAAATCGTAAGCTCGACCGAAATCCGCCGGCTTATACGCGCGGGAGCTGTCGCACGTGCTAACCGACTGCTCGGCTATGAGCTTTCGTACTGCCTGCCCGTACTTCACGGCGCGCGCCTCGGCACGGAAATCGGCTTCCCGACGATCAACCAGCAGATCCCCGACTATATGGTTCAGCCGAAAAACGGCGTGTACAAAAGCTGGGCGAGCGTTGACGGGAAAACCTATCGCGGAATTACCAACATAGGCGTTAAGCCGACTGTCGGCTACACGGGCGAGGCTCTTATGGAAACGCATATTATCGGCTTTTCCGGCGATCTTTACGGAAAAAACGTTACCGTATCGCTCAGGGAATACCTGCGCGGAGAGCAGCGTTTCGACAGCCTTGACGCGCTTAAAAAACAGCTGATCTACGACAAGTCCGTGTATTGATTACGGATTATTCAGCGGTATAACATATAGTTTTCACTTTAGCACTGTAAAATTGATTTCGGTTATTACACTTTTGTTGATACGAAAGGAACGGACAAATAATGATAGAAGTAAAAAATCTAACGAAATGCTACGGAAGCAAAAAAGCTGTAAATAACATTTCGTTCAAGGCGGAGGACGGACAGATCCTCGGCTTCCTCGGTCCGAACGGCGCGGGAAAGTCCACCACAATGAATATCCTCACGGGCTACCTTTCCTCTACGCAGGGACAGGCGTTTATAAACGGCGTGGATATTCTCGAAAGCCCGATAGAGGCGAAAAAAATGATCGGCTATCTTCCCGAACAGCCGCCGCTGTATTTCGACATGACTGTTGACGAATATCTCGACTTTGTTTACAGCCTTAAAGGGTGCAGGCTGCCGAAAAAATCGCATCTTAATGAAATATGTGAAATTGTAAAAATTACAGACGTGAGAAAGCGCCTGATAAAAAACCTTTCAAAGGGCTATAAGCAGCGCGTCGGCTTTGCACAGGCGTTAGTCGGAAACCCGAAAACGCTTATTCTCGACGAGCCTACCGTAGGTCTTGACCCGAAGCAGATCATCGAAATCAGAACGCTTATAAAGCGGCTCGGAAAAAACCACACGGTTATTCTTTCTTCTCATATACTCCCCGAAGTTCAGGCAGTCTGCGACAGAATCGTTGTAATAAACAAGGGACGAATCGTTGCGGACGACAACGCCGAAACCCTCGCGAAGAATCTTTCCGCAGACCATAAGCTGGTTATCCACGCGGAGGGCAGCGACAGTGAGATCAAAAAGCTGCTTGAAGCTATCCCGCAGGTTCAGCGTGTTTTTGTGAACAGAAAAATAGAGGAAAACGTGAACGAGTACTTCCTTGAAGCCAAAGAGGGCTGCGACGTGCGGCGCGAGGTTTTCAAGAAGCTTGCGTCACGCAATTACCCGATTTTAATGATGCGCTCGAACGAGCTTACGCTTGAAGAAGTGTTCTTAAAGCTTACTACAGGCGATGTTTACGGCGGCGCGGAAAAAATCGAAGCAAAATTCGACAGATTGAGCAAGGAGGGGAATGTATAATGCTTGCAATACTTAAACGCGAATTTACGGGCTATTTCAAGGCGCCGATAGGGTATGTATTTCTGGCGGCTTCGTTCCTTTTTTCGGGAATATTTTTCTGGAGCTTTTCGCTTAGCATGGGAAGCGCGGATATTTCAAGCGTTTTCCTCGGAATGTTCTATGTTTATATGGTTTTCGTTCCGCTTCTGACAATGCGGCTGCTGGCGGACGACGCGCGTCAGAAAACCGATCAGCTGTTATTGACCGCGCCCGTGAGCCTTTTCGGACTTGTTTTCGGGAAGTTCCTCTCGGCGTATCTTGTGTTCCTGCTTGGCGACGTTATAATGCTGATCTACGGCGTTGTAATGAGCTTTTTCGCCACTGTGAACTGGGCGCTTATTCTTGGCAATTTCGTTGCGCTAGCTTTGATCGGCGCGGTTTTCGTTTCGGTCGGACTTTTCGTTTCGGGACTTACCGAAAGTCAGATGATAGCGGCAATCGGCACGTTCGGTGCAAACCTGCTGCTTGTTCTTATTAACACCATTGCTTCGGTTATCCCCGTTAAGGCTATTTCCGAAATTGTGCTTTCCCTCTCGATTTTCGACCGCTACTATGAATTTACGACAGGCATTTTCAGCCTCGGAAACCTGCTCTTTTTGGTGAGCGTTACGGTTATTTTCCTGTTTTTGACAGTCCGTGTGCTTGAAAAGCGCAGATGGGCATAAGGAGGAGCAAAATGGAAGAAGAACAGAAGTCGGTTCAGCCCTCGGAAAACGCTGCGGGGCTGTCTGAAAAAAATGAAATAAAAAATTCCGAAGAGAATGCTAAGACGAAGGAAAATGCAAAAAAGCCTAAGAAGGCTTCGCATAACCCTTTCAAGAGTAAGAAATTCAAGCACGGTTCTCTTTCGGTTGCGTTTACGGTTATTTTTGTTGCAGCTATCGTGCTGCTTAACGTTATCTTTAACCTGCTTCTCGACCGCTTCGACGTTAAGGCTGACCTTACGGACGGCGGGATCTACACGCTCGGCGAGGAGATAACGGACTTTGTGAAAAACTCCGGAAGCACTGTTAATTTCTACTTTACATCTGACGAGGAAACGCTTGAAAACGCAGGCTCGGTTTATAAGCAGACTGTTTCTTTCGTAAATGACATTGTAGGGATGAATAAGAACTATTCGCTCGACTATATCGACCTTCTTACTACGCCCTCGTTCGGCGAGCTGTATGGCGTAAGCGCGGAGGGTATGCTTGTTGTCGAATGCGAAGAAACCGGAAGACATAAGTCGTTTAACATAAGCTCGGATTTCGTAAAATACGTTATCGACGGAACAAGCTACGACGCGCAG
>CAZAXM010000054.1:0-11394 GCA_964489095.1 uncultured Ruminiclostridium sp. | reverse complement strand
TTGAGATTATTCATGGCGGTAATATTGTTATTTGTACTGTCTGCTACACATACAAGGAGAATGTTATTTCCTACACCCTCTGAAAGCATTTCGGAGGTTATTCTCTCGCTGTCGCCTGTCGAAATAAAACTTATACCGGACTCGCTTTTTATGACCGCCATTCCATCTGACCCGTCAGAATAAAGCGAAATTTGAATTTTATCCTCACGTGAACAGCTGTCATAAATTGTTAAACCGACTATGACGCATATTGAAACGACAGAAAAGCGAACGAAATACTTAAGCTTATCTTTAAATGCAAGCGTAACAAGCATTCCGAGAGCGGTTAAAAATGCGAATACCTGCCAGAATGTTCTGTCTGTTGAAACGTAGCTGTACGACAAACCTCCAAGCGAGTAGAAAACCATATTCATTGCACGGGCGCAAAATCCGGCGGGAAGCATAAACAGCTCCGTAAACAAGCCGCCCGTAAAAAGATTTATCAGCATAAGTATAACCGCACCCATAAACGGCGGGTATATAAGAATGGTAGAGATCGGCGAGATAATTGAAACTCCGCCGAAACAAAGCATACTTACCGGGAAGGTACAGAAAAGCGCCGAAAGCGACGCTATCAGCGACTCTTTTACAGAGCGGAAACGCTCCGAATGAATGAGCCGTTCACAAAGGCTCGGCGAAATCACGCCAACACCGATTGTGCCCAGAACAGACAGCCACAATCCGACATCACGGCATGCATAGGGTTGAAAAACAAGAATTATAAGAAGAGCCGCGCCTATCGAATTGAGCGGATTTGTTTTTCTGAATAAAAGCTCGCCGCCGTAGTAAATTATCAGCATTATCCCGGCTCTCATAACAGACGCGCCCATACCGAAAAACATCATAAGCAGCAGAATCATTGCCATTGTGAGCAGGATCTTAAGCGTCCTTTTTCCCTTCATTCTATCGAAGATCAGCAACTTTAGGGTATGAACAATAAGAGAAAGATGCATACCGGAAACGGCAGCAATATGCGAAAGTCCCGCGCGGCGCAGCGTCGCCGACTGTAAATCTGAAAGTCCAGACTTATCGCCGAAGAAAACCGCGCAGAGAACGCTGCTTTCCTCAGTTGGCAAAACTCTCCTGATCTTACTTTTTATTGCATTTGAAATATCGGTAAGGAATGCCTTAAAGCTGAAAGAATGCGATAGAACTGTAATTTCGCTTTTGGCAGCCGCACGGGTAAATATACCCTTTGAAAAATTGTAATCCGCTTCTGAAAATTCAGCCGAAACATTCGGTTCGGAAAATTTCGCTGAAAAAGAAACCTTATCATCCGCTTTGATATTTGTATCAGGAACGAAAAGCGAGAATTTTACCGGCGTACCTCCGACCTTTCCGTTAATGGTAAGCCTTACAGTATCATTACTCGGAATAGTACTTTCAATGACAGTTCCACTTACCTCAGCGGTTATCCCATCAAGTGACCTAACAGGCTCAATCGCAAGCGCGCTATAACATCCGAATACAAGCATAGCAACCGCCGCCGAAAGAAAGTGTATACGGAAACTGCACCTGTCGAAAAGCTTTAGCAATATAAACACGGCAGCAAGCACAGCGGCGCATATAAAGCTAAGACGGCTTTCTAAAAAAGACGCACAAACAAGCCCGAAAAGGTATGAAAATCCTATAAGGGCTTGTGCAGTGTGCTTTTTAATTGTCTTATTGCGGCTTCTCAACACATTTTCTCGGTAAGCTTTTCGCCGCCGAGAATATGGAAATGAAGATGATGAACAGTCTGACCACCGTTATCACCAATATTTGTAACAACACGATAACCATTCTGGAGGTTAAATTCCTCAGCCAGCTGCTTTACAACAAGCATAATATCAGCAACAACGCCTATATTGTCCTCATTTATACCATTCAGACTTTCAATATGCATTTTCGGGATAACGAGAATGTGAACAGGCGCCTGTGGATTTATGTCCTTGAACGCGAGAATAGTTTCACTTTCGTACACTTTTTCAGACGGAACCTCACCGTTAATTATTTTACAGAATAAGCAGTCCTTCATAACCTTTACCCTTTCTGTCAGTTGAGCTGACCTGCTGCAATATCGTTAAGAGCTGCAAGCGCTTCGTCAATTTTGGAAATATCAGCAATACCTGCCATTGCGCTGTCGGGCTTTCCGCCGCCCTTACCGCCTGCAATTGCTGCAATCTGCTTTACGATCTGTCCTGCGTTCGCGCCCTTTGCAACTGCCTCTTTTGAACAAATGCAAAGGAAGTTGCCCTTACCGTTCGAATGACCCGCGAGGACGGCAATAAAGCTGTCGTGCTTGGATTTAAGGTCGTCGCCCGCCTTGCGGAGAGCGTCGCCGACTGTTCCGTTGAGAACCGCCGAGAACACCTTTATACCTGCAATTTCAACTGCGCCGCCTGTAATATCTGCCATTGCGGAAGCTGAAATCTGACGTTCAAGCTTGTCGATTTCTTTTTTAGCGTCAGAAAGCTCATTCTGGATAGCTTCGCAGCGCTGTACAAGCGCGGTAGGATTTGCAAGCTTCAATGTTCGCGCAGCCTCATGAATAGTTTCGTTTGCGCTATTGAGAGCTTCGAGAACGCCTGCTCCTGTAACAGCCTCTATTCTGCGCACGCCGGAAGCAACCGAGGTTTCGGAAATAATTTTGAACAGACCCACTTTGGAGGTGTTATCAAGGTGCGTACCGCCGCAGAATTCTGTCGAGTAACCGTCTGTAACGCTTACAACTCGTACGATATCGCCGTACTTTTCTCCGAAAAGCGCCATTGCGCCCTTTTTCTTAGCTTCCTCGATCGGAAGCTCCTCTGTTACAACAGGAACTGCGGCAAGAATTTCCTTGTTGACGAGCGCTTCGATCTGTGCAAGCTCGTCGGCAGTAACCGCGCTGAAATGAGAGAAGTCAAAACGGCAGCGGTACGGGTCAACATACGAACCCGCCTGATGAACGTGGTCGCCGAGAACGGTACGTAAAGCCGCCTGAAGCAAATGCGCACTGGTGTGATTTCTTGCGGTAGCCATACGAAGTTCCTTATCAACAGCAGCCGTTACAGCGTCACCTGTCATAAACGAGCCCTGAACACAGCGACAATAGCACACAAACTGTCCTCCGCCGATTTTCTTCGTATCAAGAACCTCAAGAACATTATCGCCGCCAGCACTTGTTATCGTACCCTTATCACCGACCTGTCCACCGCTTTCAGCGTAGAAAGGTGTTGTTTCGATTACAACTGCTACGTCGGTATTCTCGTCAACGCTGTCAGCAAGCGCACCGTCCTTGAGTATTGCAGTAATCTTAGTTTCACAGGAAAGCTCATTATAGCCGACAAATGTTGTCTTTAAGCCCGAAAGAGCGTCCGCTGCTGCGTCGTCCCAACCGCCCTTGAATGACTGATTTGCTCGCGCGGTAAGCTTCTGATTTTTCATCAGTTCAGCAAAGCGTTCCTCATCAAGAGTAAGACCCTTTTCTTCAAGGATTTCCTTTGTGAGGTCAAGCGGGAAGCCGTAGGTATCGTGAAGCTTAAATGCATCGTCGCCGCTCAACACGCCGTTTTCGCCGAGCTGCTCAATAAGCTCGTTAAGCATCTGCGAACCCTTTTCAACTGTCTTGTTGAAGCTCTCCTCTTCGGTTGCTATAACCTTCATAATATACTCGCGCTTTTCTGCAAGCTCAGGATACGCGTTTTCGTTTTCTTTAATTACCTGATCAACAATTTCAGTAAGGAACGGCTTGGTAACGCCGAGAAGTCTGCCGTGACGTGCAGCACGTCTTAACAGACGGCGCAGAACGTATCCTCTGCCCTCATTGGAAGGTCTTACGCCGTCGCTGACCATAAAGGTTGTAGCGCGAACGTGGTCGGTAATTACTCGGATAGAAACGTCCTCCTTGTAATTTTCGCCGTACTTCTTCCCTGCTACCTCGCAGATTCTCTTTATAATATTCTGGATTGTATCAACCTCGAACATATTGTCAACACCCTGCATTACGCAAGCAAGACGTTCAAGACCCATACCCGTATCTATATTCTTTGTTGCAAGCTGGCTGTAATTGCCGTTACCATCGTTATCAAACTGGGTGAATACAAGGTTCCAGATTTCGATAATTCTGTCACAGTCGCCCGCCTGCTCAAAGCTTTCAAACGGACCGTACTTTTCGCCGCGGTCAAAATGAATTTCAGAGCAAGGTCCGCAAGGTCCGCTTCCATGCTCCCAGAAATTATCCTTTTTTCCAAGCTTTACGATTCTGTCGCGCGGAATACCGACTTCATTCGCCCAGATATCGCCCGCCTCGTCGTCTTCCTCGTAAATTGTAATCCAGAGTTTTTCAGGTTCGATTTCAAGTTCCTTCGTAAGGAACTCCCACGCCCACGCGGTAGCCTCATGCTTAAAATAATCTCCGAAAGAGAAATTTCCGAGCATTTCAAAATATGTTCCGTGACGTGCTGTTTTACCAACGTTTTCAATATCGGGTGTTCTTATGCACTTCTGGCAGGTTGTAACACGATTTCTCGGCGGTGTTTCAATACCCTGAAAATACTTTTTTAAAGGCGTCATGCCCGCGTTTATCAGCAGGATAGAATTATCCCCCTGAGGAACAAGCGGCGCAGAAGCCATTCTGAGATGTCCTTTGCTTTCAAAAAATTTAAGATAGCTTTCTCTTAATTCATTAAGACCTGTCCACTTCATTGTCCTTATATTCCTTTCTTGATGTATCAAAATATACCCATTTTATTATATCAAAAATTCACAAAAAGTCAACACCCTATGTCAAATATTGTCAAGACCGAGAAAACGACAGATATTCGCATATAGAATCTGCTCACGTTCTCCATCGGTAAGGTCAATTCTGTCAAAGCGTTCAAGTTCTTCCTTCCCGTTCCACATGGGATAATCCGTACCGAAAAACACGCGCTCCAAGCCGTATGCACTGATATATCGCCTTGCTTCGTCAGGTGAAATTTTAAACAGCGAGCTTGACGTATCAACGTACACGTTTTCAATATCGGTCAAGCACCTCTGCGCCGCCTCCCACTCGCTGTAACCGCCGAAATGCGCACCTATCATTTTCTGACGAGGAAAACGCTTTGCCGCAGCCGCAAGTCTTTCGGGAGATGAGTACGCAAAACGCGTATCTCCGGTATGAAAAAGTATCGGAAGTCTGCCGTCAATTACCTCGTAAAGCTCCATCGCATGCTTATCGTCAATATTGAATTTCTGAAAATCGGGGTGAAGCTTTATCCCGCGCAGTCCGAGCGAAATCATACGCTTAATTTCCTCGTCTTCCTCCTCGGCGGTCATCGACGGGTGAAGCGATCCGAATCCGACGAACATATCGGGATTTTCGGCAACACTTGCAGCAATGAAATCGTTGATTTTTCCAACCTGTTCGTGGGTTGTCGCAACCGAATGGACAAGGCATTTTGAAATCCCCGCATCTGCACAGTTTTTCAGCAGAGCAGGAATGCTGCCGTCATAAGCCATAGGAATGTCATAAAATTCACCGATTGTCTTTGCCGCCTTAGCTGCAATTTTTTCGGGATAGATATGCACATGGCTGTCAAAAATCATCATATCTGTTATCTTCTTTCTTAAAATTCTACTTTATAAAGTATATCACCTTTTTATCTCAATTTCAAGCCGAAAAAACTGATTTAACACTTCTTTTTTCAAATTTTTAGCAACATTTGTAAAAATCAACAATTTTTCATGCCGATACAAAAAAATATTGTTTATTTCAACCGCCGATAAATGCGTATAAAATCATATCCGCCGCAATTCCGCCTACAACACAGACCATAACGGGCATTTTCAGCCACGCAAGAAAAGCCGCAGCAGCCCCGCCGATAATCCCTATATATGGGTTCTCTTTGTCAACGGAAATAATTCCGGGAAAAATCAACGCCGCCATAGCAGTATAAGGAATAAGACGCAGAAATTTTTCAAATTTCGGACTGAATTTAATTTTTCCGGCAAAAACCGCAGGCAATGCACGCGGAATATATGTTACCGCCGCCATTCCGACTATCAGAAGTATTATCTCAAACCGCATTTTCATCATCTCCAAGATCTACAAAAAATACCCCGACAGCTGCACAAACGAGCGTCGAAATAATCAGCGACCAGCTTGAATCAATAATTAAATTCAGCACTGAATTAACAGCAGCCGTGAAAATGACAAGCAGTACCAGGCGCATATTTACACGAAGCGCAGGCATAATAAGTCCGATAAACATCGCATAAAGCGCAATTCCGAGACTCGCCGTAACAATTTCAGGCAAAATATCGTTCGTTACAGCGCCGATAAACGTTCCGACATTCCAAGAAACGTATGAAACAGCTGCAAGTCCGAGAAAAAACGGCATTGTTCGTCTGTCGTTTCTTGCGGTTGTGAAAATTGCAAAGGTTTCATCAGTTACTCCGAAGCCTGCAAGCAGCCTCATACCTATTCCCGACGGTTTCATTTCGCTGAAAACGCAAGTGCTCATAATAACATGACGAAGATTAAGAATAAAGGTTGCGAGAACAATTGCAATAATTCCCGCGCCTTTTTCATACATTCCTATCGCCATCATCTCACTTGCACCGGCGAAAACCGCAAGCGACATTGTACAGGTTTCAGCTGTCGTAAAGCCGGCGTGACGCGCCATTATCGCGTATGCAATTCCGACAGGAATAAATCCAAGTATTACAGGTAGCGCACAACGCATACCGCTAATAAATTGTTCAACAGGTTTTTTATCCTTCATCAGCTTGATCCCTTCGTTCAGCTTCCGAGCTGTTCCATATTACGGTACATATTTTTTGTGATTTTGCTGCATATTTCATACACACCGTATTTATCGCGCTTCGGGTTTGCGCCTGTTGTCATTACAACAACAACATCTCCTGTTTCAGCGTCGTAAGAAGCCATTGAAATTGCGCCGTATGCGTTTCCCGTATGGTAATACAGCTTTCCGGCGTTATATCTGTTTTTTGCATATCTTAACGCAGTACACTGTGTAAACTTTCCACCGTTTTCGGTTGTTTTAAAATACTTTTTTTCCATTCTGTTAACAGATTTTTCCGAGAGCAGCTGTTCACCGCCGTATGAACCGTCATTTGCAAGCACATAAAAAAGCTTTGCAATATCCTTTGCTGAAGCGGTCAGGCTTCCTGCATGAATACTTGTGTTGTTGCCCGCAATTCCGCTGCCGACAATAGCTTTTGCCTCGTTTACCGTTCGCTCAACACCGCCGTCTGACTCGTAAAGCGTAGCAATCCGAGGATTGCCTGAGAAGCCGCCTGAATAAAAACTTACTTCAATTCCAATCGGCTCAAAAAAATTTCTCTGCATATAGCTGTCCAGAGTTTCGCCGGAAGCAAGCTCCAGCGTTGAGCCGGCAACGCCGACCGCGTAGTTGTTATAGGACCAGGCAGAGGAATCTCCCGCCGCTCCGTCCAGATAGCTGTTTTTATCCATAAGCTGATCAAGCGTACCCTCGGCAGTGTTCTTAAAAGAAAGATAGCGAAGCGTTGAGGTGTGTGTAAGGAGATTTTTCAGAGTTACCTTTTTCGGAAGTTCAGCATCCCAATATTTACCAATATCAGCGTTCAGGCTTACAATTCCCTCTTCCTGCATTTTGACAGCACACATAGCAACAGCAACCTTGCTTATTGAAGCAGTGCGGATTTTCGTGTTAGTTGTCATCGGCTTTGTTCCGCGGGTTGCATAGCCATAATTCCAGTCAAATATTCTCCCGTCCTCCCCGCGTATTACAGCGACCTGAACACCTATCGCGTGATACTCTTCGGCAAGAAAATTTATGTATTTCTGAAGCTTCTGATCAGCCTTACTGCTGCTTTTCGTTGTAGTTGTCGGTTCCGCCGTATTTTTGACTTTTGTTTCAAAACGGTGTGCATAATCGGAAGAAACCCAACCGTCATCAGCATTCGCAATGCCAATTTTGTACCACATCGTCCCGCTCGAACTGAACGCTGTTCCAAGACAGGGATATTTTGAGCCGTACACAGCCTTTCCGACCAAATCATATTCAAGACCGGGACCTGTTCGGACATTTACGTCCTGAAATAAAGTTTTTATGTAATATTTGCTTTCACTTTTTGCGTGAATAGGGATTGAAAATGATACAACCGCCAGTACGACCGTAGTAAAAAGAGCTATAAGCTTTTTCGTTTTTTTCATAATTCTTTCCTCCTGTTTCATCATCAGCGAGCGACCCACATATAAGATAACATAAATCGTGTTTTTTGTCAATGAAATACTTGCCATTAAACGATTTGTCGTAATTCTGAGAATTGTGTTTAACATATGAAAAATGCATTTTTAGTTGTTGACAATTAAAAAAAGATATGATATAATACCATAAGAGGAACTTAGAATTATAACGCACATAACGAAATTATTGGCGGAAGCCGGAAAAGGAGTAATGTTATGAGTGATTTCGATTTCAACAAATTTATCCTCAAGCTTCATCGTAACTCTAAGAAGCTCGAAGAAAAGAAGCTTAAACTTTCCAGAAACGTTAATTTAACAATTAACGAAATTCATCTTCTTGAATGTGTAAAAAGCGGTACAAAGGGTGAAGAAGGTCCTACAATCAGCACAATTGCCGCAGAAATGGATATAACAAGACCGTCAGCTACTGTTGCTATCAACAAACTTACACTTAAAAAGTACGTTGAAAAGACAGGCTGCTCTAACGACGGACGTTCCGTAAGAGTTAAGCTCACAAGCAAGGGCGATAAGGCATATAATATGCACCGCAAGTATCATAAGAACCTCATTGAAGAAATGAAAAATACTTTCGGCGAAGAAGATATGGCTGCTCTTACAGAATACTGCAAGAAGCTCGACAAGTTCTTTAGCGAAAAACTTGAAAAGATTTCTGAAGAGGACGACGAGTTTTAAATTGTACAGCAAATGATTTAAAGCGGATTTACCGGTGTAAATTCGCTTTTATCGTTTAAAAATCATATTGAAAGGAACAAAAGAAATGGGAATGAATTTTAACAGAAAGCTCCCTATCCCGCAGGAAATCAAGGAGTTATACCCCGTAACGGAGAAGGTTGCGGAAATAAAAAATCGGAAGGATAAAGAAATACGCGACATTTTCGAGGGTAAGGACAACCGACTGATCCTCGTAATCGGACCTTGTTCAGCTGATAAGGAGGAACCCGTTCTCGATTATATCGGACGCCTTGCACTTGTACAGGAACAGGTGAAAGACAAGATTTTCATTATCCCCCGTATTTACACAGGTAAACCCCGTACAACAGGCGAAGGATATAAGGGTATGCTTCATCAGCCCGACCCGATGAAAAAAGAGGATATGCTTGAAGGTCTTATCCGCGTGCGCGAACTCCATTCCCGTGCTATTCAGGAAACAGGTTTTGTCTGTGCTGACGAAATGCTCTACCCCGAAAACTATCGTTACTTATCCGACCTTCTTTCCTACGTTGCTGTCGGCGCACGTTCCGTTGAGGATCAGCAGCACCGCCTCGTAGCAAGCGGAATGGATATCCCCTGCGGAATGAAAAACCCGACAGGCGGCGATTATTCCGTTATGCTCAACTCCATCACCGCCGCACAGAACAGTCACGTTTTCCTTTATCGCGGCTGGGAAGTTGAATCGACAGGTAACCCTTACGCACACGCTATTCTCCGCGGCTTTGTCAACAAGCACGGACAGGCTATCCCGAACTACCATTATGAGGATCTTAAGCTGCTTCTTGAGTTATATAACGCGAAAAACCTCGTAAACCGTTCAGTTATTGTTGACTGCAACCACTCTAATTCCAACAAGCATTACCTTGAACAGATTCGTATTGCTAAGGAAGTTCTTTTCAGCAAGCGTCACGACAACGACCTCAACGGCTTCATCAAGGGTCTTATGATTGAAAGCTATATTGAGGACGGTTCGCAGAAGGCAGAAGAGGGCGTATACGGTAAGTCGATTACTGACCCGTGCCTCGGTTGGGAAAAGACTGAAAAGCTTATTTTCGATCTCGCCGACAGTTTATAATCAAATGATAAAACAGGCTTTGCGGAACACTTCAGTTTCGCAAAGCCTGTTTTTTATATGTTTACTTTTTTGTAACCTTTACTTGTATTTTTACAGACGATTTACCGAGCTTCGCCTTAATTTCGGTTGTTCCCGCTGATTTAGCGGTGATTTTTCCGTCGGAGTCAACCGAGGCTACGGACTTTTTTGAGCTTGTCCATTCCGGAGTCCCCTCCCCTTCTACAACCGCGCCTAACTGTAAAGTATTGCCCTTTTTGAGCGTTACGGAAAGTGCGGAGATTGTACCTGTTTCTTCGTCGTCGGTGGACGCTTGTGGGTACTTGAAAGATACGCTCATTTTGCCTTTTACTTCAGAGAAGTTGTCATTCCAAATTCTTACATAATACGTTCCCTTCGCTAAGGATTTATACTTGATTACGCCCTTAAATCTCTCAACGTTTGAGTTCCACGATAACCATATTTCCTTTGTGTAGTAAATATTTCCCGTTGTTGCGCTCGTTTCCGAACACTCTACGATATTACCATTGCTATTAATAAGCGTTACCCTGGTATCTTCTGAAACCGTTGAAATAGTGAGTTTTAATGTTCCTTTTTCTGAGAGCTTTACTTTGAAATCCTTGTATTCCTTACTTCCACCAAACAGTCCGCTTGTATCCGGCTTAAACGAAACCTTACTTCCGCTGTCGACAGCCTTAGCGGTGTCCTCAATGCTGGCTGCGCTTGACGTTACGCATAATGCTGTCATAAACATTACCGCTGCTAAAAGTACTGATAGAATCTTCGTGATCTTCTTCATATTCATTTCCTTTCACATTATAAAAATATTAACGGATAACCGTTAGTTAAATAATAACACACGTATTACGAAATGTCAACGGTTTAACGTAGACTTTGTTTATTATTCATATATTTTTATTTTCTTTTTGCGCTTATTTAGCTAAAAGTAGACATTGTTTTAGAATTATTCTAAAAGATTTTATAAAAGCCCTTGACAAAATGGCAGAGATAATGTATACTTAAAACATAAAACAGAGCGATGTATAAAACAGCTTTGTTAAAGCAAAATAATAAAAAATAAATATAAAGGCAGGTAATTATTATGAAGATTTTTGTATGTCCCGTTTGCGGCTATGTTCACACAGGCGACAGTGCACCCGATAAATGTCCTCAGTGCGGCGTTCCCGGCTCGAAGTTCATTGAAAAGGAAGCAAGCGAAAAGCTCACATTTGCTTGCGAACACGAGGTTGGAATCGCAAAGGCAGTTGATGATAAGGAAATAATCGAAGGTCTGCGCGCTAACTTTGCGGGCGAATGCACCGAAGTTGGTATGTACCTTGCTATGGCAAGAGTT
>CAZAXM010000053.1:0-11416 GCA_964489095.1 uncultured Ruminiclostridium sp. | reverse complement strand
GCCGCCGCATGGGAGACCCCCGCCGCTGTGGGGGCGGGGGGGGGGCGCGAAGGCGCCCGCGCCTCAGCACTGCCCCCAAAAGCCCCCCAAAATGCAAACCCATTGTAAAAAAGCAGAGCCACTGCGGTTTTCACCACAGCAGCTCTGCTGTTGTTTTTTATTTAGAACATTGCCGCTAAGACTGCGTCTCAGTTTTCAGCCTTCTTGTCCTGCGGGCGCTGCCTTACCTTGATGTGAACGTCACGAAGCTGCTGCTCCGTAACCTCGGTGGGCGCGCCAAGCAACAGATCCTGCGCATTCGAGTTGAGCGGGAACGCTATAACCTCGCGTATGCTCTCCTCGTCGAGTAAAAGCATTATCATACGATCAATGCCAAACGCCATACCCGCATGAGGCGGAGCACCGTACTTGAACGCACTGTAAAGCGCACCAAACTTCGCCGCTACGTCCTCTTCCGTGTATCCCGCGATCTCAAACGCCTTTACCATTACGTCAATGTCGTGGTTTCTTACCGCGCCCGACGCAAGCTCAACGCCGTTGCATACAACGTCGTACTGGTACGCCAGAACGTCACACGGATTCTTCGTGTTGAGCGCTTCAAGCTCGCCCTGCGGCATAGAGAAAGGATTGTGCGTGAAAATCGGCTTGCCCGTTTCCTCGTCCTCCTCGTACATCGGGAAGTCAACTATCCAGCAAATCTCAAATCGATCCTCGTCAATAAGCCCCATTCTGTTCGCAACTTCGGTACGGATCTGACCCGCGAACTTTTCCGCGTTCTTCTTGCTGTCAGCAATAAAGTAAAGCACATCGCCCGCTTCAAGCGCACAGCGTGAAATAAGCTCTTCCCTGTCGCCCTCGCGGAGGAATTTGTCAATCGGTCCGTTAAACGTCATATCCGGCTCAACCTTGAAGTAGCCAAGACCCTTCATGCCAATGGAAAGCGCATATTCTTCCATGCTCTTGAAGAATGTTTTCGATTTTTCTGCCATTTTCGGCACACGGATAGCACGTACCGTCTTGTTGGAGAAGGGCTTGAAGCCGCTGTCAACAAACAAATCGGAAACGTCCACAATAAACAGCGGGTTGCGAAGGTCAGGCTTATCCGAGCCGTATTTCAGCATGGCTTCCTCAAATGTAATGCGCGGGAAGGGCGCATGGGTGTACTGCTTCTTTCCGAATTTTTCAAGAATTGCAGGAAATACAGCCTCCGCCGCCGCAAAAACGTCCTCCTGCGTAGCAAAGCTCATTTCCATGTCGAGCTGATAAAACTCGCCCGGCGTTCTGTCCGCCCTCGCGTCCTCGTCGCGGAAGCAGGGCGCAAGCTGGAAATACTTGTCAAAACCCGACACCATATAAAGCTGCTTGAAAATCTGCGGAGCCTGCGGGAGAGCATAGAACTTTCCGTGATGCTTGCGGCTCGGTATAAGATAGTCGCGCGCACCCTCAGGCGATGATGTCGATAAAATAGGGGTCTGAAGCTCTAAAAATCCCATTTCCGTCATCTTTTCGCGCATAAACGACATAACATTGGAGCGGAACACAATGTTGTCGTGAACCTTGCGGTTTCTCATATCAAGAAAACGGTAGCGCAGACGAATATCTTCGCCGCTTTCCTTCGAGGACGGAACCTCAAACGGAAGCTGAACGGAAACCTTTCCTAAAATGTCAAGGCTTTCCGCTTCAAGCTCGATCGTTCCTGTTGAAATCTTGTCGTTGAACGTACTAGCGTCACGCTTGATGATTTTTCCGCTGATAGAAACAGCACATTCCTTGTTCACGCCTTCAAGCAGCGCTTCGTTGTTCTGTAACGTTACCTGTAAAACGCCGTAGTGGTCGCGCAGGTCGATAAACTTGATTCCGCCGTGGTCGCGGATATTCTCTACCCAGCCCGAAACACGGACGGTCGAGCCGATGTCACCCTCGGTGAGCATTGAGGTATTGTGGTCGCGGTATTTGTTTGTTAAAAACATTTCAGTTGTCCTTCCTTAGCCTAATTTTTTTACGAGCATTTCACGTATCGCATTGGGCGTAGCCTGACCCTTGAGAGCCTTGTTCGCCTGACCCATAAAGAAGCCGAAAACCTTCTGTTCGCCGCTGCGGTACTGCTCCGCAGGCTTCGGGTTGTCCGCAATAAGCTTGTCAATAACGCTTTCGAGAAGCGCACTGTCCTCCTTGACCCAGTAATTCTCCGCGTCGCAGATTTCCTCCGGCGTTTTTCCCGTTTCAAGCATAGCCTTGAAAATGTTCTTATAATTATTCTTGTTAATCTTATCAGTATCGCCGTATTCGATAAGGCGCGCAACCTCGGCAGGCTTTACCTCAAGCGTTTCCATACTCATTTCGCCGAGATTTATTCTTCTCATAAACTCGCCGAGCATAAAGCTTAAAACAGACTTCGGATTATTATACGCGCTCACCGCGCCCTCAAAGAAGTCGCAGATGTCCTTATCATTTATGATCGAATCCGCGTCAGCCTCTTTCATGCCATACTCAGTCATATAGCGCTCCTTACGCGCTTCGGGCATTTCGGGAAGGCTTGCCTTTATTGCGTCAAGCTCCTCCTCGGTGAAAATGATCGGCGGAATATCGGGATCGGGGAAATACCGATAGTCGTGCGCGTCCTCCTTTGAACGCATCGCCATTGTTTCGCCCGTCGAATCGGAAAAACGGCGCGTTTCCTGGATTACACGCTCGCCTGCCTCGATAAGCTCGGTCTGGCGGTAGATTTCGTAGTCGATTGCGCGCGCGATAGCCTTTACGGAGTTCAGGTTCTTTATTTCTGCGCGCGTTCCGAGCTGTTCAGAATCCTTTTCCGCAAGCGAAATATTTACGTCGCAGCGCAGCGAGCCCTGCTCCATCTTACAATCGCAAACCCCCGCGTATTTGAGCAGCAGGCGGATCTTCTCGATAAATGCGCAGACCTCCTCGGCACTGTGGAAATCGGGTTCTGTTACGATTTCAATAAGCGGTATTCCGCAGCGGTTGTAATCCGCAAGACTTACTCTCGCCGAATCGTCGTGGACAAGCTTTCCCGCGTCCTCTTCGAGATGAATACGGTTTATTCTTATGCGCTTTTCGCCCTCCGAGGTTGTAATATCAACGTAACCGTTAAGGCAAACGGGGCGCGGCATCTGAGAAATCTGGTATGCCTTGGGCAGGTCGGGATAGAAATAGTTCTTTCTGTCCCACTTCGTAAAGCGCGAAATGTCGCAGTTCATAGTGTAACCCGCCTTGACGATATACTCAACGGCGGTGTGGTTTAAAACGGGAAGCGTTCCGGGATGTCCCGAACAAACGGGGCAGCAGCGTGAGTTCGGTTCGCCGCCGAATTCCGCCGAGCAGGTGCAGAAAACCTTCGATTTCGTAAGAAGCTCCGCGTGAATTTCAAGACCGATAGTCGGATATAATCTAGCCATTCTTTTGCTCCTTATCTTTATAATGTACAGTGAACGGGGCTGAACTGCTGTTCAAAAGCGTCCGCAGCCTGTATCAATGTTGCTTCATCAAAGCGCTTTCCTATCATACTCATGCCAATAGGCATTCCGTCCACGTTATAACCGCAGGTCGTGTTTATACCGGGGAGTCCCGCGATATTTACCGTTACCGTGCAGATGTCGGCGGTGTACATTTTAACGGGGTCGCTGTCCTGTGCGCCGATTTTATACGCAACGCTCGGTGCGGTCGGCGTTAAAATAACGTCAGACTTTTCAAAAACGTCGTTGTATTCCTTTATAACTTCCTGACGGAGCGCAAGCGCCTTACGGTAATAAGCGTCGTAATAGCCGCTTGAAAGGGCATAGTTTCCGAGGAGGATACGGCGCTTAACCTCGTCGCCGAAGCCGCGGTTACGGCTGTCACGAATCATCTCGTCAAAGGTTCTTCCCTCTCCGCGAAGTCCATACTTTATACCATCATAGCGGGAGAGGTTAGAAGCAGCCTCGGCAGATGAAATAAGGTAATAAGCGGGAACGGCGTATCTCAGCGTGCTTATTGAGCATTCGACAAGCTCCGCGCCCATTTTTTCATACTCTTTCGCGGCATTCATAACCGCGTTTTTAACTTCTTCATCAACCGCGTCGCCGAAAAATTCCTTCGGGAGCGCGATTTTCATTCCCTTCACACCCGTGCCTGCCTTAGCGTTGAAATCATCGGCGGGGACATTCTTACTTGTCGCGTCGCGCGGGTCAACTCCGCATATTGCATTAAGAATAGTTCCGCAGTCACGTGCGCTGCGTGCAATCGGTCCGATCTGGTCGAGCGAGCTTCCGAAAGCGACCAATCCGTAACGTGAAACTCTGCCGTAGGTCGGCTTTAAGCCGGTAACGCCGCAGAAAGAAGCGGGCTGGCGAATCGAACCGCCCGTGTCGCTTCCGAGTGCGGCGGCGCAAAGTCCCGCAGAAACGGCGGCAGCCGAACCGCCCGAAGAACCGCCCGGAACGCACTCAAGGTCGTAGGGGTTTTTTGTTTTCTTAAAAGCACTTGTCTGGGTCGAACCGCCCATCGCGAACTCGTCCATAGAAACCTTACCGAGCATAACGAAATCTTCATTTTTGAGCTTTTCGATAACGGTTGCGTCATACGGCGGCACGAAATTTTCGAGCATACGTGAGGAGCAGGTTGTCGGAACGCCGTCGGTGCAGATGTTATCCTTTATAGCGAGCGGGATACCCGTAAGCGGCGCGGAATTTCCTGCGTCGATGCGCTTCTGGGCGGTTTCAGCAGCTGCATAAGCCTCGTCCTCTGTGACAGTGATATAAGAGAGGAGCTTATCGTCCTTTTTCTTTATTTCCGCGAAAAATTCGCCCGCAAGCTCTTTCGCGCTGATTTTCTTTTCATCGAGCTGTACGCGCAGCCCGGAGAGTGTAGTATTCTTAAGATCCACGGTTTATCCTCCTTATTCCATCATCTTCGGAACAACGTAACAGTTGTCGCGCGGCTGTGTATTCTGCTGGAGCCGCTCTGTTTCAAAGGAGGGTGCGGCCTCGTCCTTACGGAGGTCGTCGTAAGCGATTTCATTTTTATCCTTTGTATCGTCGTAGCTGATTTCAAATTCTTTTATCGTATCCATAAGGTCGATAATGTCCGACATATCGGCAAGCATTTTTTTCTGTTCGTCCTCGGTAAAATTGAGCTTGGAAAGCTCGCATAAATGGTCGAGCGTTTTAATATCCATAGCGTTTTTCCTTTCTTTCGCGATATTAACCCTATTATCCATATTATTATACTATAAAGTGCCGCCAATTGCAAGGGTTTTTATAAATATTTTGAACATTTGACTGAAAAAGGAAAAAGCCCTGCGATAAACGCAAGGCTTTTTTATTAAGTTATCGGATTACTTTCTCTTCTTAGAAACGAGAACTGCACCGCCAGCTACGATTGCAAGACCAGCAACAGCAGCGACATCAGCGATACCTGTGTCAGGCGAACCCTTAGAAGAATCAGTTGCAGCGTCTACATCGCCAGCAGCGGGAGCTTCGTTAGCAGCAGGAGCTTCGTCAACAACGGGAGCGTCATCAACAACAGGAGCTTCTTCAGCAACGTCGTCATCATCTTCGTCTTCGTCAACAACAGCTTCGTCTTCGTCGTCAGCTTCATCTTCGTCAGCAGCTTCGTCTTCGTCAGCTTCGTCTTCATCGTCAGCTTCAACTACTTCGTCTTCATCAACGTCGTCGGGAGCGTCGGTTTCGTCTTCAGCAGGAGCTTCAGCGCCTTCTTCGATTAAAGGAAGGTCAGCCTTACCATTTTCGTCGAAAGAAATCATAACGTTGCCGTCAGCGTCCTTGAGAACCATAGACTTAACAACGATGTTGGACATATCCTGTCCCCATTCCTGAACAGCGATCTGAACGAGGTCATAGCCTTCGTATACGCAGTTGGAATCGTCAACAACCATAACGCCTGTGTAGGTGTAGTCGCCTGTCTTTGTGAAAACAACGGACTTATCAGTAGCTACTGTTTCAATGATGGGATCTGTATCCTCATCATATGTACCCCAGTATTCCTTACCGTTCCAGTTGTGGTCAGCGTTTTCAGTGCTCTTGCTGGAGAGAACGATAGCGCCGCCGAAAGAACCGTCAAAGAATTCAGGATCATCAGTTGTGATTGTTACTTCAACAGAAGCGATCTTTGTGCAGTCGATACCGTAATCGGTATAATCCTTTTCAGATGCGTCGAAAGTCTGGTTGCTGTAAATTACAGGCATCCAAGAACCTGTACCGGATCTGAAATGACCGTCCTGCTCTACAACCTTGAGAACTGCGCTAGCAGAAACGCCCATAGCTGCAGCAGCAACTGCAACAGCGGAAGCGCTAGCAATTAACTTGTTTAACTTCATTTGAGTTATCCTCCTAAAAATTTGTGCGCCATATAAGGCAAAACCTAATACAACGTTTAATTTATTTTAACATGAGAGCGGCAGACCGTCAATATGCATTTTCACTAAAATTTATGCATATTTTATATGAGTTTTGATAATCTCATTTACCTGCCGCATTCACGCCAAAACGACTTACTTTCTCTTCTTGGAAAGAACAACAGCACCGCCTGCAACGATTGCGAGTCCTGCAACAGCAGCTACGTCAGCGATACCTGTGTCGGGCGAACCCTTAGAGGAATCTGTAGCAGCGTCAACATCGCCGGCTGCGGGTGTTACATCAACAACAGGAGCTTCTTCAATGTCAACTGCGGGAGCTTCTTCAACAGGTGCTTCTTCAGCGGGAGTTTCCTCTACAGGAGCTTCTTCAACAGGTGTTTCTTCGGGAGCAGCTACTTCTTCTTCAGCTGCGGGTGTTTCGTCAGCAGCGCCGCCGTCTACGCGGTTTCCTTCGCCGTCAAATGCGATAATAAGATTTCCTGCTGCGTCGTATGCCTGCATACCCTTAACTACGATCTGGGACATATCCTGACCCCATTCCTGAACAGCAATCTGCGCATAAGCGTCGGATACGTCAGGAGCGTAGAGGCAGTTTGTATCGTCTACGTTAAGTGTGAGCTGGTAGGTGTAATCGCCGAGAGTTTCAGCCTGGATAGCAGCGGTCGTATCCATAGTCTCGATTGCGAGTTCCTCATCAATGCATCCCCAGAAAGAGCTGGAAACCCAGTTGTGGTCAGCAGGGCACTGAGAAGCAGGACCGCAGCTCATAACTACTGCGCCGCCGAACATACCCTCGAAAAAGTCGGTATCATCGGTTGTGATCTGGAACTGAACCTTAGCGATAGAAGCGTAGTCAACGCCGAAATCAATTCCTTCGGATGGGCAATAAATCTTTGCCATCCACATACCCGAACCGGAAGAAAGGTTCGAAGGAGCGTTTTCAACCACTAAAAGACTTGCACTTGCAGAAAGAGCGAGTGCGGAAGCTGCAGCAACTGCTGCTGCGCCGGCAGCAACTTTTCTTAACTTCATTTTTAATTTACCTCCATAGAATATTAAGTTACGGTTAAACCTTTTAACCTATTCTCTATTATATAGTATTTTTCTCATTATTGCAATATGTAAAATTGACAATATTACATGACTTTTTTAGTGCATTTTGCCTTTATTCACAACGTGAAATGTCGAGTAATTTGTTGAAAATAAACAAAAACGCACTCGGTTTCCCGAGTGCGCTGTTTGTTAAGATTTGTTAATCGACTTTAGGTCAATTACTTTCTCTTCTTGGAAACTACAACTGCAGCAGCAGCGATAGCAGCAGGAACAACTGCGAGAGCTACGCCAGTGTTGGGGTTGCTGTCGTCAGTAGAAGGCTTAACGATTACGGTGTCGCCTGCAACGTCAGTGTCATCATCAGCGTCAGTATCGTCATCATCATCGTCGTCTTCGTCGATTACAACGTCGTCATCTTCGTCGTCATCGTCTTCGTCGTCAGCGGTATCGTCATCGTCATCGTCTTCATCTTCGTCGTCGATGTCGGTATCGTCATCGTCGTCTTCAACGGTATCATCATCGTCATCTTCTTCGACGTCAGCGTCATCGTCTTCGTCGTAAGCGAGAGTTACGGATTCAACCTTAAGACCAACTCTGCCGTCGTCATACTTAACGCCCTTAGCAAGACCGAACCAGATGTTGTCAACAACACCCTTTGTATGACCGCCGAGTTCATCAAGAATTTCATTAATGTCAAACGAAACTTCGCCAGCGTCTTCATCAAGTGCAGATATAGCCTGAAGAGAACCGGTCTGATCGTAGTTGAAGAAGAGAGCGAAATCGTTAACAGTAGCATCACCTAAAACGTTCTTAATACCAACCTGAGTAGAAGGAATACCACCGTTAGCCCAAACTGTACCGGAAGCAGCAGCAGCAGTTGTGAACTTGAATGTGATAGTACCGTTAGTCTGCTTGTTGAAGAAGTCAGCACACTGAGAAGCAAGACCTGCGAACTCTAAGGGGTTAGTACCCATGCCGTTGTCACCGGAAGTCTGGTTGCCGTCCTTTGAACCGCCATTTGTTTCAGCTCTGTAAGAATCAGAGTAAGAAAGAAGCTGGATATCCTGTCTCATAAGAGTGTTGTTAGCACCAGTTACGAGCTTAGCGATGAAAGGATAGTCGTTAGAAGTGCTCTTTTCGTTAGCATAGTTGAAGCCCCAAGGAGTATAAGCGAGCTTAGCAATATCGTCACCGATTCCGCCAGCTGCCCAACCGTAGCTTACAAACTTTAATGCAGCGCCGTTGTAGCTGCCCCACGAAGAGGTGCCCCAAGCGTCGTAATCAGCAGCTGTTACAACAGTCTTTTCACCGTCAACGTTAAGTTCGATCTTAGTGATTTCAACGAACTGAGAAGGAACGAAAGAGTCGGAAGGACCTTTTTCCTTGTACATCTTGAGCTGGAAGTACTTACCAGTACCATCGTAGTTCTGAGATGTGCAGTCAGCGTCGTCGAACTGTGTGAACTTGTAGGTGTATGTCTTAGAAGAAGAAGCACGTGTGCCCTTTACACCTGTTACGCTTAAAGATACGCCAGTGATCTTATCAGCGTCAGTAGAATTGTCAGCAAGAGCTAAAACGAGAGCGTCGTCAGCGCTGATACCGAGGGTCTTACCAGCGTCGATATCTGCCTGAGAAAGAGCGTACTGAGAGCCGAGTTCGTTACCAGCAGACTGTGCGAGCTTAATTGTACCCTTTGTGATTGCCATGTCAAATGTCTGTTCCTTCGCAGAAGCAACAGATGCTAAGGAAGCTACAGCAACAGCAGCTGCAGAACCAATAGCGAGAAGCTTTGTCATCTTCATGATTTTTGTCCTCCAATAAAAATTTTTAGTAAATAGCGTGTGCCATTTCCTCTTTGTATTATACAATGTAATTCGGCAAATTTCAATAGTGATTTTTACCATATTTTGTAATTTTATTCGGCGAATACCAATAAAATTCACAAATCCTCTGCTCTTTTACATCATATTCAAAGTTTCAATGTACCGTTTACATTTAGGTAGTCACGGCGTTTCTACGAAAAGTTTCAGTTTTTTTAAAAATTTTTAATATTTTTTAAAAAAGCGAAAAAACCGCGTAATGGTGCGGTTTTTTCGTTCTGATAATATTATCATTCTATGGTCTGCGCGATAATTAATACCCAATATCGGCTTTTCCCTTTCTCGAAATAGCCTACGCCGACTTTATTATCGTCATAACCTTTTCCGAGGAGCCTGCCATAATTAGTTTTATCGGAAAGAACCGCGCTTATAAATTCGGAAGGCGTTTTATAATAGGAAGCGATAAACTCAGCGGAGAAGCGAACCTTTACGCCGCAGTCCTCAACTGCCGTTAAATAGCCTGTACCGGTCGGGCGGGTGTGATCCATATAAACGGAAAGCTCTTTCGCGCGGACATTAGCCGCCTCGGTAAGTTTTTCATCAAGAATAAGCGAATTTAACCCGCTCGAACGGCGATATGTATTAAGAACAACAGCCGTTTCGGAATAAAGCGGATCGCCGAAATTAAAATCTGTAAGGCGGAGCGGGATATCCGAAACCATTTCGGATATAGTAGAACTTTTTTTCCAGCCGTCCTTTACAGCGATTGCCTTAATAGTTGACCTATCGCCGAGGGTAAGCGGTTCGGTATAGATGTCGGAATAATCGGGGTCAGGGGTTGTTCCGTCAATAGTATAGTAAATAGTAGCGTCATCGGTTATAGTCGAGAGGGTAATAGTTTTTGTTCCCGTAGCTATATCGATACAGCCAAGCTCGACCGGCGCACACTTCATCTTTACGTTGACCGTAATCGTGGCGGTAAGTTCGCCTTTTTTATTATATTCGCGTGCGCGGAGGGTAGCATTTTCAGTAAACTTGATACGCTTAGAATATTTTTTACTATCTTTCGAGGGCTTAGAGCCGTCTGTTGTATAATAAATGGTATTGGAGCCTTTCCGAGGCATAAGCGTTACATACATATAACCATTTTCGGCAATGTACGATAATTCATACGAGATCTTTTCGGTTTCGTTCTCGTCGTCGGGCTCGTTATCTTTCTTAATATAATTTCCGATTTTTACAGTTTTTGAAACGATCGCGCTTTTTTTATGCCCGTCCTGATATGCAACCGCACGGACCTTTGTTTTCTGATCAATTGTGATCGGCTCGCTGTAAAGGGCAGAGTTTTCGTCCGGCTTTGTTCCGTCGAGGGTGTAGTAAATCTTCGCCCCGCTTGTTGCGCAGTTCAGAGATATAACGCTTTTCCCTATCTGATAATCAATATCAAATTCTACCTGCGCGCATTTCGGCTTGATATTCGTTTTCATCGCAGCGACTTTCTTACCGTTCTGGTCAAATTCAGCCGCGCGTATAAGCGTTTCTTTTGCAACAAATATTTCTCCGTCATATTTTTCCGACGTTATCGTTGGCGCGGTACCATCGGTTGTATAGCGGACGGTCGTACCGCTCGTTGTCGGAACAATTGTTACAAACGCCGCGCCGTAATAATCATATTCGACGCTTTTACTCAGCTTCTCAGCGGCTGACGCCTCGAATGTAAAAGAGGTCGCGATAGCTGCTGTCGCTAAAAAAGCCGAAACTATCCTTCTTATGCCTTTTCTTTTCATTTTCCTTTTCCTTTCCAATTCAGGTTGGTCTGACGGATATATTTTAACATATTGCGTGGGGTGTGTCAAGAGAAAAGTTCAATCTTGTAATATTGAATAATGAACCGGTTATTTTTCGTTTAGATGCGACATTTTTTGCGGTTCGTCCGCCGCGGCACGCGGTTTTGGTTCGCCTCCCCTCCGTTTCCATGCCAAAAAGAAAACGCACAGCCCGTGTGCGACTGCACATTTTTACTGTTACACATATAACAAACTTTTCGGGGTGAACAAAAGAAAAAATAAAAGCCCGACTTGTAATCGAGCTTTTTTGGATGCAGCGGCACACTGCTTGGTGGAGCTATGCCCTCAATATCCGAACTCGTGATAGTGAGGGTATTGTTCCC
>CAZAXM010000052.1:0-12053 GCA_964489095.1 uncultured Ruminiclostridium sp. | reverse complement strand
AACTCATTCTTTCTTACTAATCAGATGGTTTTTCCTTAAGGGATTATGAGTTTTGCTCATATCTACACTTGTCAATACAAATCAGGCTGTTTTATTTGTTATATTACATTCATAAGATACCTGATGGTCGCAGCAAAAAACATTCAGCTGTATCTCCGGAATTTTGCTCTTTGTACTGGAAAAATCCCAGAAAAAGTGGTATACTATAATAAGTACGAAAAAATCAAAAACGGGAGAGAGTTGTATGGCTGAAAGAAAGTACTTATCTATCGACCTTAAATCGTTTTTCGCTTCAGTCGAGTGCCGGGAGAGAGGACTTGATCCGCTCGACACGAACCTTGTTGTTGCGGACGAAACAAGAACTGATAAAACGATCTGCCTTGCGGCTACGCCAACGCTGAAAAGTTATGGGATAGGCGGACGGAGCAGGCTTTTCGAGGTAAAGCAGCGTGTTTTGCTGGTGAACAGCGCGCGCAGCTATAAAGCGCCGAACAGACGGCTTGAAGGAGCATCGTATATTTACTCCGAGCTTGAAAAAAATCCCGCGCTCGCTGCGGATTTTATCATTGCTCCGCCGAGAATGGCATACTATATAAAATACAGCACGCAGATCTACGAAATCTATATGAGATATGTCGCGCCGGAGGACATTGTTGTTTATTCTATCGACGAGGTTTTTATGGACGTGACAAATTACCTCGGAATGTATAAGCTCTCTGCGCGCGGTCTTGCACAGCGCATTATCAAGGACGTGCTTAACGAAACAGGTATTACTGCGACGGCAGGAATCGGGACTAATCTCTACCTTTGTAAGGTAGCAATGGACATTGTCGCAAAGCATATCCCCGCAGATGAAAACGGCGTAAGAATAGCCGAGCTTGACGAAATGAGTTATCGGAAAACTCTCTGGGAACACGAACCGATAACAGATTTCTGGCGGGTCGGAAAAGGAACGGCCGAACGTCTTAAATCGCGCGGGATTTATACGATGGGTGATATAGCGCGCATCTCTATCCACAACGAGGACTTATTCTATTCGCTTTTCGGGAAAGGAGCGGAGCTGCTTATCGACCACGCATGGGGATGGGAGCCTTGCACGATGGAAGCAATAAAGGCATACCACCCCGAAACGAACAGCTCCGGTTCGGGACAGGTACTCCACACCCCGTATGAAGCGGAAAAAGCGCGTCTGGTGCTGCTCGAAATGGCAGACCTTCTCGCGCTTGACCTTGTAGACAAGGGAATTGTTACAAATCAGCTGGTTATAACGATAGGCTACGATATTGAAAATCTTACCGACCCCGCCCGCCGCAGTCTTTACCGTGGCGAAATAGTATCCGACCGCTACGGGCGGCAGATTCCAAAGCACGCTCACGGAACGGCAAACCTCGACGGGTACTGTTCCTCCGCGAAAAAGATAATGGACGCAGCAGGCGAGCTTTTCGACAGGATAGTAAACCCTGCGCTTTTAATCAGGCGGCTGAACATTACCGCGAACAATGTTATTCCTGAAGAAAATGTTGAAAGCGACGGCTTTGAACAGCTCGACTTTTTTACTGATTACGCTGAGCTTGACGCGAAAAAGGAAGCTGAACGCGAACAGCTCGAACGTGAAAAACGAACCCAGCTTGCGCTTATAAAAATAAAGAAGAAATTCGGCAGGAACGCTGTTATTAAGGGTATGAATCTTGAAGATGGCGCGACCGCCAGGGATCGCAACGGACAGATTGGAGGGCACAAGGCATGAGCGGACAATACGACGATATAATCGACCTCCCTCACCATGTTTCAAAAAAAAGAACGCCTATGTCAATGCACGACCGCGCGGCGCAATTCTCACCGTTCGCCGCTTTAACGGGACACGGCGCGGCGATAAATGAAACGGCGCGTTATACCGACCGCCGCCCTGAATCCGACGAGGATATGCTGAATATACTGAATATCCGGTTTCACATTCTTGCGGAACACCTCGACGAAAAACCGCAGATAAGCTTTACCTATTTCATTCCTGACGAGCGGAAGGCGGGCGGAATGTGCGTTACCGAAACGGGGATCGTCCGGAAAATCCGCGAGTTTGAGCGGCTTATAGTTTTAGACAGCGGCGCTGAAATCCCGCTCGACGATATTCTGGCTATTGACGGGGAGATTTTTACGGAGAGGGTTGTTCAATAAAAAGGCGCGCTGCCGCGAAAGATGTTGACATTTCCCCGCCCTCACGCACTCCACATTCCAACGCGCGCCTGCCGACCGCGTAAAGCGAAAGGCTCGTGCCGCCAATACAAGCGGTGGTCAGAATAACGGGCATTTTTTTCGCCGTATTCTGAACAGCTGTCAGTATTTCGGAACGGTCGGGCAGTCCGCCTGCACCGAAGCCTTCGATCACCATACCACAGCAGCCGTCCGCGTTAAGTTCTTCGGCACGTGTGAACGGCGTAAGTCGGCAAACGGCAACGGGTGCGCAGTTACTCGGAAACGTCAGCAGCGGCGGCAGGGCAGTTTTTCCGTAAAATTCTACGATTCCGTCCGAGATTACACCGAAAGATGTTCCGGAAAAATCACGGAAAGCGTCAGGCGAATTACTTCTTTTTACAACAAGATGAGCGGGAATAATTCTGCCGCCAAACACGGCATATACCCCCGCAAGTTCCCCCCAGCAGGCTGCCGCCAAAGCGTCGGAAAGATTTCGCGGCGCGTCGCTTCCTGCACTCTCCATCGGTATCATTGAACCGGTGATAATCACGGGCATATCGCGGCGGGCAGTGAGCGAAAGAACCGCCGCAGTGTATTCGAGCGTATCCGTTCCGTGGAGGATAACGATTCCGTCGCAGTTTTCGGCTGAATTTACCGCAGCGACAAGCCGACGGAGGTGTTCAGGGGTTACGTCCGTGCTGTCGATCGAAAACAGGTCGATAAAATCAAGCTCTGCGCCGCTTATCCCGCATTCCTCGGCAAGAACCTTTCCGTTATTCTTCGGCGCAAGACCGCCGCCTTCGTCTGAACAGGCGATAGTTCCGCCCGTTGTGATAATGAGAATTTTTTTCATTACTTTTTCCTTTTTACAGCGTTACCGCGACATACACGTCGTTTTCTGCGGGCTGTCCGAAGCCGCAGAATAGTCGGCAGCTGTCGGCATAGTAAACGCTGTCATCGCTGTATATCCTGAACCGTTCGCGTTTTATTTCAAGCTCATATTCCGCCGCTTCTCCTGCCGCAAGTGAAATGCGCTTTACCGCGCACAGCCACGGGTTAAGCGGCGCGTTTTTGTCTGAGCATGAGAGATAGAGCTGAATAACGTTTTCGCTGTCGACAGTCCCTGTATTTTCCGCTTTTACCCTTACGAAAACACTCGCGCCGCGCTTTTCGGCTGAAATAAATTTACATTCAAACTCCGAGTAGGTAAGACCGTGTCCAAAACCAAACCACACATTGCCGCTGTTTTCGAGGTAGCGGTAGGTTCGGTTTTTCATTGAATAATCGGTAAATTCGGGTAGCCGAGCCGCGTCCCTGTAAAAAGTAACAGGGAGCTTTCCCGACGGAGAAATCCTGCCGAAAAGAATATCCGCAAGAGCCGTTCCTCCGTGCGGCCCTGCATACCACGCGCAAAGAATCGCGTCTGCGCGCTCATCGCCGAGAGTGACGGAGCTTCCCGCCGCGATAACGATAACCGTAGGCTTTCCTACGTCAAGAACGGTTTTTATCAGCCGTCTTTGCGGCAGCGGCAGGAGCAAATTCTCCTTGTCGCCCGACGAATACTCGTTCCCGTCGTCCCCCTCCTCGCCTTCAAGCTTTTCGTTAAGTCCGACGCAAAGCACCACGACATCGCTTAACGCGGCTGTTTCCGCGGCTTCGGCAAGTCGGTCGCCAGGCAGGGCAAGACACTCGCAGCGGTCGTTTATATAATCGCAGCCCTGTGAATAAAGAACACGGATCTCCTCGCCGCACTCACGCTTTATTCCATCGAGGAAGGTAGTATACCCTGCTGCTGTTCCGTAGTAATTGCCCTTAAGAGCCGAACGGCTGTCCGCAGAGCAGCCGATAACGCCAAGGGTTTTTATTTTTTTCTTTTCCAGCGGGAGAACGCCGTTGTTTTTCAGCAGAACCATCGACCTCTGCGCCGCCTCAAGCGAAAGGCGGTTATGTTCAAGGGAATCTATGACGGTGTATGGAATATCGTCGAGCACGGTTTTATCAAGCGTTCCGAGAACAATTCTGATCTCAAGCAGCTTTTTTACGGCGCGGTCGATATCTTCCTCGCTGACCAGCCCTTCGTTATAGGCTTCGAGAATATGCAGATACGAGCAGCCGCAGTTTACGTCGCAGCCTTTTTTAAGCGCAAGCGCGGCTGCCTCGGTGACGCTTGAAGCAACGCGGTGGTGGGTGTAAAAATCGCGTATTGCCCAGCAGTCGGAAACGAAATATCCGTCAAATCCCCATTCCTCGCGTAAAATTCGCATAAGCCCGGTATGGGCGCAGGACGGCTCACCTTTTACACGGTTATATGCACCCATAAAGCCGGTTACGCCTGCCTTAACCAACTCCTCAAATGCGGGAAGATATGTTTCACGCAAATCCTTTTCGCTCACCTGTGCGTCAAACTCATGGCGCAGCGCTTCAGGACCGCTGTGGACGGCGAAATGCTTTGCACAGGCGGAGGCAGTCATATTTTCGTCCTGAACTCCGCGAACAAAAGCCGCTCCAAGCTGTCCCGAAAGGAACGGGTCTTCGCCATAGGTTTCGTGTCCCCTTCCCCAGCGCGGGTCGCGGAAGATGTTGACGTTGGGCGACCAGAGGGTAAGCCCCTTATATATATCCCTGTCGTTTCTTTTTGAACAGGCGTTGTATTTAGCGCGCGCTTCGAGAGCTGTGGCGCGCCCGATTTTTTCGGCGAGACCGCTGTCAAAAGTCGCAGCAAGCCCGATAGCCTGCGGGAACATTGTTGCCGTTCCCGCGCGTGCAAGCCCATGCAGCCCCTCGTTCCACCAGTTATAGGCGGGGATTCCGAGCCGCTCAATTGCGGGAGAGTCGTAGCGAAGCTGGCTGCATTTCTCCTCAATCGTCATTTCCGCCGTAATCGAGGCGGCGCGGTTTTTTACATTTTCGGGTGTTTTATACACTTCTGCTTCCTCCGATGTTTATATTACAATGACTGAAAACAGTATATTTTCCTACCGTTATTATGGTATAATTGTATCATATTGTAACGAAAAAAACAACATTTTTTTGTGATTTTATCATTGCTTTTGCAAAGAAATTGTGATATAATTTTTAGCAAAAAGGAGGCGGCAGAAATGCACAAGGATATAAAAAGATTTAAGCTTATCAGGCTGGTGTTCGCAGCCATGTTCGCGGCATTAATCTGTGTTGCTACTATGGTTATTCAGATCCCCTCGCCTATGAACGGGTATGTTAATTTCGGCGACTGTTTTATTCTTGTTGCCGCGTGGGTGCTAGGGTCTGTTTACGGCTTTGCGGCAGGCGGAATCGGTTCGGCATTCGCAGATCTTTTTTCGGGGTATATCCACTACGTTCCCGCAACATTTCTGATCAAGGGACTTACAGCGGTCGCCGCTGCTCTTATCGCACGCTGGTTTGCAAAAAAATCGCCGCGGCTTAAGCTTATCGGGTATATTTCAGGTGCGTTCTGCGGAGAACTGATCATGGTTATCGGATATTTCGGTTATGCCGCGCTTATTTTCGGAGAAGGCTTCGGAGCATGGGCAAGTGTTCCGGGAAATGCCGTTCAGGGCGTTTTCGGAATGGTTGTCGGCGTGATCGTAATCCAGATCCTTTCATCTGCTAAAGTGCTTAATAAAGCGGAACGCTATCTTTCGGATAAAACATAAGGAATAATGCCAGTCGAATGAAAACCGACATCGGAGAAACACGGTCGGTTTTCTTTTTTTAACTTTTCTATTGCAATATTCGGCGAAATATGGTATAATAGGTATATTGATATGGCGAAATGAGGTGATCTCCGTGGCGCAGTCAGGCTTTTGCTTGTGGCTCGATGGGCAGAAAATATATGATATACGCGCGCTTCGGGAACACTTCGACGTTTCCGTTTTAATAGGCTATTTTATCGGAGGAGGACTTGAACGCTGGCTCGAACAGCTCGGCGAGACTGAAATTCTCAACCGAATACGCAATATCGACCGCTCAAAAAATCTGGGCATTGAGTTAGCGTTCGCCTTCGGTGTTCGTCCCGAACCGCACGAAGCTGTCCTGCTCAATCTTGACGCGCTCGAAAATGGTGAGCAGCTCAGAAAAGAGGCGGCGAAGCTCATTAAAAAGGAAGAACCGCCGAAAAATGTAAAGGCAGAAGAAATTTCTAAGCCTGAAGAAATTCCCGGATCCGGTTTTCTCTTCAGAAGCTCATTTTTCGGTTCATTCAGTTCGTTCGGCTTTATTTACACGTCGTTCGGCTCATTCAGCAGTTCGTTCGGCTCGTTCCGCGGCTCATTCGGTTCGTTCGGTTCTTTTGGCGGCGCAGGGAATCTGCACACGGAATATATCAGCGGAAGTTTCCGATATTACGCGGGCACAGCTGAAATAACAAAAGCCGAATATTCGGAAACTTTACAGAATCTTACGTCCTGCCCGCTGAACCGTTTCGGGTATGGTATAAATCTGATATGAAAATGAATGCTATTCACGTTAATTCAACTCTGCCGTTCCTTGCCAAGCGCGGGGGCGGCAGTTATACTATCGAACCGTTCAGCCTTTATACAACGGTCATTTCTGCGCTTGAATGGCGGAAAAACAATGGTGAAATACGAATGTGCACCGATAAGATCGGCGCGGAGTTTTACCGTAAAATCGGGATCGATGGGGTCTGGAACGAGATATGCGAGGTTATCCCGACCGACATGGAAAATATCGACCCGACGATGTTCTGGGCGGCAGGAAAGCTGCTCGCTCTCAGGGAAATGCGCGGGGATTACGCGCTTGTAGACGAGGACTTCGTTGTCTGGAAAGAGCTGAACCTGTCAAAAACATCTGTTACCGTCGCACACCGCGAGGATATTTCATCCGATATTTACCCCGAACCTGACGTTTTCGGGGTGGATTTTCCGCTGCTCGGAAAACTCGACAGAGTGATTTTACCCTGCAACACCGCTTTTATATACATTCCCGATGAAACCTTCCGTGTTTTTTACGCGGCTCAGTCGATCGCTTTTATGAAATCAGCTGAAAAATGCGACGACTATCTTTGTCGTATGGTTTTCGCCGAACAGCGTTTACTGGCGATGCTGTGTGGGTACTGTGGGATAAAAATAGAAACCCTTCTCGATAAGGAAAAACTTTTTGTCGCCCAGAACGATTTCACGCACCTTTGGGGTGCTAAACAGGCTATGCGGGATAACGAAAAGGAACGTGAGCGGTTTATGGAGAACTGCCGCAGAAGGATCTGTGACGATTTCCCGGAATACAAGTATATTATAAAAAGAATAGATTTCACTCCATTTTCAGCATAACCGCTTGCAAATATGCCAAATCTATGATATAATGTCAAATACAGATAGGAGGAGGCAAAAAATATGACAGAATACGAGAACAAAAGATGTTCCTGCTGTGGAGAAAAATTTAAAAAGGACGACGATATTGTAGTTTGCCCCGAATGCGGCACGCCAATGCACCGCGAATGCTGGAACGGTCACTGCCCGAACGAACAGCGTCATGCCGAGGGCTTCGACTGGGATTCCGAACAGAAAGAAATCGAGCTTAAGGAATATACCGAGGCAATTTATCGGTGTGAAATCTGCGGATTTAAGATAGTAGAATCGGAAGAGAAAATTTTCTGTCCCGACTGCGGATCGCCAATGCACCGGAAATGCTACGACCGGATAGGCTGCTGCCCGCATCAGCGCGAGCATATAATGGGCTACGACTACCACGAGGCTAAGAAAAATCCCCAGATCCAGCCGCCTATGGGAACGGTTATGAGCTTTGATGAGCTTATTGATAAATTACAGGATAACCC
The DNA here is from genome assembly GCA_964489095.1 of uncultured Ruminiclostridium sp. GTDB lineage: Bacteria > Bacillota > Clostridia > Oscillospirales > Ruminococcaceae > Ruminiclostridium_E. The sequence continues at coordinate 4,072 of CAZAXM010000052.1, read as the reverse complement.
GATGAGGAACACAGAGTCGGGCGAGGAAATAACCTGCTTCGGTGTTAAGCAAAAGGAGCTTTTGCATTTTCTCGGAACACATAGCTTAAGCACCCCGCAGTTTTTCTCGAAATTCATGAATATGGCGCGTTCGGGGAAAAAGGTGTCGCTTAACTTTTTCGCGGGTATTTTTATGCCTTTTTATCAATTCTACCGAAAGATGACAGGCCCCGCAGTTTTACTTACGATCGCATATTTTATAATGAATATTCCCCAGCTTTTCTTACAGGTTATGTTTCTCACAAACGGATATGACGCATTTATCCCGACGCAGCTCGAAACGATTTACAGCGTTATGTCATACATCGGGCTTGCACTTCAGATCGTACTTTTCTTATTTAACGATTATATCTATATGAAATGGTCGGTCGGGAAAATCCTTACGCTTCGTGAACAGTATCAGAATTCGAGCGAGGCGGAATATTTATCGGCGCTAGAACGCGCGGGCAGACCGCGGATGGCATTTGCATTTATCGCACTTGCGGCGTTCAGCTTGATAACATTTATTGCGGTAGCGATCCTCGGAAAAGGGATTATTTAAACATAAAGCGAGGTGGGTCAGATGTCGGAACGGCTTGAGGAACTGTATAAAAAACACGGCGGTCGGCTTATCTACCCGCTTATTTTCGTTTTTTTCTTTTTTGTACAGTTTATCGGTGCGCTTGGTATGAACTATCCCGCGATGGATCCGAACGAGCTCAGCGTTATAGCGATTGCACAGTTTTTTACAGGTAAAAGCTGGTCGGGGGTAATGTGTTCGGTAGACTACTATTACGGCTTTTTACAGGGGCTTGTTTACGCACCCGTAATGTTGATCTTTTCAAATCCACAGGTGCAGTATACGGCTATGCTCGCCGTAAACTCGCTGCTTATGGCAATAATCCCTGTCCTGGCTTTTTCGACAGCTAAAAAGCTGGGGATCGAAAAGCTCTGGAAGCTTCTTGCGGTTTCGCTGGTTTCCGGAGGTTTCTGCTGTTATTTTGCACACTCGAAATTTGTATGGACAGAAACGGTTACGATCCTCTTTCCCTGGCTTTTACTCTGGCTTTTATTCAGGATAGGCGAGATAAAAAGTAAGGCGGGGCGCGCGGTTATGTCCGTCGTTTTCGGTATTGCGTCCGCCCTTTCCCTTTCCGCGCATATTCGTTTGGCGGCGGTAGTTCTTGCGGTTTTCGCAGCAATTTTTGCGGAGCGCTTATTCTTTGGAAAAAAATCGGTTCGCCTTCCGTTCTTTATACCCAGCTTTGTTCTTTTCACGGCGCTCATCGCGATTATTTCTCAGCAGCTGCGCGAGGTTTTATGGTGTCAGTCCGACCCTTCGCTGCTTAAAAACACGATTTCGTACTTCTTCGCCGAGGTTGCGACGGGATTTTCTGAAAGCGGCGGAGTGCTGTCGTTTTTACAGGCTCTCAGCGGTCAGTTCTACTATTTCGTAACGGCAACGTGGGGAGTTGGCGCAATTGCAATCTGCCTTTTCGGTGCAGTTGCGGCGGGCTGTATAAAACGCAAACGCGGCGCGCAGGAAATTACATACAGCAGCGGAATTTCAATTTTCTCCTTCTTCGTATTTTTCAGCGTACTGTTCACAATAATAATCGGCGCGCTTTACCGCTTCGGAAGCGACAACTTCGGTGTTTATCAGGACACGGTTCTTTTCGGGCGTTTTCTTGACGGGGTTATACCTTTTGCTACAATGCTCGTTATGGCGCTCCTTTTCACTCACTCGATTACCCTTAACAAGATTCTCGGCTCGATAGCGGTACTCGGCGTTATTTACCTTGCATTTTTCACGGCGGCTGTTCCGGGAATACTGGAATGCGGAATGACGAGAATTGCGCCTGTTCTCGCACTTTACCCGCTCCGTATCGGTGCGGCAAGCGATGAGCTTTTAAGCTTCGACAGCCTTCTTCTTACCGCCTCGGTCACGTTCTGCGTTATGGCGCTTTTCATAGTTGTTATAAGCTGTACAAAAAAATATCGCTCGCTTCTTCTTTCGGGTCTGATGTTAAGTATAACAATTTACTCCGCCGTTTTTATTCAGGCGGAATATCTCCCGATGTGCGCGCAGGAATCGGAAAGTAAAAACGCGGCTGTCGCGGATATTTCCGAGAGCGTTTACAACCAGACAGGCGCGCCTGCGGTTACAGCGTACAAGCTGAGCCGCCACGAAACGCTTATGCTCCAGTTTCTTAATCGTGAAGTTACGGTTCGCATTACCTACGATATAGAAAGCATTCCCGAAAACTGTTTTCTCGCGGTAAAGGCGGGCGAGGACGTTTCAGCGCTTGCGAACAGCCGCCGTCCATTCCTGCTCGTTGACGAAAATAAGGAGCTTAAGCTATATGCCTACGGCGAGAGGGCGGTTGCATATATGCGTTCGCAGAATATCAGCGAAAATGAAAAGACGCAGGAAACGCTTATTCCCGAAAAGACAACCGCGCCGTCCGAAACAACTGTTCCGGAAACGACAACAACCAGCCGCACAACTGAGCGCACGCCTGTCGTTTCAACCTATACTACGCCCGCTGTTATAACCGTCCCCGCCGATGAGTTCGGAGAGGAGGACGAATGGGCTGTTATCGAATAAGGAGGGATCGTTTTGCCCATTTTTCAGCCTAAAAAGAACAAGCTGTCGCCTGCACGAACGCTTGCACTTGGCTTTTTAATAATTATTGTAATTGGTTCTGTTCTTCTGTTTATGCCGTTTTCGTCGCGTGACGGGAGCTTTACCGACTTTACAGACTGTTTTTTTACGGCAGCCTCCGCGACATGTGTTACAGGAATCAGCGTCTTCGAAACCTACACGCACTGGTCCATTATCGGTCAGGTCATAATTGTCCTGTTAATCCAGACGGGCGGTCTTGGTTTTGTAACACTCGTTACCTTTTTCAACTTTGCAATCGGAAAAAAGATAGGGCTGCTTAAAGCGAACAGCATAAGCGGCGACTACTCAATGAGCGGTCTTTCGGCGACAAAAAAACTGTTTACACGAATTGTCGCAGTTTCGCTTTCTGTTGAACTTATCGGCGCGCTGCTGCTGATGATCCGGTTTATACCGAGGTATGGCGGATACGGCGCGTTTATGGCTGTATTCACCGCGATTTCGGCTTTTTGCAACGCCGGGTTTGATTTATTCGGAATCGACAGCACAGGAAGCGGACTTACAGGCTACACTGACGACCCGTATTTGCTTATAATTATTGCGCTGCTGATAATTTTCGGCGGGCTTGGATTTATCGTCTGGGAGGAATTATTAAACTATCGAAAGGAACGGCATTTCTCCCTTCACACGAAAATTGTTCTTATCTCAACGGGGATTCTGCTTGTCTTAGGCACGCTTATTTACTTAACGACATCTTATACAAACCCATCGCTTTTCGGAGAATATTCGTTCGGCAAGAAGCTTTACACTGCCTTTTTTGCAAGTGCGGCTTCGAGAACCGCCGGATTTACAGCCGCCCCATACCCGCTCGCGAACAGCTTTTCCGAACTGTTCACTATCCTTCTGATGTTTGTTGGCGCGGCACCCGGCTCAACAGGCGGCGGCATAAAAATAACAGCCTTTGCTATTCTTATAGCGACAGCCTGGTCGGTACTCCGCGGTCGGGAGGAAACACAGATTCTCGGTCACATTGTCACTAAGCAGGTTGTTTACAAAACGCTTACAGTCCTGTTTTTATCGCTGGCGTTTATCGTTTCGGGCTTTTTCGTTATACATCTTATGAATGTTGAAATGAACCCGCTTGACGTGCTTTTCGAGGTGGTATCCGCATTTACTACGACAGGCTACTCCTCGGGTGTTTCGGAACATTCGGGCATTATAACGAAGCTTCTGCTTTCATTTATTATGTATGTCGGACGTATAGGCCCCGTTTCGCTTATGCTGACTTTTACCGGTTCTCAAACGGTAAATAAGAGCCGTATTCTCCCTCAGGGTGAAATAATGGTATAAAAGCTGTCATATCACAAATGATAAAAGAACAGGGATTCGCTGTTCCAATTCTCAGAAACAGATTTTCGACAAGTTGAGGCT
>CAZAXM010000051.1:0-12812 GCA_964489095.1 uncultured Ruminiclostridium sp. | reverse complement strand
GTTCAGATCGCTTGTATTTTCATGTGGTCAAAATAGTGTCAACAAGCTCTAATAAAAAAGAAGTCAACATATAATTAACCCCCTGCAATTGTGTTTGCAGGGGGTTAATATGCTACGAAAAAAGCCTTGCCGTTTTATCGCCGCGTTTAAACAAGAGCGCGACTAGCAATCCGAAAAGTACAGCGGCTGTAATCCCGCCCGCGCAAGCTTGCAGACCTCCTGTAAACGCCCCCATCAAGCCGTTTTCCGAAACCGACAAGTATACCCCCTTAGACAGCTGGTACCCGAAACCGGTAAGCGGAATTGTCGCGCCCGCACCTGCGAACTGAATCAGCGGTTCATACCAGCCGACCGCTCCGAGAACAACGCCCGACACAACATATATCACTAATATCCTCGCCGGCGTAAGCTTCGTAAGGTCGATCAGAAGCTGCCCGATAAGGCAGAGCGCACCTCCGACCAGAAAAGCGCGCAGATATTCCATAAGCATTTCCATACCGTATCTCCTTTTACTTTTGTTCATTATTCAGCGCTGATATGAACAGCATGCGCAATCGACGGGATACTCTCGCCCTGCTGAACCAGCGTCGGCGACATCAGCGCGCCTGTTGCAACAAAAAGCACATTTTTTAACTCGCCGCTTTTTACCCGCCCAAGAATATGCCCGCATAAAACAGAAGCACTGCACCCACAGCCGGAACCGCCTGCGTGAACATCCTGCTTTTCGCGGTCATACAGCATAAGTCCGCAGTCATTATGAACATTTTCAATATTTATCCCGTCCTTTTTGAACAAGTCGCGCAGTATTTTCGTTCCGACCTCGCCTAAATCACCTGTCAAAATCAAGTCGAATGCTTCAGGCGGCTGATTCGTATTTTCAAGGTGGGTTTTGATTGTGGAGTAAGCAGCGGGAGCCATCGCCGCGCCCATATTATTAGCGTCCTTTATCCCCATATCCTTTACTGTGCCGATTGTAACGGCACGGATATACGGCGGCGAAGAATGACGTTCAACAATTGCGCAGCCGCTCGCGGTAGCCGTCCACTGCGCGGAAGGCGGGCGCTGTCCGCCGTAGGTTTCGGGGAAGCGAAACTGCCTTTCGGCTGAGCAAAAGTGCGAGGAAGTCAGCGCGGCATTATATTCCCCTACCCCGCTGTCCATAAAAATTGCCGCCATAGAAAGACTTTCCGCCATTGTCGAGCAAGCGCCGTACAAGCCGACAAACGGTACGCCGATATCGCGGACGCTGTACGCCGAGCCTGTACACTGGTTAAGCAGATCCCCCGCGAACAGCAGACTTATCTCACCCTCGGATATTTTGCCCTTAGCAAGCGCGTGTTCAAGAGCGTGCTGCTGTAAACGGCTTTCGGATTTTTCCCACGTGTTCTCACCGAACGTTGAATCCTCGCTTACGTAATCAAAACAGCTGCCAAGCGGTCCCTCGCCCTCCATTCTTCCTGCTGCCGCGGCAAAAGAACGGATAGACGGCGGGTTTGTCATTATTATCGTTCCGTTTTTAAGGTAATTGCTCATCGTAACACCCCCTAAACAAGACGGACAAGATAGAGAATTACACCGTACAACACTGACGCACAAAGTCCGTATACAATGACGGGTCCTGCGATAACGAACATTTTCGCGCCTGTTCCAAGAACGTAACCCTCGGTTTTAAATTCAAGCGCAGGCGACACGACCGCGTTCGCAAACCCCGTAATCGGTACAAGCGTTCCCGCTCCGCCGATTTTCGCAAGCTTATCGTAAAGCCCGAAACCTGTAAATACCGCGCTCAGAAACACCATCGTTATTGAAGTCATTACACCTGCGTCTGTCATATTCATTCCAAAAGCCTCATAAATATTCAAAAACGTCTGCCCTACGCAGCATATAAGACCGCCTATTATAAACGACATCGGCAGTGTTTTGTACATTTTTGTGTTCGTAGAGCATTTTTTTACCAGACAACCGTACTCCTTATCTGTCATTTTCATATCCGCAATTCCTTTCTTTTCGAGTTTATACCGTTAATTTGTACAAAAAGGAACAGAATATTCCGACGATATGTAAAATTATGAGCAAGTTTCATAAAAAAATCTTGACTAAGATGGGAAAATATGTTATAATTGATATATTGTTGCGATACGTCTTTAGCGTCGCATCTATTTCGCATGAAAAGGAATGTATGATATGGCATCAAACAAGTACAGCTACAAACAGGGCGGCGGAAAGGCAAAGCCTATCCTGATTTCGGTCGGGGCGGTCGTTGTCGCCGGCGGCTCGGTTATCGGCTGGCTGGCATACAAAGCGAATGCTGAGAACAAGCTTGCCGCTTTAAAGTACGACTTTAACTCTGCTTACCCGAAATCGTTCAACACCTCCGAGGTTATCGACCCCGCGCAGGATTTCGACCGCGACGGTCTTTCAAACGAAGCCGAACAGCTTATGAACACCAGCGGAAGCATTGCTGACACAGACGGCGACGGAATTATTGACGGAGAAGAAGAACAATACGGAACCGACCCGAACAACCCTGATTCAGACGGCGACGGGCTTTACGACGGAATTGAGATTCTCGCGGGGCTTGACCCGCTTTCGGCTCAAAGCGACGGAAGTACGCCTGACGCGAACCTTAAATTTACGCGGACGATTGATTTTGACGAGGGCTATGTAACAATGGTCGGGAACGCCGATATTTTCGGTGCGACTGTTGAAAAGCTTTCGCTTTACTCTGTTGCGTCTAACGCAGGCGCGTTTTCAATGCCATACGAAATATACTGTAAAACGCCGTTTGACTCGGCGGAAATTACTTTTAAGTGCAGTTCGGGACTTCTTACGGCAGCGGGACTTGATATAAGCGATATACATATCTACATTTTCAATCCTCGCTCGAAAACATACGAAACTATCGGCGGCGAACCGACCGAAAATGGCGAAATAAAAGGTTCTATCGACAGCAACGGCGTTTTCCTTATCGGCGCTGATCATGTCATCGACTACGTTATTGACGAGGACACCAAGATCAACATTCACCTTTTAATAGACAACTCCGGTTCAATGTACCCGTCAAGCGCATACTACAAATCAGAAGAAAACGATACGCAGTTCAAACGGCTCTCGTTCGCTTCAAACCTTGTGTCAAAGCTCAACGACAACACTGACGCAGCGATAACGATTTTCACCGCTTTCACGAAAACGCTTTGCGACTTTACAAATGATAAAGAGCAAAATCTCGCGGCAATCGAAGAAATCCGCACGATCGGCGCGGGCTATGACGGAACAAGTGTTGAGCGCACGCTTATGACTGCGCTTAAAGGCTTCCCTGAAAATTCACAGGACGAGCGGAATATAATTATTCTCCTGACCGACGGTATTTCGACCGAAACGGGAAATTACACACTTAGTCAGATTGTTGACAGTGCTCAGGCGAAAAACGTTACAATAATGACGATAAGTCTCGGAAACGACATTGACCGCGAACTTTTACAGGAAATTGCCGACAAGACGGGCGGTAAGTACTTCCCGATTTCTGAGGCAAACGCCCTCGAAGGGTTATATTCGACGCTTATTGCGACAATGGCGAACGATATAGTTGACGAGGACGACGACGGAACACCCGATACCTACTCGCTGTTCGACACGGGCTTTAACATTGACGAAAACGGTTTTAAATTCAACAATTTTAAGACCCTTGAAAACGGCACTTCCGATTTCGGTATGGCGATGCTCGCACGCGACTGGTTTAAGGGCAGCGTCAAAACAAGCGATTCCGATGCCGACTATGACCTTTCTAAAACAACGATTGCCACAAATCAGCCGCTTTCTAAGGTTATACTTTCCTCTTTGACAGCTGAATATGCAAAACCGGAAAACTACCTTGACTTTAAAGAAGGCGAGCTGCTCGGAATTGACGCAGACGCACTGAAAAAAGCGCAGACGGCAGGCTGGTTTGTACGGACAGAGGACTTCCCCGCCGAGAAAAACGGTTGGAAAAAGGTTGAATATCTGGTTCCGCGATATAGCGCTACGACTCTCGCAAGCACATACAGCGAGAACGATTTGCAGATGATAAAGCTGATCGACCATTATAACAGCTTCCGCGGCACAGGAGAGAGTTTCGCGCTTTCTAACGAAGATGACCTGAATCGCGTAAAGAAGATTCTCGGCTCAGGTACCCCAATCCTTATGAAAATGACGTGGGAGGAAAACGGCAGCTATTACAGCAGATATGTTGACCTCATCGCGCTTCGCCGTAACGTTGACAACCCGAACCTGTTCAATCTGAAAATTTACGACGTAAATCTTGGATATCCAACGAAAGTTGAACTTAACAGGACAATGGTATGTAAGGCAGGCAGCGACAGCGTAAGCGACTACACTTACAGCGCGAACTGGGACGGAAAACATGTTGCAGTCGAGTTTTTTCTGACAGGAACTGAATAAAACAAAACCCTCGGAACGGTAAGTGTTCCGGGGGTTTTGTTTTATCAGGAAATATCTGTTTTACTCATTATTTTATTTATCTTTTCGCTATTTCCCCATACGCCGGGAGAATCATAATCTCTATCTGGGAATGCGCCATATTCAAGCTTTATATCGAGATTATTCTCTGAAATAAATCCTTCAACTCTTTCGGCTAGCGATATCGGATTACCTGTACAGCAATTTATAATCCCGTCGATTTCGCTCTGAACCGACGCAGCGCATATCTGACGCGCAAGGTCGAACACGCTTATAAAATCGTACTTATTCTTTCCGCTTGTGAACGGGAAGGTTTTCTTCCCCTCGGCAGCCGCTTTTACAAGCTTCGTGAAAATCGAATTATTCTTTAAATCATCGCCGAAAATATAGAATGCTCTTAACCACTGGAAAGTTACATCGGGATATTTTTTCATCATTACCCCGCACGCCTGACGAAGCGCATTTTTTGCGACGCCGTAATTTGAAAGCGGTTTTGTCGGCGTATTTTCATCAATTGCGCCTTCCCAATAGCCTACCTCGTGCATCGTACCCATAACCGCTATATGTTTTAAACCGCGCGAAAGAAGCGATTCGATAAAACTACAATGGCTATATAGATTACGCAGGTGGCTGTCGCTGTTATGAACAAAACCGTCCTGCCAGGCAAGGTGAATAACGCAGTCGGCGCTTGCAGTTTTATTCAATATTTCATCGGAGCAATTGAAAATATTGCAGCATATACGCTCTGCCCTTTCATCAATCCCATCAGAAACAAGGTTTAGCGCGATAACATCGTATCCATTATCCAGCAGGCATTTTACAACGAGCCTTCCGATATATCCGCCCGCACCTGTTACCGCAACGGTATAATTTTTCTTTGACATTTTCTCCGTCTCCTTTAAATAACGAATGAGTGCGTCCTGCCACTTCGGGATTTTAATATCAAGCGCACGCAGGCTGTTCATATTCATAACAGAATATTTCGGGCGGACTGCTTTTGCGCCATACTCCTCGCTTGAAACAGGATTTATTTTACAACTGATTCCGCATACCCGCACAACCTCTTCCGCCAACTCATAATACGAACAGCTTCCTTCATTGTGCGCATGATAAATTCCGTATTTTTCAGATTTTATGATCGCTTCGATAATCGCAGCAAGATCCCTTGAATAAGTCGGTGATGTGAACTGATCAGATACTACGTTCACTATATTACGGCTTTGTGAAACACGCTTAATTGTCTTTACAAAGTTTACTCCGTTTCCGAACATACATGATATACGAACAATAAAGTATTTGCTGCAATTCGCTATGACATAATCCTCGGCTTCTAGCTTCGTTTTTCCGTAAACATTAAGCGGATTTCTCGAATCCTGCTCATCATAAGCGTTTCCCTTTTCTCCGTCGAAAACATAGTCTGTGCTTATAAATACAATCGGAATATCAAGTTCGCGGCAAACGTCAGAAACGACCTTTGTTATTCCGACATTTGTTCCATAGGCTTCGTCAATCTCGTTCTCTGCCGCGTCAACTGCCGTAAAAGCAGCTGTATGAATAAGAGCATTTGCACCGCTCGACTTTACAGCATTAAGCACTGCCGTATGATCGCTAAGGTCAAGGTCGCCGCGTGCAACCCCGCAATAACCGATACCGTTACCTGCGGCATAATCGACAAGAGCACTTCCGAGCTGACCGGCAGCGCCTGTTATAAACCATTTCAATTACTTATTCTCCTTTTCAGAAACCTGTGTTTCCTCCTCTTAAACAATGAACTGAGCTTTTATCAGCTCTTTTAAACGTCTGCCCGACGCTTCGTCAAGCACTGACATTGGTATGTTCTTTTCGTTCAGATAATATTCGAGATGCTTATTAAATATTTCCGTTTCGCTGGGCTCGGATAAACGCCACCTGATATATTCGAGATCTGTCATCAGCTCGAAGGGGGCAAGGTAACCCAGCGCATAAAAATTAAGAAAATCCTCGTCGGCGCATTTCGGCTTTTCATCAAAGTCATGTGCCGAAACATAATAAGAAGGAATCTGCGTAATTACATAGGCTCCTCTTTTATAATACATAGCTTCAATTCCAACGTTTGAGCCTACCGTTGCAATATTTTCACAAGAAAGTATAAAATCGACAACGTTTCCGCCGTTTTTTATCATATCTCCGTAAACCTTGTACTGTGCGCCGTAAGGATCGCTGGGGTGTTTACGGATAGCGATTTCACGGCGTGAAAAATGCTTGCGCGCCTGATATATAAGCTCAAAATCTGTATAGAATCTCCGACAGGTATATATCTCCTCGATAGCATATCCGAGCGCAAGACCTACCTTATATTTAGGTTGTCTATCCATTTTTTTGATATAATCAAGCTGTTCCGGAAGAAGCATTATAGCTAGCAGCTCTTTTCTTGTGAAAAGGCGTTTTCCCTTAAATTCATTTTTAAAACGCTCATAGCGTTCCATAACGCTGCTTCCGTACTGGAGATTTTTATAGTCCCAGTACATAGTTTTTAAATATATCGGATCTCTGAACGGTCCCCATTCAAAATGGATAACGGGAATACCGTGTTTATCGGCAACCTGCTGAAGCGATGGATTATGCTGCAAAGTAGCGAATGCTTCTATTTTTTCGCCGTAATGAGATTCGATGTCGTTAATATATTTTTCGATTAAATCGCCTAAAGCTTCGTGGTAATCCGTAAGAACCGAGCAGGCTGTTCCAAATCGCGTTGTAACATTCTTTTCAATATCGTCAAATATTTTCTCGGGAATAGGGTACTGACGTATTTTTTCCAAATCGTTGAACTTAGGCGGAGCATACCCAAAACGCGCTGTTTTATTTATATCGAACGCTTCCGCATACCCTTTTCCGACGTAATTTTTTATAGGAAGAAAATATTCTTCATGTGCAATCATCGGCCAGCCATATTTCTTGCACTCCTCAAGCCATTTATAGAAAAACCACAAATACGGTGCTTCGCGATATGAAGCGAGAGATAATATAAAAGGTACAACCATTTTTCTTTCTCCTTTAATTTGTAAGATTATTTAGCTGAGTTTTCTACACGTTCAGCGCAGTATAGATTTTGCAAACTCCCACAAAAACCGCGGGCAGATCCATTTAACCGCTTTAAGCGGCATTCTGAAGCCGTTCAGCTCGTCAACAAAAGTTTCATTCGACCTACGGCATTTTACTTTACGCATTGCATTCCAGATCCCGATCGGTAATATACATCTTGCCGCTTTTTTTACGCCATCCTTACCGAGAAGCTTTTTATTCTTTTTTCCCGGTTTGCCTGTAAGTAAAACCGCTCTGACCTTTTTGATCTGGGTTTCGGTTGATACTGATGAACGGCAGCCGGAAACCAACTGATTCAGCAATACCGAATAATCCGTACAATTTGACTCAAATTCATTCAAAGCGAAAAGCGTATATTTTTCGTTTCTGACTAATGCGGGATAAAATCCGCAGCTCTGAGCGACTATTGAGTACAGCCTGTTAAATGAATCGAGGAACTTTTCCTTAATTTCCCTTTCGCCCCATACATACTCAAACATCGGTAAAAGCGCAGAGCACCTGAACCAGAAGCACCTGCCCAAAGGCGCGGGAACAGGCTTAAAAAAGTCAACGGGGCATTTAACAGCCAGCTTCTGCATCATCTTTTTTGTACAGTTCATACAGCTTGTCGTTTTCCAGCCGCCTGTTGCTTCATAAAAATCCTTACCCGTATGTGGTATCGGCGGGATTACAAGTCCAAGCCTTTTTTCACGCTCAAACATAGCGGTTATATTCGCGATTATTTTATCATTTCCGACAATATTTTCGTAACCGCAGTCCATAAACTGTCGCGATTCGTTCGTATACTTATACATATCCTCAGGGACATCGCTAAGTGTGCATATCAAATCATATTCCCCCGACAGCACAATATCCCTTGCGCCATACATAAGCGCGAGGGCTTCATTTTCCGCTTCAGGAATTGCTTCAAAGGAAATATCCATACCGCTGAGGACTTTTGCCGAATCCTGAATTAGAGGCAGATTTTCCTCGTCCTTAGTAACAATTTTTATTGTTGTACCCTTCGGGAAATTAGAAAGATATTTCATACAATACCCTGCGTTTTTGGGATTGAAAATATGCTGTATTACGGCATAGCGAAGTTCGCCCGTCGGCTGACAGTCGATCCTGTCGTCATGTACTATTCTCGAAAAATTGAGCCACTTATTAAGTTCGTACAGGCTTGTTGTTCTAAGCATACTTTCCCAGATCAGACTCTCGTCGAAATCTGTATGATCGGTAACATAATCCATAACCTTTCTCGGCGAATCGAAACCGTATCGGCGGAAATCGCCGTTTGCATCGTAAAAAGCCTTTTTGCGGATAATCGGAACCTCATTATTTACCGCTATATCGTAAGCGTCATAAACAGAGGAGGAGCTAGGAGAATTTCCGCGCTGGTTTCCATTATCGAGGGTTGCGAAAACAAAGCCCGCTTCCTTCATTTTATAGGTAAAAGAAGCTTCGTGGAGGATTACCGAATCGGCGTAAGAGTTTATCGGGGGCATCTCATCCCAGTACTGACGAAAAACGGGACTATGGAGAAGGCTGCTGCGAATGACCCAAAGGTTCGACATTACGGAATCCTCTCTGAATCCGCCCGGATAATCGAGTCCCATAAAGCTCGTTATTTCCTCATTTTCATAGATCCGCGTAAGACCCCAATAATCGCACTCAACTTTTTCAGCGCGCTCAAACATTTCCTCAATCGGCGTAACCGGTCCGAAAACAGTTAAATTTGTAAGAAGAAGCTCATCCGCCTTTTCTATTTCGTCCCAGCCGATATATTCAATCGCTTCCTTATATGCCCATGCGTCGAAGCCCTTATTTTCTCTTGAGATAACGCCGTCGGAATTTTCCGAAAGAATTGTCAATCCCTCGTTATTTGCGCTTCCATTTATTACAACAAGAAGATAATCGCAGACTTTTTTCAGCTGTTTAAGATAATATCCGACATAATTGTCAACAACCTTACTTGTATCACAAAAGAAAAAAACGCCCATACGTTTCATATATTACAACACCACACTCTTCATTTTCTATCGGTCAGTATTTTCAGCAGCTCATCGCAGTTATCGGCTGCTGCAATCGCACCTGCCCGAATAGCCTCAGCCTTATTATTAAAGCCGAAGCCATATGTTACTCCAATAAAGTCCATTCTCGCTTCACATGCGCCCTGCGCGTCATAAACACTGTCGCCGATAAGCACGCATTCGCTTACGTCTGCACACGAAAGCTCCGCGCAGCTATGCAGGAGCGCGGCTTTTGTTTCGCCGCCGCCCGCACTGACCCCGCGGATTATATCGAAGAAATGTTCCTTTCCGAAATGATTCATTATCTTTTTTGCTGTCTGCTCAAATTTAAGCGTTGCAATACAAACAGTACAGCCCATTTTTTTCAGCTCGCCGAGAACCTCGTCAATTCCATCGTAAAATGTTACTTCAAAAGCGCCCTTTTCAAGCGCGTACTGTTTATGAAGCGACACTGCGCGTTCAAGCTCCACGCCGTCAAGACCGAAATTTCGTTTATACGATTCTGCCATCGGAGGTCCGACGTGAGAACGCATTTGTTCAGCTGTAATCTCGCCTAGTCCCATAGTTTTCTGGGCGAACCGAATACTGTTATAGATTCCCTCCGAGGTATCTGCGAGTGTTCCATCGAGGTCAAAAATAACCGCTTTATACGATTTCATTATGTCTATCCCCCTATATATAGAAGCATTTTAGCCTCGGTTTCCATACATTCTTTCGTAATAATCACGGTATTCGCCGTTAATTATATGCTCCCACCAATCGCGGTTATCGAGATACCACTGTATCGTTTTCTGTATTCCGTCAACAAATTTTGTTTCAGGAAGCCAGCCAAGCTCGTTATGGATTTTCGTCGGGTCGATAGCGTAGCGCATATCATGTCCCTTACGGTCGGCTACATACGTGATAAGGCTTTCGGGTTTTCCAAGCGCCTTACAGATAATTTTTACGATATCAATATTTTTCATTTCATTATGTCCGCCGATATTGTAAACCTCGCCGACTGTACCCTTATGAATAATAAGGTCAATAGCGCGGCAATGATCCTCAACATAAAGCCAATCTCGGACGTTAAGCCCCTCGCCGTAAACCGGAAGCGGCTTATCGTTAAGCGCATTCGCAATCATAAGCGGGATAAGCTTTTCGGGGAAATGGTACGGACCGTAGTTATTTGAGCAGCGCGAAATTGTAACGGGAAGTCCGAATGTCCGATGATATGCCTGTACAAGCAGATCCGCGCCGGCTTTAGAAGCAGAATACGGGCTTGAAGTATGGATAGGAGTGTCCTCTGTAAAGAAAAGGTCGGGTCTGTCGAGCGGGAGATCGCCGTAAACCTCATCAGTTGAAACCTGATGATAGCGCTTTATTCCATATTTACGGCAGGCGTCCATCATTGTCTGTGTTCCGATAATATTGGTATTAAGGAATATTCCCGGATTTTCGATTGAACGGTCAACGTGGCTTTCCGCAGCAAAATTAACGACAATATCAGGCTTTTCCTCTTCAAATATTGCAAATACAGCCTCGCGGTCGGTTATATCGACCTTGCAAAAACGGAAATTCGGATTTTCGATTACAGGCTGGAGCGTTTCCATATTGCCTGCATAAGTAAGACAATCAAGGCATATTATCCGATAATCCGGATATTTTTTTAGCATATAATGAACGAAATTTCCGCCGATAAAGCCAGCGCCGCCTGTTACAATAATTTTCATAAAGAACTCCTTTCACTCCCAAAGCATTATAGTTAATCAATACACAAATGAACAGTCACTCTCACTTAAAAGCGGAGCATTCTTATCCTTTTCAGAAAGAATAGGATCATCAATTCCCCACTCTACCCCGATTTCAGGGTCATCGAAGCGGATACTTCTATCACTTTCGTGATTATAATAATTATCCGCTTTATATAAAAATTCAACCTCGTCAGTAAGCGTTACGAAACCATGTCCGAAACCGCGCGGGATAAAGAGCTGACGCTTATTATCTGCTGAAAGCTCAACAGCAACCCACTTCTTATATGTCGGCGAGCCCTTACGAAGATCGACAGCAACATCAAGAACTGCGCCGCGGCATACTCTCACGAGCTTAGCCTGAGCATATTCGCCGTTCTGAAAATGGATACCGCGGAGAACGCCTTTTTTTGATGAATAGGAATGGTTGTCCTGCACAAAATCAGCCTTAATTTCAGGAAGCCTGATTTTTGAATAGCTTTCCATAAACCAACCGCGCTCATCGCCGAACACCTGCGGCTCAACAATATACACGCCCTCAATTTCCGTTTTTAAAACCTTCATACCTAAAGCTCCCATCAATAAATAATTTTTCCGTCGGCAACACGCATAAGATGTGCGCCATACGGACTTTTTCCGTAGCTCGCTGCGCTTTTCAAAAGTGTTTCTTTATCAATCCAGCCATTTTTATACGAAATTTCTTCTAGGCAAGCGATTTTAAGTCCCTGTCTGTTTTCGACAACTCTTACGTATTCGCTCGCCGAAGCCAAGCTGTCAACCGTACCTGTATCAAGCCAGCCGTAACCGCGTCCGAGCGTAACAACGTCAAGCTTTCCTTCCTCAAGGTAAATCCGGTTCAGGTCGGTTATTTCAAGTTCTCCGCGTGCCGACGGCTTCAGATTTTTTGCATACTCGCAAACCCTGTTATCATAGAAATAAAGACCTGTAACAGCGTAATTACTTTTGGGCTGAGCAGGCTTTTCCTCGATAGAAACAGCCTTACCCTCCGAGTTAAATTCTACTACGCCGAAACGTTCCGGATCGTCAACATAATACCCGAAAACCGTAGCTCTTCCATGGTTGTTATCGGCGGTACGCAAATGCTTCGATAAACCGTTTCCGTGGAAAATATTATCGCCGAGAATCATTGCGCATTCATCATTTCCGATAAACTCCTCGCCGATGATAAACGCCTGCGCTAATCCATCGGGAGAAGGCTGAACCTTATACGATAAATTTATTCCATATCGGGACCCGTCGCCGAGAAGCCGTTCAAAGCTCGGCAGATCGCTGGGTGTTGAAATAATAAGGATATCCTTTATCCCCGCAAGCATAAGCGTTGACAACGGATAAAAAATCATAGGCTTATCATAAATCGGCAGCAGCTGTTTAGATGTTACCATTGTAATAGGATAAAGGCGCGTGCCGCTCCCTCCCGCAAGAATTATACCTTTACGCATAAGTTGCCTCCTCAAAAATGAAAAATCTGTTAATTTTTCATTTTTGAGGAGGCAACTTATGCGTAAAGGTATAA
>CAZAXM010000050.1:0-12912 GCA_964489095.1 uncultured Ruminiclostridium sp. | reverse complement strand
GATTTTTTGGATTTTGGGTAGAAAATGTGTCAAGGGATATTGACAATATCATTTCGCTTCTTGCGGAAAAAGGCTGTTCGGAATTTACAATCGGCGTTGAAGACGGAAACGAAACGGCTAAACACATATATTCAAAGCTTGGGTTTACGCAGCTGATAGGAAGAATAAGCGAGGAATATCAGGGCGACAGCTACGAGTATGGATTATATTTAAAGGCGGGTAATCCTCTTAGCAGCTGCGGTAGTGATATAATGCAAAATTAAGTGTGCGGCTGCATATTTATATAATTGTATCGACGCACTAACTTGAGCTGTTGTCGCGCATATGGCGGCACAGGTTCCGGGGTCGACGCTCGTCACGGGGACGACGCTTTAAGTGCCGCTTGAAATTTGCGGGTATTTTACGCTGTTATTCCTTTGAATATTTTCCGATATGCTCTTTAATTTTAGTGAAAGCGATATCGCTGATGTGATGCTCGATTTTGCACGCGTCCTCTGAGGCAGTCTGTTCATCTACGCCGAGCATAAGAAGGCATTTCGTAAGAACGCAATGCCGTTCATAAATATTTTCCGCGACAGCCGCTCCGCTCTCGGTAAGCGTAATATAGCCGTCCTTGTCGATTTCGATATAATGCTCTTTTTTGAGAATACCAACTGCTCTGCTTACGCTCGGCTTTGAGATATTCATTTCGCGCGCAATATCAATTGAGCGGACCTCGCCCGTCCGATTTTTTAGTACAAGTATTGTTTCGAGGTACATCTCGCCCGATTCATAAATTTTTGACATATTTTTCTCCTCCGTTAACGCGGACTAACCTTTTACTTTATTCTAACATATTGTCTGTAAAAAATCAAGGGGTAGATTCGGATTTTAACGCTTTACTGCAAAATAAAATTATTGCAGATATTTTACAGCTGATCGATTTGAAACAAAAAAGAGCCTCTCGTCTAAGAAGCTCTTATATAATGTCCGATTACATATATTGCTGTAATTGCCGATTATTCATACTTCGGCTCGCAGGTCAGGTTTACACCCAGCCGCTTAAATGTCCGCTCGTCGACCGAGGAGAGTATAACTGTCGAATGAACTTCACAGCCGCGGAGCTTTGAAAGCTGTTCCATAGCGCATTTGGCGTTTTCATCGGTGTTTGCGCAAATCGCAAGCGCAATAAGCGTTTCGTCTGTATGCAGGCGTGGATTGTTACTTCCGAAATGGTCGGTCTTAAGGCTCTGAATCGGTTCGATAACCTCAGGCGACATAAGAAGAACGCTGTCGTCAATTCCGCCGAAATATTTAAGCGCGTTAAGTAATAAAGCCGATGAAGCGCCAAGAAGGTTCGAGGTTTTTCCTGTTATTATTCTGCCGTCAGGAAGTTCCATAGCGGCAGCAGGTGCGCCGGTAGCCTTTTCACGTTCAAGCGCGGGAGAAACGCACTTTCTGTCTTCGGGAGTAATATGTGCCTGATTAAGCATAAGTTCAAGCTTATAGATCTCGTCGTCTGTAACAACACCCTTGCGCCGTCCGCAGAGAGCTGTGTAAAAGCGGCGGATAATTTCAGCTTTTGCTGCCGCGCATACAACTTCGTCGTCAATAATGCAGTTGCCCGCCATATTTACGCCCATATCGGTAGGCGATTTGTACGGTGATTCGCCGAGAATTTTCTCGAACATTGCGTTAAGAACAGGGAAAATCTCAACGTCACGATTGTAATTTACTGTCGTAACACCATAATGTTCAAGATGGAACGGGTCGATCATGTTTACATCGTTAAGGTCGGATGTTGCCGCTTCATATGCGATATTTACAGGGTGGCGGAGCGGCAAATTCCAGATCGGGAAGGTCTCGAATTTAGCGTATCCCGCGTTAATTCCGCGCTTATGTTCATGGTAAAGCTGAGAAAGGCAGGTCGCCATTTTTCCGCTTCCCGGACCCGGAGCTGTTACTACGACAAGGCGGCGGCTTGTTTCGATATAATCGTTGCGTCCGTAACCCTCGTCGCTCATAATAAGCGGCAGGTTGGACGGGTAGCCTTTTATGTGGAAATGATGATAAACTTTTATTCCGAGAGCTGAAAGCCTGCTTCCGAATGCGTCGGCTGAGGGCTGACCCTCGTACTGGGTTATAACAACGCTGCTAACGTAAAGTCCTATTTTTGTGAACACATTAAAAAGGCGGATAACGTCTGTATCGTATGTAATTCCGAGGTCGCCTCTTACCTTATTTTTCTCAATATCAGCCGCGTTTATTACAATAACGATCTCCGCTTCGTCTTTAAGCTGTAACAACATCTGAAGCTTACTATCGGGTTTGAAGCCGGGTAAAACACGGGAAGCGTGGAAATCGTCAAAAAGTTTCCCGCCAAATTCGAGGTACAGCTTATCGCCGAAATGGGAAATTCGCTCGCGGATATGTTCGGACTGCATTTTTAAGTATTTTTTGTTATCAAATCCTATTCCATTCATTTTCTTTTCTCCTTTTCTTCTTTTTAAATTAACACCCTACTATTATATATCAAAAAAAGACAAAAATCAATAGATTTTTTTCGTTTTTTTAGCACATCTTTGGGGGCAGGAAATGAAATCCGAAAAAATGATTCATAATATTTCCTGAAAATTGACTGTTCTGTTGGAAAATTGAACAAAACCTATTGATTTTTGTTGGGAGTTGTGGTATACTTTAACAAGGTAAAAGCAACAGGAGGGTAAACGAGATGAATGTTCTTTCAGAACTCTTAAAAAAATACAACTGCGTAAGAGTTGAAATCGGCATAAGCGGAAGCCTTACTCTCCGTGTTCTGGGAAAATATGACGAGCTTACGGATACTTCTCCGCTTCCTTTATCCGAGATAGTTTATATAGATGATTTCCCGCCGCTTATGAATGCGTTCTACGACTTCGCGGCGAGCGCGCAGACCCGCCTTAATACGCACTTTCGTATGGAGCACGGGAACGAGCTTCACTGGGCGTATCTTTGCTGTGAAAAAACAGGCGCAGACGGGAGCTTCGGGGGAATTTTGCTTGACGTTTACGAATATCTCGACTGTATGCCTAACGACAGCGTGTTCAGCGAATTTGAAAAGCGCCAGAAGCTTAAGATATCCGAAATGAACCGAAACGGCGCAGGGCTTGAAGAAATTCTCGGACGGGATTATATCGCACGTGTTCTCCGCGCACTGACGGGGACAGGGCTTGTTGACGCGGTAATATACGACGAAAACGGGAGAGTTATTTGCGAACAGACCGCGGACGGCAGCGCTTTCTCCAAAAAAAGCTATGCATGTAAAAAAAAGGCTGCGATCCGTTTCAATTATAAAACCGGCGGTACTCTCCACGCGGGTACGAACCGTAAGGATATGGAAAAGCAGATGGAGCTGCTTATCGAAACGCTGGCTGAAAACCTGTCGCGCGTCGCACATTCATCGGTAATGCTTTATAACGAAGTCGAAAACGCGAAAGCTGTAAACCGTCAGCTCGGCGCGAATGTTGAACAGCAGATGCTTATAAACAGCATCTACTCGGTAACGATGGAAGAGCCGCAGTCGCAGAAGGCGCTTAACCGCGTAATTGAAATGATAGCGCGCTACCTTGAAATTGATCGGATAGCCGCATATCTGCCCTGCTCGGACGGTTCGCTGAAGCTTGCGTGCTGTTATAACACGAACGAGGAAATGGGTAAAAAAACTGACGGGTACATACGCCGGAATTTCGACCTTCTCCTGAAGAATTTTGAGTTTACGGACAATTTTTTCTCGCGCGGCGATGAAAAACACATAGAAGGGCTCACCGCGTTCGCAATATCGAAAATTTACGGCGGCGAATCCGGTTCGGGACTTTTATTCTATGAAATATATTCGCGCAGCAACAGCTGGAAATACAACGACAGAAAAGTTATCCGAAGCGTTTCACAGGTCATTTCCGACCTTATTACACGCTGCGGAATGGATAAGGAAATCGAAGATAAAAACGAACAGCTTTATAAGCTCGCGTTTTTCGACAACATGCTCGGTATCCGAAACCGTGCGCGGCTCGACCTTGATACAGAAGAATCGCTGAAAAAGGGCGATACCGGAGCGGCAATGGCGGTAAGAATCGCCAATACGCGCTCTCTCAATGAGGTTTTTGGTCAGAGCTATACCGACCGCCTTCTTCGTATGATGGCGGAATATTTAAGCGGCGAGGACGTCGGCGGCGACCACGTTTACCGTTATTCGGGAAGCATTATGCTTATTTTACTTAAGGATATGGACGAAAACGGCGCACAGGAGCTTGCTAAAAAAATAATCGCGCGTTTTTCCAAACCGTTTTTCATTGACGGCGTTGAACAGTACGCTGAAACCTCGATAGGGATTGCGCTTTACGGACCTTCTGTTGCGACGAGCGAGGACTTGTTCCGCGCCGCCACTCTTTCGCTTTACCGCGCTAATGAGTATGGAAAAAATTCCTTTGCCTTTTTTACACCCGGTCTGAGCGAAGTTTCGGGTCTTTCGTATCACCTCGAACAGGAGCTGCGCCGCTGTATCGCGGATAATATGAGAAACTTTGAGCTTACGTTCCAGCCTGTTTTCGGCGACGACGAAATTCATCACTACGAGGCGCTTTTAAGATGGAAAAGCCGAAATGCGGGTTATATTTCGCCGCGTGTATTTATGCGTCTTATGGAAAAGGTCGGACTCGACAGCACGATCGACTTCTGGGTGCTTCCGGAGGCGTGCGCATTCTGTAAGCGAATGTGCGAAAGAACCGGGCAGAAGGTAAGCGTAAGTGTGAACCTTACCACCCATGAGATGCAAAGCGGAGCAGTCGCAAGCGCTATCAGAAGCGCGCTTGCGGAAACGGGACTTGAAGCTTCCTCGCTGATTGTCGAGGTTCCCGAATCGGCGTTTATTTTCGCCTGTAACGAGGCTTCGGCGACGCTCGGTAAGCTGAAAAAGATGGGCGTAAGAGTTTGTATCGACAGCTTCGGAAGCGAATATCTACCGCTTTCTGCGCTAAAGTATTCGTTTGTTGATATTATAAAACTGGGAACAAGCTTTATAACAAATTCAGGCGACAGCTTCGACGAAGAGCTTGTCCGAACAACCGTCCGACTTGCACAAAGTAAGGGAATAACGGTTATAGCGAAAAATATCGAACACCCCGCACAGCGGCAGGCTGCTCACTTAAACGGAATTGAGCTTATACAGGGCGGGCTTCTTTCTCCGCCTGTTTCGGAGGTTACGATTTTCGATAACTGCGCGATATGCGTTTGAATTATAGTCCGGATAAATCACTTACTGAAAACACTGCGTTTTATCAACGCGGTGTTTTTTCTTTGCCATAAACCGTCATTTTTATTATGTCAGTAAATGTCTGCGCGGGGTCATTGTATGTCCGTAAAAAGAGTGGTAAGCTGTAAAATGTAAGTTATGGGACAAACTTACGAATATCTGAAAGGAGGTTCCTGAATGGAACAGAAGAAAACAAACGAAACGAATGAGCAGCTTTTTACAAAGGCGCAGCTTGATGAACAGCTTATCAGACAGAAGAACGAATTTGAAAAAAAGCTTGCCGAGGCGGAAAAGCTCTCAAAAATGAACGCCGAGGAAAAGAGCGATTTCCGCAGAAAACAGACGGAAAAGGCACTCGCAGAGCGCGAACGAGCTGTGGAAAAACGCGAACTCGCCGCGGACGCAACTGAAAAGCTTGCAAAACTCGGTCTTCCCGCTCGTCTTTCCGCCTGCATCAGTCTTTCCTCGGCGGAGGAATGCGAAGCCAGCATCGAAGCCGTTAAGAATTGCTTTACACAGGCGGTGCTTGACGGGGTAAACGAGAGAATGAGGGGAAATGTTCCCAAGTGTTCGGGAAGCGGCGGCGCAGACGCATTCCTTGAGGGGCTCAACGCCTGAATCATATTAACGAACTGTTTAACAAAGAAAGAGAGGAAATTATTATGGCAGTAAATTTAGCAGAAAAGTATTCGGCGCAGGTAGATGAAACGATCCGCAAGGGGCTTTTATCCTCGGCGGGAGTAAACAACGACGTGACATTCGGAAATGCGCAGATGGTAACGGTTTTTTCCATGGAAACCGCGCCGCTGAACGATTACGACCCGAACGGCGGCATGAACCGCTACGGAAATCCCGTCGAGCTTCAGGACGCTACACAGGAAATGAGAATGTCGCAGCAGAAGGCGTTCACCTTTACCATCGACAAGACCTACGCCGCGGACTCACCCGAAGGCGTAAGAAACGCGGGAAAGGCTCTCCAGCGACAGATTGAACAGGTCATCGTGCCCGAAATCGACCGTTACCGCTTTTTAAAGCTTTCCGAGCTTGCGGGAACGAAGAGCTACGGTGAGCTTACGGCGGAAAACGCCTATGAAGCATTTATCGCAGCCAACACGGCGATTACCGACGAGGAGTTTCCAATCGAAAACCGCGTTGCTTTTTGCTCAAACAGCTTTATCGAGCTGCTTAAAAAGGACGCAGTGAACTTCACAAAGGCTACCGAGATTGCACAGCAGAGAATTGTTTTCAAGGGTATGGTCGGCGACTGCGACGGGGTTTCGATCATCGCTGTTCCAAAGCGCAGACTTCCTGCGGGCGTTTCCTTTATAATTACACATCCCATGTGCGCGCCCGCGCCCGTTAAGCTTCAGGATTATAAGATCCACCGCGACCCGCCGGGTATTGCGGGAAGCCTTGTAGAGGGACTTGTCTACCACGATATTTTTGTGTTTGACAACAAGAAGTCGGCGGTTTCGGTACGCTACGGGCAGCTCGGCTCGCTTACCAACAGCTATTCCGGCGGAGTTCTCACCGTAAGCGGCGATACAAACGGCGGCAAGCTTTACTACAAGACAGGTTCAAGCGTTACCGCGCCCTCGCTCGGCGATGCTCTCGGAGCAGGTTGGACGGAGCTTCCCGCAGACGGAAGCGTTACCGTTTCAAGCGGCGCAAAGCTTTGTACAGCGCTTGTGAACAGCGACGGGAAGTGCGTTGCAGTATCCGCTGTGAACGCGGAATGAGATAAAAGATAAACAATAAAGCGCAGCCGTCGGGGCGCAGATAACTTCTGTTCGGGACAGCCCCGGCGGAAAATGCACAGAATGGGAAAGGAATTGACATATATGAAAACGGCAATGGAGCTTTTAAAGCTTCTCCTGCCGCCTGACGCCGAGTGTGATGAGAATCGCCTCGGCGTTCTTCTTTTACAGGCGGAAAACACGATTCTTGACATCATAGGACGGGAAAAGCTGCCCGAACGGCTTATTGACGTTCAGGCTTCTCTTGCGCTTATTTATTACAACCGTTCGGGCACCGAGGGAGAAAACAGGCGTGCCGAGGGCGAGGTAACAATGAGCTTTATAGACGGTCTGCCCGAAGATATGAAGCGCAGGCTGAGAAATTATCCGAGAAAGGTGGGGACGGCGTATGCAGCTTATTCGCAGCAGACTGCGGAGGATCGACATATATTCTCCCGTGCGGACGGCTGACGATTATATCGGAACAAAAGCCGCGCCTGCCCTGCTCGGATTTGTTTACGCTGATGTTCAGCAGCTTCCCGATGAGCTTAACGAGGAAAACGGCGGGCAGTCCGTGAAGCGCCGCGCCAAGCTGTATTGCCGGAGGGACGCGGGAGTTCAGTGCGGCGATCTTGCGGCAGTTTATTCCGCCAAGCCCGACTGTCGGGTCATAGCCGTCCGCCGCGCGGTGGATTATCTTACGGCGACGGTTGAGCATTTGTAAAAAAATCAGCAAGGAAAGGGGGACAGAAAATGCTTGATATAAAGCCATTTATAGCGGAAAAGCTGGCGGGAACTGCCGCGGTTGAACTGTCGTATTACGACGGAGAAAAAAAGCCGCCGCTTATATGCATATCCGAAACGGAAAACAGCAGCGAAATTGTCATAAACGGAGAGGACCGTGTGAGCAGGATAACCGTTCAGCTTGACGTTTACGCACAGACTGCGGGCGAACTTGAACAGCTTGCTGCGGCGGTGAACGGGAAAATGCTTGCGGCGGGACTTTCGAGAAGCATTTCGGAAACGCTTTACGGCGAAAGGCTGCCGCGAAAGAAAATGCGGTACAGCTGCCGCGTTGACGAAATCGGAAAAAGAATACTGGTGTAACAGGAGGAAAAATGGAACTTTCAACAAACGGAACAAAATTCTATCTTAACGGGCAGTGTCTTTACGGGCTTAAATCAACGCCCGATATGGGCGGCACGAGAGAGCGCAGGGAGATCACGAATCTGCTTGATACGGCGCGGCGCTACATCGGCGGGCTTTACAAATATGACGACCTGACATTCGGATTTTACTACAACAGCAGTGACGATAACCCTAATGTTACGTCGGAGCAGACTGCTGCTGCGTACAAAACGGCACGCGCGATTGAATGCGCGGGAACGGCGGTTTCGCAGAAGCTTGAATTTCCCGACGGGACTTTTTTCACCTGGACGGGTCAGATTTCCACAAAAATAAAAAGTATGAATCCGAACGGTGTTATGGAATTTACGGTCACGTCCATTCCGACAACGCCGCTTGTGCATAGCCTTGACTAAGGAGGGGATTGAATGCTGCCTTACACGGATTTTACAGTAAACGGAAGAAGCTATATGCTTCGGCTGACTGCTTTTTCGGCTGTTAAGCTTGAGGAACGGCTCGGCTGCTCGATTTATGAGGGCGCTAAGCGGCTTTCTGAAATTAAGGTCGCGGTTGAATTTCTTTTTGCACTTATCGAGGGACTTCGGCCCGAAATAACGCGCGGCGAGATCTACACGGTTTTTGACGACTACATTTCCGAGGGAGGAACGCTTCGCGGGCTTAACGGGGTTATTGCGAAAGCGCTTGAAGCGTCGGGTTTTTTCGATATGGGCGGGGAGAAATCTCCGCCCGAAAACTGACGGAAAAGCTTCGGCGGAGCGCAGTCAAGATTTGCCCGTTTCCGGAAAAACTATGGCAGATGACAGCTGCGGAACTTTATGAGCTTTGCGAGGCTGATGACGAAAAAAGCGCGGAACGTTACCGTATGAACGAGTATCTTGCGTTCAACACCGCCGCGCTTTGTCTTGCGGCATTTAACGCGCCGAGGCTGTTTCCGAAAACGCTGTCTGAGGCGTTTGAGCAGAAAGGAGAGAGAAAATGACAGAAGATTATATAGACAGGATCATTGCCGCGCAGACGGCTGAAACAAACAGGGTTATTTCCGCGGCTTCAATCGGATATGCTGCGGCGGGCGGCACCGGGACGGCGGTCGCGAACGATTTTGTTCAGACGGCGGCGGGATTTTCGGACAGCGGCGGGCGCAGGAGCGAAAACAGCGCGCTTCCGCCGATAGAGCTGCACGCTTCGGTTGAACTTGACGGGGACGTGATAGGCGAAACGGTTATGCAGTACCTTGACCGCCGAAGCCGAATCACAAATGGAGCGGAATAGGAGGAGAAATGTAT
Organism: uncultured Ruminiclostridium sp.; assembly: GCA_964489095.1. Lineage (GTDB taxonomy): Bacteria > Bacillota > Clostridia > Oscillospirales > Ruminococcaceae > Ruminiclostridium_E. The sequence goes on along the minus strand of CAZAXM010000050.1, from coordinate 3,481 downwards.
TTTTTAAAAATTAACGGAACGGCGCTGCCTGCTCCGACATATTACCGCGTTGACACAACGGACGTTGACAGCGCGGACAGCAGCCGCTCGGACGAAACGGGAACAATGCACCGCAGAAGAGTACGTGCGGGAGTCAAGACCTGCGAGGTAAGGTGGATTTTAAGCGGAAGTCAGGCTGACACGCTTCACGTGAGTCTTGCTGAACCTGAGCTTGAGGTTATGCTGCTTGATCCCGCCGCGTGCGGTTATTACAAGTGCAATATGTACGCGACCGAGCTGAAAAGTGTTTTTTATCAACAGCAAAAAGGCAGCACGTCGGGAAGCTACTGGGAGGTAAGCTGCCGCCTTGTAGAATACTAAGGAGGAAAAATGTATCAGGTTAGCGAAGCATATAAAACGGCACTATCCAAAAGTGTTATTACAGACAGAATAACGGGAAAAATAACGCTTTCGGACGGGGCGGAGATTACAATAACGGACGCGGCTGTCGTAAAAAATTCGCTCAAAATCAGTCACGAGCTTTGCGGAAACTACAAGATCGGCACTTTCAATCTTGGCTGTCTTAAAATCGGGATCTACGACGACAACGCACTTGGGCGGGATTTTTCGGGGGCTGTTATCGAGCCGGTTTACGGGCTTAAAACTGCGCTGGGCTGGGAGAATGTTCCTCTCGGCGTTTACCGTGTTGACGGGAAAACTGTAAAAAGAAAAAAGAACGCGGTTTATTTTACCGCCTATGATAACGGAACGCTTTTCGACTGTCCTCCCGAAAAATGGATAACGCAAAGCAGCGGGAAGGCGGACTGGTTTTTTAACAGGCTGTGTAAGCAATGCGGGGTTGAATTTGGCGGTATGGACGAGGGGCTTCCGAATACGGAAGTTTCCCTGAATGCGAAAAGCCGCCAGCTTCAGAGCTGCCGCGATATCATAATGTGGTGCGCTTCACTCATTTGCGCCTATGCCGTTATCGACAGGACCGGCGCGCTTCGTATTATTTCCGCGCGCTACGCAACGGACAGCGATGATTCCTCCGAGATAATTGTTGATAAAAAGATTACCGCCGCCGAACGGAAAAGTATTTACGTCACCGACACGCGCGCTTACATAAAAAGCCTTACGTCATATTGCGGGCAAAATGTTAAAAATTACATTTCCTCGGCAGTGCAGACGGACGCACAGGCTGCACCCGCAACGTATGCCCTTCCGAAAAATCCTATGCTTTCAGAGCTTAGCGATGAACAGCATGACGAGGTGAATAACGCGTGGCTTGATTTTATTGACGGTTTTAAACAGCGCGGCATAACGGCGGAGCTTTACGGCGATCCCACGATTGACGTGGGCGATGTTATACGCTGCTACGGCGGGGATATTGACCAGCGCAGGAGTGTAGTCGGTCTTGTTACAAGTCAGGAATGGCGTTACAGAAGATGGCATTCGGTTGTCTGCGCCGCGCCCGACCTTATTTTCAACGAGAAACAGACCGCAACTTCATCGGTAAGCACGCGAAGTCAGACGGAAAAACGCATAGATGAAGCAATGACAACCTCAGGCAGAGGTATTCATAAAGCAGACGGAAAGTATTCCCTCCGTCCCGCAGGCTACGGCGGCGCGGAAAACCTCGGCGGCGTATACACCACCGGCAGCGGCATAAAAATTGACCACGACGGTCTGCTCTCCACCAAATACGCTGTGTACAACGGCGGCGACGCATACTACGATGAAATGGGTTCGATCGTGCTCGGCGAGGGACTTGAAAATGTCAAGGACTCTTCGAGAGATGTCCGCACGCGCGTTTGCCTCGGTTCAGGGCTGAAATACGAATACCCGACCGATGAAAACGGGAACGAGAAATTGAACTCTTACCCTGTCGCGATCGGACTTAATCTCGGTTCAGGTATGGATATCGACGAAAACGGAAACCTTTTCGTGAGCATTCAATACAAAAACGGCGAGGGCATCGACATTGACCCCGATACGAACATCATTTCCGCTGCGCCCGCTACCAAGAAAAACCTCGGCGGCGTTAAAATCGGTGCAAACCTTCTTATCGAAGATGATGGAAGGCTCTCAACGCCCGGTTACACCGGTCTGGACGGTATCACCGTCACCCACGATTCCGATTCTCTCCGCACTATCCGCGCTAAGGTCACAAACGGTCTTACCATTTCAGGCGGATTTATCGGCGCAAAACTCGGTAAGGGTCTGCATTTCAGCAATATGGGTGCGATTGACGCAGATTTTACCGTCGGCGACGCTATCGTTATCTCTAACGACGAGAGCTACAAGTTTATCCACAACATCGAGGAGGTGCATTATCAGGACAGCGATTACGAGGTTCTGACCGGCGCGCAGGACTGCTTCATTCTTAACCGCGAAATTGTTTACGGGCTGGGAAAAACCGCTCCGAACGGCACGGTTATCAAATCCGGCACGACTAATGCCGACGACTGGACGACCCTCCCGGATATCCCGTTTAAACAGGACAAATTGTACATTTTCGACCGTGCCCTCTACAACGGCGATGAAATAACCGCGATAGATCTTGTTCACGTTTCTTCGGAATCGCTGAGCGGAAAAAACTTCTTTAAAATTCAGCTGACCAAGGCTGACGGGACAACGAAGGATTACTTGTCTTTTAACAACTACGGAGCATTTTCCTACGGAATGGCGTTCGTCTGGGACAACCTCTACCCGCCGGGGCACACTCCTTCAGGAAGCGATTTCGCGTTTGAAAACGGCTGCGTTTCGGGAAGGATCGCCGCCCGCTACAAAAGCAGCTCGTCTTCCGCAGCCCCCTACATTTTCTATATCCCGTCCGGCTCAACAAGCATTACCATAGGTTTTGCTTCAAAAGAGGAATACTACGCGGCGATGGGACTTAAAACAGGCTCTATCGATCTCGCCGACCTTGTTGACAATCCCGAAAGTCCCGACGGCGGTGGAACGATCGACACGGGTGACAAGTACGTTTCCCCGACCGTAAGCCTCGAACGAACAATAACCGACGGACGCGGCAGTGTAAAAATTGTCGTTAAGGACGTCCTCGGTACACACTCGTCCTACGTTTACGACGGCGATATCGTTAAGTATACAAGCCAGCTTATCAACGACAGCGGCTTTGTCGCGCGGAAAAGGAACGTTCCGTTTAACGTTGTCGCGATACCCGATGTTGAGTCGGTCCTACTCGTCTGGGAAAAGGTAAACGGCGCGGGCGGCTATATCGTGAAAAGCGGCGACGGAAGCACGCAATATACCGAAAAGACTATCCGGTCTAATTCCGCTTTAATAACAGGTTTAACGGGCGGCAAGGAATACTCGTTCACTGTTTATGCCGCCGTAAATTCAAAATGGTACGGTCCGTCTGAAACAGTTTTCGCAACGACCTACTCGGCTTCGACAGGCGTACTTTCCGACGAAACCGAAGGCGACGACCTGCCTGTTTTCGATGAAAAGGAGGTGATAAAAATATGATTGACAACAC